>CAUTOY010000078.1:0-6447 GCA_963539855.1 uncultured Veillonella sp.
TGCATGACCTATTCGAAAACCAATGCCGCATCGCACCTAGCTTTGGCGAATGGTTCGGTGGTGAAAGCTACGCTACCTTTATACGCCTCAATTTAGCGACGAGCCTAGAAAACATTAAAATTGCCACAAATAGTATGATTCAACATATACAATCATAGGATGTATGTGTACGAATATAGTACATGCAAAGAGGCTGCTCTAACATCATTAAATGTTAGAGCAGCCTCTTTGTATTATAACTCCACCGTATTGCACGATTATCATTACATAGAATTTTATTTAATTCTTGCGAAATGTTCCTTAGCAAATTGCATATCTTGTACGAGTTCTAATGTACCAATATAGTTATTATGTTGGTCACGAACTGCCATGTAGTTTACATAGAATGGACGGCCTTGCTTTTCAAGCCATACAGCCACATTGTCTCGATCACCTTTACGGAAGGAATCGATAATACCACGTACAATTGGTTCTACCTTAGGCGGATGGCAGGAGAACACATCGCGTCCGATAGCGGTAGTAGGACGTTTGAATACCTTTTCCCCATCATTGAAGTAACGGTTAATATCTTCATGATCAACGAAGGTTACTTCCATTGGCATTGTGTTGAGCATAGCATCTAGTTGTTCCACAGTTAAAGTACCGCCAATTAAACCGATAGCATTGTCATCACCGCTTGGTTTTGTAGTCTGCGTAGCTAATACCGCATCAGCCTCAGGCCAAGCAATACGTTCAACACCAAAGATTTCTTCATATTGTGCTATATCTTTGTAGATGTGGTACCAATCTTCCTTACTGAAATTCTCTGCACAGATTGGGAACAAGATATTTTGTTCTTTATAAATCATTTCTTGAGCACGAGTAAGAAGTTCATCAAAACGTCTATACCAATCATCTACACTTTGACTAGATTTTGCTAAGTCTCCTAATTGGTCACGAATATCGCCATCAACAGTCCACATAACCATAGATGGGCCACCAATGGCATAATCTACCTTTAATTTCGGATATAATAAGTCACCTTTTTTTGCATAGTGAACAGATAGTTGGCGCACCCTATTTACATCATCAATAGTTGCCGTTTTATCTGCCACCTTTGGGCGAATTTCTTCAATAAGATCATTAAGCGCCTTATTTTCCTCTGTTATTTGGTTAAGTGGATGACCTACCGTTTCTACAAGCGTTGTAACCGTATTCTTCTTGTCTTGTGCTTCTAAGGCAGCCTCAACCTTTGCATGTTCTTCTTCCATTTGTTCATGAATGGTAGAACCATGGAACAAGGCAGAGTGAAGGTCACATAGTTGTTGTACCTCTTCTAGAGGCGTACCTTCGCGCATTAAACCTTGTTCGGCCTTCATGATTTCACTGGCTTCTACATGTTTAAATTGGCTAGCAAAATCTTTGCGCACATCGCCAAGGGCTTCGCCCGTACCTAAGCGTTTTAAAAATCCCTTTAATTGCTCTACCCGTTCACTATCTGGCACAATATCATCTGCTTTTGCATCGGAATTCGTCTCTGTTGTAACGTCTGGTACATTAGCAGTTACAGCAGTATCCGTTTCCACAGGGGCACCTGTTTCTACGGCATCGCCATGTACGTTTGGCATATCACCTTCCAAGGTAAAACCAGCTTTCATAAAAGCACCTACGATATCCATCATAGAGATGCCCTTCATTTTAGCCCCTTTTGGAATGGTCATGATTTTACCAACAGAGTTCAACATCACTTTGTTAGTAATTTCACTGAACCCTAAGCTTTTCATAATCTCAGTTACTTCAGGATATTCTTTTACCAAATCATATACGGATTTGGACAAATCTAATTTCTTTTCCATTTTGATCCCCTCGTGTCAAAACTATTGAGTATCGACTAATACTATTGAACAATATATGTACCAATAACGTACACACCATTGATTTTTCAGTAAAAGGGCTATATCTAATAGCCTATGACACTATGATAAATGATATCGATTAGGAAATCTGTATCCGTGGCTATACTTTTGAAAGTTCTTTCTAAAAATATCAATATTTTTATATATAAATAATGGATAGATAATACATCCCCAATCAAGTATGGAGGAGAATATATCAACTATCCGTTATCTATTAAAATATATCTAGTTTTGAGAGGATTTAAAGCTATCTTATTGATGATGAGGTTTCAATGCTTTTTTGTAGTTTTCAAAAACTTTATCCCAGTTAATGACGCGGAAGAATTCCTTGATATAGTCTGGGCGACGGTTTTGGTAGTGCAAGTAATATGTATGTTCCCAAACGTCTAAGCAAAGAATTGCTTTTTTACCTTCTAATAGAGGATTGTCTTGGGACCATACACTACAAAAAAACCATTAAAAGCACTAACCATAAGCCTCTCACAAGATTATTTATAGGATGTCAATATATTCGCTGTTCAATGCCTTATTCATACTTCGCACAGCACAGAACTTACCGCACAAACTGCAAGTTTCACTATGACCTTCCTCTGGAGCACGGCTTTCACGAATACTACGAGCTCGCTCAGGATCGAGAGCACAAGCATATTGAGCTTCCCAATCAAGGACGCGTCTCGCATCAGCCATTGCATCATCTCTATCTCGCGCACCAGGAATGCATCGCGCTATATCTGCCGTATGAGCTGCAATTTTGAACACCATAATTCCATCTTTTACATCATCCGCATTAGGCAACACCAAGTGTTCTGCTGGCGTCACATAGCAAAGGAATGACGCCCCATGCATGCCCACTACGGCACCACCGATGGCAGCCATAATATGATCATAGCCAGGTGCAATATCTGTTACCAACGAACCTAGCACATAAAACGGAGCTGCGCCACATAAGGTTTCCTCAATTTCCATATTCGATTGAATTTGATTGAGCAGCACATGACCAGGCCCTTCAATAATCCCTTGCCCCCCCTTCACGAGCGCGTTTTGTAAGTTCTCCCAGTCGAACCAATTCTTCAATTTGACATACGTACGTAGCATCAGACAAACAGCCTAGGCGGCATGCATCACCTAAAGAGATTGTCACATCATATTCTCGACAAATGTCCAAGATATTGTCAAAATATTCGCAGAACGGATTTTCCTTACCAGTCATACTCATCCACGCAAAGATAAGGCTGCCACCACGGCTTACAATATTTAATCTCCGTCTATGCTTTCCCGATACCCTCTGGGTCGATACAAGTATGATTCTTGTTACAAGGAATCACTACTTGCCCAAGAGATACGAGCTCTCGTATACGTTCCACAGGAACCTGTTTCTTTTCCGCTACGATTTTCATAGCATCCGTCACAAAGCCTTTCTTAGCAGCTTCCAATTGAGTGTAAAACATATTACATATCCTCCTATTGAATAAAACCATGTAGCTTTGTATACAAGAAAAAGGGTATCGAAAATTGATCGATACCCTTTTATGGTCTTTGCGTGCTTCCTACGCGGGCATGATCCCGATCAGGTCAAAGGTCAGGTGCTAACAGCCCTTTCTCAGCCTATTCTATAGGCTCCCTTGCATACTCTGCTATGTAATTGATAATATTATACCATTATACTATTAATCATTAGTAAACTAGTCGCATTAACCAAACTAAGATGTAACAGCAAAATACTCATTTATATTTTTTGCAAGTAACTTAACTGACTCATTTTTCACTAAATAACGTAATAATTTCTTCCGCTTACTACTATCTTTATTCTCATAATATAGTGATATCAGATTAGCTTTTAAAGGTTCTTTGATTAGCTTAATTTCATCATTATTATATAGAGACTCCAAATCAGTTACTTTAAGTTCATCATCAGAAATAATCTCTTTTAATGTTCTAGAAATATCTCCAAATTTAGCTTTTATATTCTCACAAGCAGTACAACCTTCTTTGTCATTATCAAATAATAGTAATACACGCTTACTTAATCCTAAACATAATGCTACCAATGTATCCTGAAATGGAGCCCCACCAGCTGGTAGAATTATAAGTTCTTGATTTAACATACTTCTTTCTTGTAATAATTTCAAAATAATCATATCAGTTAAGCCTTCAACCACAACAACATTCTTGTCAGAGATATCTGTCGGAAAACTCTTTAAATGTATCGCATTCCAAATGGGATCAAAACTTCCATATAACTTAGGGCCTTTGCTGTTATTAATTGTTTCTACTAAAATCCCATTAGCACTTTTAGATACTATATTTATAGTATTTACATTAATAATGTCAGGACTTAATAAATTCTCTAAATGTGTTGTGTAGATTATATTAGACTTTTGTATTTCTGCATCACGTTTTAATAGACGTAATAGTTCTTTTTGAAATGCAGCATGTAAATAAACACCTGGCTCATCTAATAAAATAATGCGTTTCTGTTCGCTATCAACAAAAGTATCTCTCCTAGCAATTTTATTATTAAAGCTCACTTTAAACAAATAATTGAAATACCATTTAAAACCCTTTGAACGCTGATTAAAGTTATAACTATTTTTTATGTTACCTTCTTTATCTATATCCCTAATTAAAAATTCAAAGCACCCATCTCTGTACTCTAAATTAATATCAACCCTAAATAAGTTATCTTGGAGCCCATTTTTTAAAATATGATTTTCATTCCAAGCACGTCCAATATATTCATTTATAATTTTACTAATCTGCGCTAATACTGTTGATTGATCGGCACTGCCTAATGAATCCAAGTTATCAAAATTTGACTTACTAACCTCCATCTCAATCATATTACAAGCAATATACTTTATCCGTTCATATTGTTCACTATCTGATTTCTTTATCTGATCTGGTATCATATCTTTAAAGTCATCAATATAAATTATAGGAGGTAGTAAATCTAATATATAGTTAACTATATATTCACACTTTGCCAAAATGTTCTTTCTTAAATAATATTTTGTGTCATCATGTGATAGAACTTCTATAACTGGTATATCTGAATTTTTCAATTCAATACGTTTATCTTTATCTATATTAAATGATAAATCAAATAAATCATTATCTTCCAGTAATAGATTATATCTTCCATCTTCAGAACCAAACTCACGCTGAATCTTTAATTTAGGTGGCTGTTTACTAAAAGAAATATTATCAATTATATCAAGCAAAGGTTCCTTAATTTCTTGCCATAACTGCGGAGTAACAGTTTCAAAATATGATTTATTTTTCTCCGCATCAAAAGAAGTAAAATAAAACAAACTATAAGGTTTATCAAAATTCTCAAACAAGCCATTAAATAACTCTTTAACAAAGTCCTCCGCCTCAGTTTCATCAATGTGGATTTCAGCCATAATTTTAGGGTTATCATTTCTATTAAACTTGCTTGTTATCAAATCATTATCAATAAATTGTCCATTATATAAAATATCATTATCTTTATCAAAACTAGCAATAGCCTCTAAAACAGTGCTTTTTCCAGATTCATTAACACCAATAAATGGACTCAAGCCTGGATGTATATGTATATCGGTACCAATAATACCTTTATAGTCAATAATTTTAAAAGATTCATACCTCATAAATAACTCCCCCTACTAAATTATGGTCTATAAAATCATATTAAAATAAAATTATATACATATCAGTCAATAATGCACTGACACATTTTCATCGTTGTTAACGCCGCTTGGTGAGACTCTTCTGTAACGCCTGCACAACACTTGGCATCTATGTGAACAGGCACCTCTGGCAAGCCAGTCTTTAATAATACTGCATTCGATACAACACAAATATCGGTGCAAAGCCCCACTAAGGTTATACTTTCAATAGGCTCTGCTCTATGCATACCTTGCAACCGCATTACTAATTCAGAGGATCCGAAATTAGGCTTATCAATAATAAAAGACGGATGAATAGTGTTGCGTTTTTCTGCCGCTTCTAAAAGCCCATCTACTATTTGCCAACCATCTGTATCTTTTACACAATGTACAACAGGTAAATGTTGACCTTCTTGGCTTTCAAGATAATCATTATCGTGAGTATCCCGTGTAAAGATAACAGGACCATCGAAGGATGCTATTTTTTGACGCACATTGTCTACAATGGCTTGAGCCTCTGGAGAACCAAGAGCACCGTCCACAAAATCATGTTGCATATCAATTACGACTAATACATTCATTTTTTATCCCTCCACAATGACATGATGTACTCGATTTGGTGTATTATGCGCAATCCGTCCTGCCGCAGCGGCCGCCACAGCACCTACCAAATCATCAAGAAATGTATTACAATGACTATCAACCTGGCTATCTAATTTTTTAACGATGCCAGGTTTTACCTTATCAATATAACCATAGTTCGTAAACCCAATAGACCCGTATAAATTCACAATAGATAAAGCGAGGATTTCATCAATCCCAAACAAGGCCTCATCTCGAGTCATAATACTTTGTAATGGCTCAGACAATTTCTTTTGTTCGGCTAATATATCTAATTCTAT
>CAUTOY010000079.1:0-6327 GCA_963539855.1 uncultured Veillonella sp.
TTTGGCCACGAAGTAACATTTGTAGTGGTGTATTTTTTACATTAGCTTTTAATTTGCGAAGACGTTCCCATGGATCTTCGTTCAAGAAACGAAGACAGCTATCATAAGTAGCGCCGCCCCAACATTCAAGAGCTTCATAACCGATTTCATCTAAAAGGCCAAGCACTGGTTCCATTTGTTCGTAACGCATGCGAGTTGCCAAAATAGATTGATGACCGTCACGAAGAACGGTTTCACAGATTCTTAATTTTTTAGCCATGTTAATCCTCCAATTCGAAATAGTTAGGCGATGTAATTTTATACATACACTCAAAGACTATCTCATACCTATTTATCAACAATTCCTATAGTTTCTACTTATGTAGATAAAATATGCTAGGAATTATTGGAACATACTTATATTAGACTACTTCTAAAATTCTTTGTCAACAAGTATATTATGCTTATTTATCATCAGAAAGCATGCATCTTTGATATAAAAGTGTAAAAAAAATCACCAAAAACGCTCGTTATGCTAGATTCTATCTTGCATTTTTAATCATTACCAAATGAGTATGTTAATGAGAATGTAAGAACAAACTACTCATCATACCGTTATAATTTTTATTTATGTACGAAAATATATCAGTATTTGTTGATATAGTACAACGAATTATCTTGATTTATAAACCTAGTTATCACTTTTTATGATGACTGACAAAGGTAATCTAATATTCATGAATATACAGTTTCTATTTCAAATATACTTTTTATTTCACCTTTTTAGGTGCTGTTTCAAGAACAATATTCTTGCCATCTCGTTTTACTTGGATAGAGAATGCTCCTTCACCCTCTTTAAAATACTCCATTTTAATATCTAACAGCATCTTACCGATAAGTGTTTCCACCTTCTCAGTTAAAAATTCACGATAAAATGCATCTTGTGTTTGCTTAGGACTTTGATGAATCACAGGTTTCGCTGCATTGCGTTCCGCCTGCATCATAGTTTCTTCAAAGTTATCATTTCCACCCCATTGCTTCATCATTTCTGCGTCGGATAAGCCTTTTTGAATTTTAAACTTTGCCATTATATACTCCTATTCTACTAGTTAAATGACACAACATAATGCGTATTCTAACTAACTTTATATATTGTCACTCTGATTTAAGTCTAATTCTTTCCACCTAATAATTCAATAATATGTTCCTTCACCATAACGGGATCAATACCAGACATACAGTACGCTTTTCCCTTCGGACATTTTCGTTTACGGCATCCTAAGCAATCCAGATCATGATTTTGTAACACTTTATATGTTCCGGTTAGAGGTCCCCACTCAGCAGGATCTGTAGGGCCAAACAAGGCAATTACAGGACGCTTTAGAGCTACTGCCATATGTAGTGCCCCCGTATCACAGGCCACTACCACATCACATTCGCCAAGAAGAGCCGCCATTTCACGCAAGGTAGTCTTACCTAATTTATTGTAAACTGGCAAGTCCTCTTTCTTTACATGTTGCATCAAACCTTCAAACTCTTGTGCTTCTTTTGGTCCCCCAAAGCATATAAAATTACTTCTATAGGACAAGGAATCAATTAGTTGTTGCCACTTTTCATGAGGCCAAGACTTCGTCTGCCATGATGAACCTAAAACTAAACCTATCAACGGTCTATCTTTTTTTGCAACCGCTAATTCCACTTCGGATTTAGCTCGTTGTTGCTCATCAGCTGTTACAATGAGATTCATTAGAGTCATCTCCTCAGTGTCAACAGAGGTAGTCTCCGTATTTAATGCACCTGGCAGTAGTTTAGCTACATCAAGATATTGCTCTATAACATGCTTAGACCTATCCTTCGATTTGTGATTAGTAAACAACCAATTCAGTTCCTTAGTACCACCTAGTCCTAGCCGTATAGGTGCACCAGACGCCAATAATACAAGCCCCGTAATAAGCCGACCTTGTACATCAACAGCTATATCAAAGTGATAAGGCTTCAACCGTTTTCGTAAGTCCCACCACATGTTCCACATGGTACGAAGATGTAGTTTTTTTGAATGAGCCTCATATTCATCCCGTTCCCAAGGAATTATATGATCTACATAGGGATTATGTTCTAATAGTTCAGCCATGCTAGGTGTAACAATCCAATGTAATTTTGCATTCGGATACTGTTGTTTAATCCACCTTGCGGCGGCTGTGGCATGCAGTATATCACCAATATAACTGAGCCGTACAAACAATATATTCATAGACAACCGCCTTTCTCATGTATTATCGTCGCCCGTTAAATCACCATCTCGTATACATATATACCGATTATAACGAAATATATATGAGTTCAACTTGAATTATGTCGTATAAAACTGAATAATTTTATAAATAAAGCCTTTATAACTTGCGATTATAAAGGCTTTATATTAATTCTTTTTCTTAGAGTTAGAATCTTTAGATGATTTATCGTTATCTTCTGTTACTTTGGTCGTATCATCACTGCCATTGGCAATAATTTCTTTCACAGCATTCATAGTTACTTCAGACAAGGTAGTTGGATTATTATATTTATAAATAGGTTTAAATCCTACGCCTAATTTACCAGAGTATACAGTTAATACATTATTATCCTCATCGACACGAGCAATATAGATAGTCTTGCTAGTATCTACACCAAGCAAACGGAATCGTCCAGGTGGGTTGATAACACGCCAGCCACCTTCGATACCATTAAACATGAAGATGTCGCCAGTTTTAGCATTATCATAGAAGAAATTATCTTCATCATAGAATACAGCAATACGACCAATATCCGTAGCTTGCATGTAAACGCGACGCGTATCATAGTTCGCATCAGTTCTGTAAATCCGGTATGCACCTTCACGAACTTTCACCTTCATGTACACCACATTTGTCGCTTCGGAATAGGCCGCATCAACAATGCGACTTCCCTTTGGTACATCTTCAAGTTCTGTATCTACTTCGTGTTCCGGATCATCTGCATTGAGTCGAGCCATAACAACCTTGTTGCCCGTATACAGACCCATAATTGCGTAGTTACGATCTGGCATCCAGTCAAAATAACTAATGGAGCGACCTTTCAGATTAACCGTTGTCGGCTTACTTTCACCAGCCTTATAAATCCGAAGTGATTCATCTGTAACAACAGCCATAAATTGATGGTCATAGGACACGTATTTACGCCCCTCTTTTACATCAGGGAAGTTTTTCGTGTCATCCTTAGACGCACCAGCGACATTAAATTCCGTAGTCGGTGCAAACATATATTGATCAAGGTACAGATACACCCCTCCTTGCAGTAGAATGCCTACCGCAAAGGCGCTCAGTACACGCGTAAAAGGTTTCATTGTTCCTCCTATTTCACGATAAACGCCGTAGGAATCATCCGTTCCCCTAACAAATCGGCTGGTTTATTTACAACTTTGCCATTTAAATACAATGTAGAGCTAGAGCCACCATCGAGGTTAGCCGCAATGTATGCGCCCTTTTCATAAAGTACATCTTGTACATCGCGCAAGGTAGCACCCAAGGAATAGCCTGGTTGACGACCGTCGATTACAACGAACAACACAGTACCATCCTTACGTTGACCTATGGCTGTACGAGGACCTACGCCCCAACCGCCATCGCCATCGGTAATCATCTTCTTACCATCTACGATAAGAGGTGGCCCAAATGTAATACCTTCCATAGCCTTCATATCAGCTAATTCGGTTTTATCATAGTTGCCTGCAATCAAGTTACCAGATTTAGAGAAGCCTACAAAATCAACGGATTCATCAGGACCTACATCCTTACCGATGATATAATCCCCTTCGTGAAGGATAAAGCCATATGGCAAACGCCCCGTACCAGTACCATTAGGATCATGGAAACCGCCACCATTGATAGCTGCTACGGCACCATTCATTTTAGCAATATTACTTGTGGTATCCCCTTTTTCTTGGATGTTTGCAGCGGTCGCTACTTGGATGCGACGAGGATCTGGAATTTCAAGTACGTACCCTACATAGCGAGAAGACTCAATTTTTTCTAATTTTAGGTCTTTATCTTCACGGGCATTAAATTTAAACAAATCTTGACTCTTCACAACGCCTACTGTCCCCAAAATAGATTGCAATTCATCGTTGCTGAATAGCCATGTAATGTATTGAGGATGACGAGATTGTAAGATAGCACCAATTACGGCACGTTTTACATTATTAAATGGTCCAAACAATACCACGAATGGTGATGTAACTGCGGTAAATAAGAACACCATAATGATGAACTTTACCCAATTCTTTTTAAACAATGTATATCTCCTTATAAATCACTGTAATGTTCAGTGCTAATTCGTTCTTCAAAATGCTTGATGTCTACCGCATTACCAACCCAAACACGTAAAATATTGTATGGATTATCCCCTGTATGAGCCCAACCGGACTTCATAGCCATTGCCATCTTTATACCACTGTCTTTTGTGGCAGCATCTGTATCCTTATTTTTGTCCCCATAGGGATAACAGAACCAAGGATTATCTGTAATGCCTAACTTATCCGCTAATGCTTGTTGTGCTTTTTGAATATTTTCCATTTGGGCAGCTTTTGAAAGTTGGCCCATTTCTATATGTTGGAATCCATGATTAGAAATGGTTATACCATTATCTTTCATTTCTTTTAGCTGTTCCCATGTAAGCCGCGTGCCTACATCACCTGGATTAACAAAAACTGTAGCAGCAAAACCATATTCTTTCATCAATGGATACACGATAGAGTATGTATCTGCATAACCATCATCAAAGGTTAGTACTACAGGCTTTTCAGGTACCGCAGCACCATTAACTACATAATCGTATAATTGATCCATCGTCAACGAATGGTACCCATTGTCCTTGAGAAACTTCATTTGCTGACGGAATAAATCCTCGCGTATAACCGCATCATTATCTTTATCATCACCAATCTTGTGATACATGAGCACCGGAACTCCCGACGGATGTACCATCGTAACCTGTTGTGCAGGTGGCGTTTTAGTTTCATTTTCTGTCGTTTGCTGTGAAAGTATTCCACATCCTGCTAATACTGTAGCAATTACAATTGTGAAAAGCACTACCAATGGAAATCGTTTCATAGGTCCCCCTTTATATAGACACAATTTAATAACTTATATTATATCATTTATAAGGAGAATAGTAAAAATTCGAGAATTGCTTATGACTCATTGTAATCTAGACAATAATGTTTTAATATTTTAATTATAATACATTTCACATAAACGATACTATTTCAACAAATAAAGGATGTACTATGAAAAAACGCCTAACCATTATTCAAATGGACGTCCATGTAAATGACGTAGAATATAACTATACTCGTGTTCAAGAATTACTCTCTCAATCACTTTCTGAAAATCCAGATATTATCGTATTACCAGAAACCTGGAATACTGGATTTTATCCATCTAAAGAGTTAATCAATATCGCTGACAGAAATGGCGCGCGAACTCAATCATTATTAAGTGCATTTGCGAAAGAACACAACGTAAACATCGTAGGTGGTTCCGTAGCAGTTGCCAAAAACGATGTTGTGTTCAATACCTCCTATGCCTATAACCGAGAAGGCACACTCGTTGGGGAATACTCAAAAATGCATGGCTTTAGTCCCGCCAAAGAAGATCAATACTTCGCAGGCGGCACGCACACCACACATTTTGAATTAGATGGCATTCCTTGTAGCACTGTCATCTGCTACGATATCCGATTTCCAGAATTAGTACGCATGGCGGCATTACCAAACACAGAATTGCTATTTGTACCGGCCCAATGGCCTACTATGCGCCTACGACACTGGCAAGTACTTAATGAAGTGCGATCCATAGAGAACCAATTATTCGTGTGTGCTGTAAACGGCTGTGGTACGGTTGGTCGCGTCCAAAGCACGGGACATTCCGCCGTATATGATCCTTGGGGTACAAATCTATTAGAAATGAATACTGAGGAAGGTATTGCTTCTGTAGATATTGATTTTGATGTTGTAGAAGACATTCGCAATAAAATCAATATATTCAGAGACCGTAAACCAGAACTGTATAATCTATAACATAAAAGACACATTGCTATAATTTGCAATGTGTCTTTTATGTTAGAATTCAATAAGTTTCCACATATCCTCTGGCACTTGTTCTAGAGGTTTATTTTTGGCTATCGCTTCTTTTAAAATATCAATGGTATCTTGAATCTCCTGCTTATCCTTTGTATTTGAATCATGAAGGATAACACGATTTAAGGAATCTTCGCCAAATTGTTTTAAATATTCCTTTTCTACTTGGTTTAATTCACGACGTAAGTATTTCA
>CAUTOY010000080.1:0-6314 GCA_963539855.1 uncultured Veillonella sp.
AATATTTGGAATACAGGTTATTACACCTGCAGACAATGTCTGCAGGTGTTTTTGCGTTCTATACAAAGTATAAAGCTATTTTGCTAGAATCTATTACTCAATTTGAAAATATATCTAATATTGGATTTGATGAAAAGCAGTAATTTCACATTTACATCTATATTTAATTTTCCTATAATAGAAATATAATAATCGAATTTTTTCGAAAATAGATTTTCATATAGGAGAATTCATATGATATACAATACAATTCAATATGTTGTGGACAACGGTATTGGTACGTTAACATTTAATCGTCCAAAAGTGGCAAATGGTTTTAACATTGAAATGTGTAAGGAGATTCTTGAGGTTTTAGATAAAGCACATAATGATGAAAGTGTTCGCGCATTGCTTATCAATGCTGAAGGTAAGGTATTCTCTGCCGGTGGCGATTTAACAGAAATGGAACGTGCCGTAAACGATGGTGATACAGAGTCATTATTTGAAATCGTTGAACTCGTAGCCGAAATTTCTATGGCTATGAAACGTTTGCCTAAACCTGTTATCATGAGCCTTCAAGGTGCTGCAGCAGGTGCGGCATTTAACATGGCGTTAGCCGCAGATTTTGTGGTGGCTGCTAATAATGTGCGCTTTATCCAAGCTTTCGTAAACGTAGGCCTCGCACCTGATGCAGGCGGTTTATTCTTATTGACACGATCCATCGGTATGAATCGTGCTATGCACATTGTCATGACTGGTGAAGCGGTTTCCGCTGAAAAAGGTAAAGAACTTGGTTTTGTATACAAAGTTTGTGAACCAGAGGACTTAGAAACTGCTACAAGACGTCTAGTTGAAAAATTAGCTAAAGGCCCGGCACAATCTTACCGCGTTATGAAAGAAATGATGTGGAACAGTTTCCTATCTGGCTGGGAAGAATATAAGAAATTTGAAGTAGAAAATCAATGTTCTTTAGGCCTTTCTGAAGACTTTAAAGAAGGTGTCCTTGCCTTTACAGAACGTCGTCGTCCTAAATTTGGCCAAAAGTAATACTATTTTGTAATGAAATGTGCTAAATCGCATGTAAATTAGGATTAAATACTCATATAATTAGAACCGATGTGACTCATATAGTGTGTTACATCGGTTTTTCCTTTTCATACATTGACAAAACGTATATAATAGAACTATTGAGATAGTTTTAGGAGGTCCATATTTTATGGCTCAAGATACAATTAAATGTTATGACACTCCTAGTGATGTGGTCGCTGCATTGGCGGAGGATTTTATTGCTTTCACTAATGAAGAAATCAGCCGCACCGAAACATGCATTGTAGGTATCACTGGAGGCACAGTCATCAATGGTTTGTTAGAGACATTGAACTCCGCTGAGTACATTGAGCGTGTTAACTGGGAACGAATATTTTTTGTCTGGACTGATGAGCGATTTTTGCCTCAGTCTCATGAAGATAATTATTTCAACCGTGTAAAACCATTTTTGCTTTGTAAGGCGAAGGGGGCGGCCCATTTTTTCCCTATTAATACCAATTCGAAAACTGTTATTGAGGCAGCTGACGAGTATGAGAAAGAAATGGGCAATGTTCTTAAAGCTTGTAAAAAATCTGGCCTAGATTTGGCAATTCTAGATCTTGGTGAAGATGGTCATACAGCAGGACTTTTTGCAGGTTCTCATGCACTGCGTGTAGCAGATCGCAACGTTGTGCCCGTTGAGGATGGCAAGGTGTGGGAACGCATTTCCATGACCTTCTCGTTTTTGGCGAAAACAGATGTCCTTTGGTTCACTGTGACTGGTGAAAGTAAACGGACTGCCCTTACAAAGGTTTTGTACCAACGTGAGGATTATGAAGATACATCATGGGATAAACGTATCGGTCGTGTACTGCCGGGTGCGGTGCTTTCACAAGAAAGTATGACGTGGTATGTGGACAAAGATGCGTATAATGATGTACACTGATGGATGTAGTATTAAGTAAATATAAAGGAGATACAAATGGGGTCTATAGGAACACCTGAATTAATAGTTATTTTAGTGATTGCTCTAGTTATCTTCGGACCTGGTAAATTACCTGAAGTGGGTAAAGCGATTGGTAAGGGTATCAACGAATTTAAAGATGCTCTTTCTGGCCCAAAGAAAGCTGTCGATGAGACAAAGGAAGCTGTTAAATCTGCTACCACTATTGATGTGACAGCTGGGGCTAAAAATGATGAAAAACATAAGGAAGCTAACGATTAGGAGGTATTACTATGTGCAAAGATTGCGGTTGTGGTGAAGATAATGGCATTGTAACAAAGGTATTCACTGTACCTGGTATGATGTGTAATAATTGTAAGGAAACAGTAGAAGGTGCTACATTAGGCCTAGATGGCGTACTTAGCTCCGAAGTTGATTTGCCAAATAAAACGGCTACTGTATCCTTTGATCCAGCAAAGGTATCTGTTGAAACGATTACAACAGCTATTGAACGAACTGGATTTGATGTAGAGTCCGTGGTTGATGGTGTTCGTAAACATAGCCATGGTTTATTAGGTACGATTAAACGTCTCTTTAAATAATCGAATTCATAGAGCTGTATTGAAACATCGTTTCGATACAGCCCTTTTTGTATTGTGAGGTGATGAGATGATACGCAAGTTTGATGCAGAAAATTTTCAATGGGATGGCGTTGATACCTTGGTGTACAAACAAGATGGTAGTCCTTTTAAAGATGTAACACGCCAAGTGCTATATGATGGGGCTTATGATATTCCTTGTCAATTCCGTTATTTTGAATGCTTGCCAGGTGGGTATTCTACGCTAGAATACCACGAGCATACACATATGGTTATGATTGGACGTGGCAAAGGGCAACTTTTGCTTGGTGATGACATTTATGATGTTGAAAAAGGGGATTTTATTGAAATCCCTGGTAATACGATTCACCAATTTAGAGCTAATAAAGGGGATTATATTGGATTCTTCTGTCTTGTTAACAAGGAACGAGATAAGGTAAAACTATTATCTGATGAAGAGATGGATACATTAAGAAAAAATCCTAAGATTAAAGAGTTTTTAGAAAGTTGTTAATCAACTTTAATTGTTGATATGTGTAGTTTGTTAGGGAGGTTCTATGAACACGTTTGCACGAGCGGCCTTAACCTTTCTGGTAGGCCTGGTTATTTGGTTTTTGCCTCATACAGAGGCGATTAAGCCTGAAGGTTGGCATTTATTAGCCATCTTTACGGCTACGATTGTTGGTTTTATTTTGCGCCCTTGGCCGACGGGCATTATGGCGCTCTTTGGCATTGTTGCCGCTGTGGCAACGAGTTCTATTACGATGGTACAAGCCTTGGGGGGATATGCAGAGGCTAATGTGTGGCTTATCGTGGCAGCCGTATTCTTTTCTAGAGGTATTATTAATTCTGGCCTTGGTAAGCGTATCGCGTATACTTTGATTCGTGCATTTGGTACTAGTTCCTTAAAGTTAGCCTATGCATTGGCTTGTACGGATCTTATTATTTCTCCTGCCACACCATCTAATACGGCTCGTGGGGGTGGTATTATTTTCCCAATCGTTCAAAATATTTCTCTGGCCTTTGACTCTGAGCCTCATGGCAATACGGCACGTCGTATTGGCGCATATTTGATGACTACAGCTCACACCATCAATACCATAACTGTAACAATCTTCTTGACTGCCTGTAGTGGTAACTTGTTGATTACATCCTTAGGGGCTAAATTATTTGGCTATGATATTTCCTGGTGGGAATGGTTCCAAGCTGGTGTCATCCCTGGTGTTATCTGTATGATTTTGATGCCCTGGTTTATTTATAAAATCTATCCGCCAGAAATCAAAGAAACACCAGAGGCGGCTGAGATGGCACAAAAGGAATTAAATGCGCTTGGCCCAATTACGAAATCTGAAATCTCCGTGGCTATTATCTTTGTTCTTTGTATTTTGCTTTGGGCTACAGCAATTTGGACTAAGTTACATCCTACAGTAGTTGCCATGATGGGCGTTCTTGCTTGTGTTGTAACGGGGTCCCTTACATGGGAAGATATTTTAGGTGAACGCACAGGTTGGGATATCCTTATCTGGATGGGGACGCTCGTAGGTATGGCAGGCCTTCTTGGTAAACTCGGCGTAGTAGCTGTGTTCGCAGATTTTGTAAGTCAACATCTAGTAGGTATCGATTGGTTCTGGGCTTCTTTTATCATCTCTGCAACCTTTGTATACTCTCAATATTTCTTTGCTAGTGGTACGGCGCGTATTACCGCATTATTCTCAGCCTTTGCAGCCATTTTGGTTGCCATGGGTGCGCCGATTCCATTTACCATCTTGCTCTTTGGTTTGATGAATAGCCCTGGCTGTACATTAACGCATTATAGCTCTGGTGTAACACCAATCTTCTTTGGTGCAGGCTATGTACCTCAAGGCACATGGTGGCGCGTAGGTCTTGCTATTTCTGTAGTAAGTTTTATGATTCACTTCTGGGCTGGTACATTTGGTATGTGGCTGTTCGGTATTTTATAATATATAAATCCCTCGCTACGGCGGGGGATTTTTGTATATCCAATATTGGTGCATAAACATATATGGGTATAGCTATTGGGTATGGTGAACTTCATAAAAAAAATATAATAAATCTATAGAATATTTATTGCATGACACTATAGAACGTGTTATTATAGGTTTATCGTTACAGATTATTTTAGGAGGAAACATGTTCGGTTTAGTCATTAGCTTGTTGATTATCGCGCTGGTCGTGATTATTAAAAACATTCGAATTATGAACAACAACTTAACACGTTTTTGTCTTAAAAGTTCCGCGAATGGTTTAATATACAATCAATAAGATTTGACTATAGTGTTTCTTATTTGTATGTATTCCATGGGGTACATAGGTTTTTATGTATGTATTTAGGAATTCTGTAAACAAAAGGAATATCATTTGTAAACTTTTAAGACGGTTCTTTGGAATCGTCTTTTTTTATTCATTGTGAAAGCCGTCCAAGTGGATACTTTCAAAAGAAGTGAGGAGAATATCATGAGTTGTAGAAGTGACAATTTAAAAACAGGCGTAGCACGTGCACCACACAGATCTTTATTAAAAGCACTCGGTTTCGTAGACGAAGAATTAGGTAGACCGGTCATTGGTATTGCCAATTCCTTCAATGAAATCATTCCTGGGCATGTGGGCTTGAAAAATATTGTACAAGCCGTAAAAGACGGTATCCGCAACGCAGGTGGTGTACCAATCGAATTCAATACAATCGGTATTTGCGATGGCCTTGCTATGAACCATATCGGTATGAAATACTCCTTGGTAACACGTAATATTATTGCTGATTCCATCGAAGCAACAGCTATGGCAACACCTTTTGATGCGATGGTATTTATTCCAAACTGCGATAAAGTTGTCCCTGGTATGTTGATTGCTGCTGCACGCCTTAACATTCCATCCGTATTCGTATCTGGTGGTGCTATGCTTGCTGGCGTACACAATGGTAAGAAAATCGGTTTGTCCGATGTATTCGAAGCAGTAGGTAAACATCAAACTGGTGAAATGGATGATGCTGAGTTAGCTGAAATCGAAAATACTGCATGTCCTACATGTGGTTCTTGCTCCGGTATGTACACCGCTAATACAATGAACTGCTTAACAGAAGCCCTTGGTATGGGCCTTCCTGGAAATGGTACAATCCCAGCTGTATTCTCTGAACGTTTACGCCTTGCTAAACACGCAGGTATGCAAGCTGTGAAAGTGCTAGAAGCTAATCTTCGTCCAAAAGACATTATGACAAAAGAAGCTTTTGAAAATGCAGTTCGCCTAGATATGGCATTGGGTGGATCCTCTAATACGGCACTTCATTTACCAGCTATTGCACATGAAGCCGGTATCGATTTAACACTTGATGATTTTGCACGCATCGCACAAGAAATTCCTCAATTATCCAAATTATCTCCATCCGGTAAATACTTCATCGAAGACTTGTACTATGCTGGTGGTGTATCCGCTGTATTGAAACGTTTAGCTGATAATGGTCACCTCAATACGGATTGCAAAACAGTAGCGCTTAAAACACAAGGTGAAATCGCAGAAGTCGCTCATGTATATGACGAAGATGTAATTCACCCTTGGAATAATCCTGTTCATGAAACAGGTGGTATCGCCGTATTAAAAGGTAATCTTGCCGTAGATGGTTCCGTTGTAAAAGCGGGGGCCGTTGATGATGAAATGCTCGTTCACTCTGGTCCAGCCAAGGTATTCGATAGTGAAGAAGAGGCGGTAGAAGCCATTACAGGTGGCAAAATCGTAAAAGGTGATGTTGTAGTTAT
>CAUTOY010000081.1:0-6294 GCA_963539855.1 uncultured Veillonella sp.
GCATGCGGTGGTTCCCTCGGTGTGTTATTCACCATTCCATTGCGCCGTGCTATGGTAGTGAATAGTGACTTACCATATCCAGAAGGTCGTGCAGCAGCCGAAATCTTGAAGGTCGGCTCTCATAATGGTGGCGAAGTTGCTAAATCTGGTTCCGGCATGGCAGACATCGTTTCCGGTGGTGCTGTAGCTGGTATCATCAGCCTTTGTGCTAACGGTTTCAAAGTTCTTAGCGATAGCATGAGCTTCTGGTTCCCAGTAGGTAGTAAAGGGATTACTCAAATTCCATTGGGCTTCTCCACAGCGTTGTTAGGTGCTGGTTACCTTATCGGTATCGCATCTGGTATCGCTATCCTCGTTGGGGTTCTCATCGCGTGGGCTGGCTTTGTACCTTACTTGACTAACGTGTTTGCTCCAGATGGTGGTGCTACAGCTAAATTTGCAATGGCTGTTTGGAAATCTAAAGTTCGTTTCATCGGTGCTGGTGCTATCGGTATCGCAGCGATTTGGACATTGATTACCTTGATTAAACCTATCATCGAAGGTATGAAAATTTCCGTTAAATCCATGAATAGTAGCGCCGCTGAACGCGAAACACATCGCATGGATACAGATATGAGTACAAAATCTGTATTGATCGTATTTGCCATCATCCTTATTGGTTTGGTTATTACGTTCTGGGATTTCGTATCCGCTGTACCTATTAGTGCAGGCTTAATGTGGACACTTGTTGTAGTAGGCGTTATCGTGGCATTGTTAATCGGCTTCTTCGTAGCTGCAGCATGTGGTTACATGGCAGGCCTTATCGGTACATCTGCATCTCCAATCTCTGGTATTGGTATCTTAGCAACAATTATTTCTTCCCTAGTGGTGTACTTCATCGCTTCTGAAAATAATTTGTTTGCTACCGAAGCAGGTGTTCAATTTGCTACAGCTATGGCTATCTTCATGACATCCGTAGTTATTGCCATTGCATCTATCTCTAACGATAACTTGCAAGACTTGAAAACTGGTCAACTCGTTGGTGCTACACCTTGGCGTCAACAAATTGCATTGTTACTTGGTTCCGTAGCCGGTGCTATTGCGATTGCTCCAGTTCTTAACTTGTTATACCAAGCATATGGTTTCACAGGTGCGTTGCCTCGTGCTGAAATGGATCCAAATGCGGCATTATCTGCTCCACAAGCAACATTGATGACTACAATCGCTCAAGGTATTTTCAATGCTAGTATGGATTGGAATTACATCTTGATCGGCGTTGGTGTTGGCGTAGTAGCAATTATTGTTAACTTGATTCTTAAGAGCACAACTGCTTCCTTAACATTGCCTCCATTGGCTGTTGGTATGGGTATCTACTTGCCTCCAACATTGGAAGTACCTCTAATTGTCGGTTCTTTCTTGAGCTATTTCGTAGGTCGTTACCTCAGAGCTCGCGCTAAAATGCGTGCCGGTGAATTGGCTGAATACGATGTAGAACAATCTAATCGTCGTGGCGTTCTATTTGCGTCCGGTTTGATTGTTGGTGAAAGCTTGATTGGTGTAATCATAGCTGTTATTATTGTATTGTCAGTTACAACTGGTGGTGGTGAATCTCCACTCGAATTAGTTGGTCCTGAATTTGAAAGTACAGCTAGTTGGTTAGGTCTACTTGCTTTCATCTTCGCTGCATTCTGTCTAGTTCGTCGTGTTGTAACTCACAAATTTGATAAAGCAGAAGCTCTTGCTATGAAAGCAGAGCAAGAACAAGCAAAGTAAGAGGTTAACCATGAAATTAAAACAGACTGTTCTCATTATGATGGCAGCCGCATTGCCACTCACATCTATGGCAGCCGCTAGTGAAACGATTCCTGTAACAAAGGATACTGGTGCTGTAGTAGCACAAAATAATCGTCACGATGTGACTTATCGTCTCTCTAGCACGGCTTCGCCAGAGCAAAACAAAAAATTACGTTCCATAGCGAATAAAACTGATCGTGGTACTATCGAAGTGGTAGCGCCAAATGCAGAACGTTATATGGATCGTAAAGAGGTAGGCGTATCTCCTGTAGATGCGACTACAGATCATTTGAATCTCGTATTCCCAGAGGTTAAATCCGTTAGCCCTATCGTTGAAAAAGCCATCAATACAACGATTAAGAAGTACGTTTCTAAGGTTCAAAATGACATACAAAAAGTAAACGAAAAAGAATCTAATAAAACAAATGTCATCATGTACTATGATGTAAAAACGAATAAAAATGGTATCTTTAGCGTTTTGATTCACACCTATACAATGCGTGATGGCGATGCAAATGGTGTAAATTATGTAAAAGGCTTTACATTTAATACTACAACCGGTCGTCAATTATCCTTGTATGACCTTGGTGGTTTAAATAAGAAGGAACTCGTTAATGCTATCAATAATAATCAACAAGTGAAGGATGCAGTTGGTGCGAATGCTACATTCGACAAAATGCCATCTGAATTCTACACAACTGAAGATTACTCGGTAGTGATGATTCTTCAACAAGATGTGGATACAATCCATAGTGCTGGTACCGTGTATGTACCAGTTGGCAATTTGCGCGACCGTCAAAATGATGTGACCAAATAACAAAACTAACTATATGTGTCTGTATTGTTAAACAATGCAAGGTGCGTAGCACCAAAAAGGGTACACAGACTGTTTTATGTGACATAGAACTTAATACTTACTAGAAAGCCCCTCCGCGATGTGCGGAGGGGCTTTTGTCGTATGTGTTGTTCTGTATGAAAAAGAGGGGGGATAGGACAAAAAAAGACAGCCCCCGAAGGGCTGCCTAACGGATTATTTAGTTGGTTTTAATGGCAATGGGAATTGGATTGTCGTAGTCGGGGGTTCCTCAGGTGGCGTTTGAACAATTACCTTCTTACCAAATTTCTTTTTAAATGCCTTTACTGTTCCAGGTTGTACCGAATCGGCAGTAATAACTAATGCAGATGCATCATCTGTTGGTAAAATGCTAATGATTTTACCTTGAGGCTCTTTATTTTGATAAAGCGCCAATGCATCGGATTGGAAGTCTTCTAATTGGGCTTGTGTCAATTTACCTTGGCTTACAATTAGTGCATTATCGAGTTGTGAATCGTGAGCATCGGCTAGTGCTGTTCGTACTGTATCAAAGTGTTTTTTATCAACTACAGAAACGTGCAACTTACCTTCCTTCCAGAAGAGAGCGCCGTCGTTTCTAAATTGTGTGAAGTCTTGACCATAGTGAAGGGCATGGCTGATGATATTGGATGTTTTTCGTTCCACTTGTTGACGGTAGAGCGCATTATGGAATGCCAATGCTTGTGGAGTTTGTGTCATACGGTAGGAAATCTCAGCCGCCTCTGCACGGGTTACATATTTTTCCGGATTAAACATCGTGCCTGGCGCATAGTTGGTAAATCCTAAGTATGCTAATTCACGCACTGCGTCTTGTGCCCAAGGAGCTACAAATTTTTGGTCTCCATACGCTATTTGATCGAGTACAGTAGGATCATCAGTTGTATAGCCTAGATAATGTAGATAATTATCTGCTACTACCGCAAATTCTTGGCGGGACATGTATTTTTCTGGTTTATATGTGGCGTCGCCATAGCCAGAGATAATATTTTTGCGTGCTACTGATTCAATAGCGAGGGCAGACCAACGGTCGGATGTAATATCTTTGAAGTGACTAGAGATGAACGCTGCTTGGCCATCATCGGTAATGTTGTTGAATAGAGACGCAACTTCTTCACGTGTCATCGGTTGATTAGGACGGAATGTGCCATCCGCATAGCCTTTCATCAATTTAGCCTTTGCTACGCTACTAATCGATTTAGAGGCCCAAAAATCACTTGGTACATCGGAGAAGATGTATGGTCGCACATCTTGGATGTCCTTTGGAGTCGTAACAACGCCAGAACGTAGTTGTTGATTAACAACACTATTAGCAGGTATAGCAGTTTTGTCTTGTGCAATAGCTGTTGTATCTTGAATTGTTGTCGTTGTTGTTACAGTATGTTGCGTTGGATTAGTGCTTGGTGTTTGTGTCGGTGTGGCGGCAAATGCCATACCGGATGTAGTAAGTAAAGCGGACAGGATGAGGGCCCGTAATGTGTGTGTTGATACCTGTTGCATACATATCCTTCCTAATCATGTGGTAAATATACCAAAAACAGCGTTGGATAACGCTGTTTTTGAAGTCCCGTTAAGGACAAAAATATATCGGGGGGGGGCGCTATTAGCGCTTTACAGTCATTTTAACTTTGGAACCAAATACCTTGGAAATACCTTGTTGTGTCTCTTTGCTTGCAGTGCTAACTACAGCGTATAATTGATTATTTTCAACGTCTGGGAATACAGCGGTAATATTGCCGCCTTTTTCATTTTTGCTGTAGTAGTTACGGAAATTAGATTCGATAACATCGTATTCAGTTTGGCTGTATTGAGATGGTTCAACTACTACATAGTTATTGATAGTAGCATTGCCTTGGCTTGCTAAATTAGCTTTTACTGTATCCAAATCGGAACTAGATTTCAAAGCTACATGCAATTGATTGTCTCTCCAGTACATAACACCATAGTCTTGGAATGCTTCTGGTGTTTTATATGTTTTGTTGAGTTGAGTGAATACATTATTTTCCAATGTTTCTTGTTGTTTTGGATCAAGTGGTTTTAATGTGCTGCGACGTACAGGTCGAACGATGCGTGGAGATTGTTCTGTTTTAGACTCAGAAACCTTGTCAGATTTTTTAGCCTTAGCTTCTTTTTCTACCTCTTTCGCATTAGCATCAACTTTTTTAGCATCAGATTTCACAGTAGCATCAGCTTTTTTTATATCTGCCTTTGCAGAAGAATCTACTTTCTTAGCATCTGTTTTTACGTCTTTAGCGACTTCTTTTTTAGTGGTATTAGTCTTATTTTCAACCTTTTCAGCGTCTTGTTTTGCATCTTCTTTAATAGCAGTAGCCTTGCTAGTCGTAGGGGCAGTTTCACCGTTTAAGATGCGGTTCAAGATTGTTGCCGCTTGTGCGCGAGTCACAGGTTGTGTTGGATTGAAATCTGTTGTTGCACCGGATGCTACATAGCCACGTTGTGCCATGTATTCGATATCCGCTACATATGCTTTGGAAATGCTAGCACTGTCTTTGAAGGTAACCTTTTCGGATTTTACAGGTGCATCAGGTTTGATTTTCTTTACTAAATTAGCTGCGGAAGCAACAAATTCTTCGCGGTCCATCGCTTTAGCAGGGGCGAATGTAGATTTTGTTGTACCTTCCATAACGCCAGCAGCACCAACTAGTTTAATAGCTGTGTTGGACCAACGGTCACTTTCAACATCAGAATAGGAAACGCCATTTTCTTTTGTTACTAAGTCAGCAAGTTCTTGCTCGTTCATATTGTGTTGCAATACCTTGCCGTAAATAGCAGCTGCTTGTTCACGAGTGATGCTCTTACTAGGGCGGAATGTGTTATCTGCATAGCCGGATAGGTAACCAGCCTCTGTCATAGCTTGGATAGCATCGCGAGCCCAGTTATCCTTTGTATCTGGGTATACGCCAGCAGGTAAGTTTTCTTTTACCTTTGCAGGAGCATCAGATTTTTCTGTTGTCTTAGCAGTTGTTTTTTCCGCAGTTGTAGTATGTGTAGATGCTTTTGCATTCGTTACAACTGGTGTTTTCGTAGTTGTTGTAGTTTCTGCATGAGCCATGCCGAATGTAGATCCTAGCGCCAATGTAATCGCTAGAGATAAGGACAATTTATTGAGTTTCATGAGAAAGCTCCTTTCAAATTACGTTTATATACATAAATTATAGCACTTTTATGAAATAACCACTACTATAAGAAAATGTAATATATAAGGATAAAATTTAGATGAATAATGGTGAAATTTACACTTTCATTATGGCAAATGAGAATGGTGCAAATTTGGGACTAAAAAATATCTATTTGATAAACGTTCGCAGATAAAGAAAACACGGGAGTTATAGAAAAAATTTATAAAGCGGCAAGTGAGTGTGATAAAAATCAATTTTGATTATTACTTTTAGTCATAAGAATATAGTTTATACAACCTTAAATACGAATATAGCAATTGCTTGGACATTTGTGGTGCCCTTATTTATAATTATATCGAAATGTTCTTTAAATATAACACTTTAAAGATCGTCAATTTATTGTATAGGCTGATAATTTGTGAAATTTTATCGACCTAAATGAATACATATCAAAAATTTTTTTGAGTTAAGTACTAGAAAAGTTGAGGACGAAAATATGAAAATTCATCTTTTCCAACAGTGTTTGATTGA
>CAUTOY010000082.1:0-6270 GCA_963539855.1 uncultured Veillonella sp.
ATTTGTGATATACTACATATAGATTATGTAGGAGGTTATATGGTTTTTCTTACTTCATTACAAAGTATTATGCCTATCGTCTTGCTCATATCACTTGGGTATTTTCTTAAAGGGCGGAGCATGTTTAATGATACATTTAGTTCAAATTTATCACGGTTAATTATGTCCGTCATTTTGCCAGTTGGCGTATTTATGTCTGTGCTTCACAATGTGCAAACATCGGATTTGTGGGACTTGCGGTATGGATTACTTGTCGTGATGTTGACCTATGTAGTGTCGTACATCATCGCTTTCATCATGATGAAAATTGTACATGTTCCACGGGGACGGCGCGGCATTTTTATTAATATGGTGGTCAACGACAATTGTCTATTCATCGGTCTTCCTGTACAGATTGCATTGTTTGGGCCCGATGCATTACCGTTTTTCTTGCTGTATTATATTGGTAATACTATATCTGTATGGATGTTTGGTGTATTCCTTATTGAGGCTGATCCATTACCTGCTAATGGGGCCAATCATAATGAAAGCTTCCGCTCGTTAGTGCGTAAGTTTTCTTGGAAAAAACTATTGCCACCGCCATTATTGGGCTTTTTCTTGGCGTTAGTATTCCTATATGCACAGATTCCTTTGCCGACGGTTTTACATAATACGTTAAACTATATAGGAAATATGGTAACCCCATTATCCTTGCTATATATTGGTATCGTATTACATGATGCGGGCCTTAAAAGTATGCGTTTAAATAAAGATTCCATTGGCGGTATCATTGGCCGTTTTGCCGTAGCACCATTCATTATGTTCTGCGTCATCTATGCTACAAAATACCTCATGGGCATTACATTGGATCCCGTTGCGGTCGTCACATTTATCGTTCAATCTGCAGGCCCGGTAATCGCCGTATTGCCAATCGTAGCGAATGAAGCAGGTTCTGATTTGCCATTTGCCACAGGACTCGTGACCATTAGCTCCGTATTGTTCGTATTCGTTATACCAATTATTATGGAAATATTAACGCTCGTTGGAATAGGAACGTAAAGTAATATAAAAACGACTAGTCTTAACATGAATGTATGTCAGGGCTAGTCGTTTTCTTATGCATTAAGCTTTTCGATAATCGTTACGATATCTTCTGCCTTTCGAGCAATGTGTTTGACGCCTAAATCTTTATGTAATTGTTCATCTCTAAAGCCCCATGTAACACCGATACATAGTAGGCCTGAGTTCTTTGCGGTAGCTACATCTACTTCAGAATCACCGATGTAGATAGATTCACTTTGTGTGGAACCTAATTCTTGTAAGGCTTGTAATACCATGTCTGGTGCTGGTTTTCGTTGTAATCCAGGCCTTTCACCAATGGCTATCGGTAAACGGTCACCAAAGTATTCCTTATTTAATGGGGTAATACCTTCTTGGATTTTATTAGAAACAATGGCGAGCTTATATCCTTTGGCACGTAATGTATCTAATACGTCAAGTATGCCAGGGTATGGTGCTGTATAATCTTGTAGATGTTTTTCATAGTATGCTTTGAATTCATCAAGATAGGTCGTAAATTCATCATCTGAAATAGATGTAGGTAATGATTGACGCATCAAATGAGCCACGCCGTTGCCAAGGGCTGCTTTCACCTCGGGAACAGACCGTTCAGGTAAATGATGCGCGTGTAATACATAATTTACCGCATTGCGTAAATCGGTTAATGTGTCAAGCAATGTGCCGTCACAATCGAATACTATAGTTGTATATTTCATGGGGACCTCCAAAATCTATATCATCTTATTCCATTATATGACATGAACCGAGAATTTTAAATTAGTCTATGATACAATTAGTATATTAGTTGAAAATATTTGGAGGATTAGTATGACTGAAATACAATCTTTATTATTGATGAAAGCCACGTTAGAATCCGCAAATCTCCATGGTGTTGAAGCCATGCTTGACGATGATTGCGAATATGTTTCTACGGGCCGAGGCATTATTGCCCGCAATAAACGTGAAAGCTTAGAATTCTTAACGGCTATGGTTGATTCCATCCAATCTGACCATGTACCTGTTATCTGTCGCATTATGCATATTACAGAGGTCTACGAAGAGGACGCTCTATTTCATGAAGGTCGACATGGTTTGACCGTAGCCTATGAAGAGGGCGACCAATACGCGTATATGTTGTTTGTGGATATCAATGAGGATGGCCGTATTGACCGCATCGTTTCAAGCCAAGAGAATTATGAGTTTGAATACGATGATCTTCGCTTATCGTTAGATGAAACACCTTATCGGTTTCCAATTGTACCACATACTGTGAAAGACTGGATTACGGCACTTAGTATATGGCTTGAAACAGATAATTTTGATATAGATGATTTCTATCAATTCATTGATGAAGATACAAAGGTAGTGTTCCAAAAAGGCGATGCAGAATCCATTACACTAGAAAATGGCCTCGATGTAGAGGACTACTTTGATCAACTCATGAATCAGCATTTTGCTGCCGTACCACACATCATTCGTGACGAAGACGATAATCTTATCTTGGTGTATGGACCAATGAGTCTTATTGTAAGCCTAAACGAACATGGTCATTTAGCCGTAATTAGTATATATATTGATACACGCGATGAAGAGGACGTAAATGACGAATATGGTTATATCGAAGAAGATTTAACAGAGACTATCGAAGAAGACCTATTATAATAGCAAAAGAGGCAGGAATTCATTCCTGCCTCTTTTGTATGTTGGTATATAGCTATTTAAATATCCTCTTTTTCTTTGATTAAGCCTGCTTTTTTCTTGCGCCAGTACCAAACGTAGAGTGGAAGAATGACGATACATCCACCAAGACCCCATAGCAATTGATTTGGTTGTGCTTGCCATAGCATCCAAAGAGAGGTACCGATGGCAATAACTGGTATAGTGTAACCGCCTGGAATTGTATAGGACCGTTCTTTATCGGCCCATTTATGACGGAAAATAATGACAGCTAAACAAGTTGGTAAATATTGTGTAAAGCGAGATACTGCACTAATAGCTGCTAGTGTAGTAAATGAACCAGACCATGCCAGTAATACGCTCGCAATAGCTGTTACGATAGCTGCCACATATGGTGCATTGTAACGGTTACGTTTAGCTAATGCACTTGGTAGCATACCATCTTCTGCCATGGAAGTAGCAATACGTGGGGCATAGTAGGCTTCAGCAAAGTTGATACCGCCCATAGAAATTAATGTACCTGCTAATACAATGTACATACCAATAGGGCCCACAATGACATTGAATGCATCTTGTACTGGAGCTTTGGTATTTGCTAAATCCGGTCCTAGAACGCCAATAGATACAGCTAATATTGCCATATATAAAACGGATACAATAAGCATGCACGTAATAATGGCACGTGGTAAGTTCTTTTTAGGGTTTTTCATATCTTCTGCGGCAATAGCAATAACTTCAAATCCTGTATAGGCAAAGAACAAGAGGACGGCAGCTTGGGCAAACGATCCGTCTATATAGGTATCTTGTGGAAATACGGGTGTAAAGTTAGCACCGTTAATGAAGAATATACCTATGGCAATAAATAAGGCTAAAGGAACTAGCTTGGAAATTGTAATTAAGTTATTAACAACTTTAGAGACATTAACACCAAATATATTTACGATTGTTAAGCCTACGATTAATATAAAGGAAATGACGTCTTTTGCAAAATCACTGCTTAAGGCTGGAACGGCAGCACCTAGTGCTGTGGCAAAGCCGACGGCCATAGCAGCCCAGGCAATAACGGTTACAATCCATTTAAGAACGCCAACCTCAAAGCCCCAAAAATCGCCTAGTGCGTGTTTAGCATATAGATAAGGTCCTCCATTACGTGTGAATAGACTAGCTGCTTCTGCAAAGCATAAGGCGATACAACCTGCAATGAGAGCATCAAATAGAAGAACACCTAAACTAGCGGAACCAATAATAGCATAGGCCTTGTTAGGTAATAAGAAAATACCAGTACCTACAATGCCATTGATCCCAAGGAGTACAATACTCCAAAACCCAAATTTACTTTTCTTATCCATTAGTTGGCCTCCTTAGTAGCATCTACAAAGGCTTTAAATAATGCTTTCGCATGCATATCTTTAACATGCATCATTTCTGGATGGAATTGAGTTGCTACAAACCAAGGGCGGCTTGTATCTTCTAATGCCTCTACGGTTCCGTCTTTAGCACGGCCGGTAACAACTAAGCTTTCACCAATATTACGACACGTTTGATGATGGTGGGAGTTTGTAATCCATGTGGTTGTGCCAATAATATTTGCTAGTTTAGAATTTGGATCAATTTCTACCGTATGCGTAGGTAATGCAGGCGTTTGATTTTGGCTGTGCTTAATTGTGCAATTTTCATCATATGGCAAATCTTGGTACAAGGAACCACCACGATAAACATTCACGATTTGGCAACCGCGGCAGATGGCGAATACAGGAATATTTCGTGCTTCTGCTGCTGCAAGCAACGCGAAATCAAATTGATCACGCTCAGGGAATACATCGCCGATACCTCGCAATGGCTCCTCGCCATAATTGAGCGGGTATACATCATGACCGCCTGTAAGGAGTAGACCATCAATGATATCGATAGTTTGCTTTGCTTGCTCTAAATTTTCCGTAAAAGGAATAATAATAGGAATGCCGCCTGCCTCCTCGATGGAGCGGACGTAATCTTGATTGACATAAGAACGGATTAAATCGACATAAGCACCGCTAGTATCGCGTAGCGTATTGCCGGAAATTCCAATTAATGGTTTTTTCATAACATCACCTCAATGTGTAAAATACTGTACATCAAGTACAGTATAATTATAATTCATTTCCTTAAAATATACTATGACATATTATATAAGTAGGAATTGCAATTATGTAAATAACGTATTACATAAAGAATCTAAAATAAATTTATAGAAAATTGATAAAAAATTAATATTTAGGTATAATGTGTCTTAGATTGTATAGTATCAATTGAGGAGAGATTTTATGAATTGGAAACGTGTGATAACTTTAGGTCTTTTAGGTATTACATTAGGTGGGGGTCAGTCTTATGGGCTTGATATTAATATTCCCGGTGCTTTTTCTTCTGCACCAGAAGATGCATATCAGCATTATCGGATAGATCCTAAAGTAACGCACTTGATGGAACAGAGTATAGAAAAAGAAATACCTGCTATTCGAGCAAAAGATCCTAATTATGATAAGTCAATGTTAGATTCTGATATTTATGCTACTAAAGAATTAAATAATGCGGTTATGTATTCACGGACGGTTTTAATTTTGCGTGATAATGGAACAGATATAAAATTTACCGCTCCTTATGAAAGTGGTATAGGAATTGCAAGGTTAGATAATACAAAAGATGTCGTTAGAATGGGAACTATTTTATCTCGAATTGCTCAATTAAGTTATGAAGTTCGCCCTCAACCAAAGGGGAATCTTTGGGAGAATACTAATATTGAATACAGTAAGCTGAATAGTGATATATTGCGTAAAGAATTTGAAGAGAGCAAAGAGAATATACGTCCTGATGGTTCTAAGATGTTAGGTAGTGGCACTTTTGCATATAAAGGTATCGAGAAGGCAACTTGGGATGTAATCAAATATGATTCAGATAATATAATTGGTACGTTAAATTTTACACTCCCCACATCACCTACTAGAAGTTATCACATAGGCTATCAGATGAGTGGTCGTTTAAATCATGGTGTTTTGAAAGATAATGAACAAGAAATCATGAATTCAACTATGGCACCATTAGTTAATACTATTTTGCCTTCTATCAAACCTGCATCAGCTATTTTAGAAAATACGACTCCAGTACGTGTAGAAAACTTTACTTTCCAAGTATTTAAAAATAGTAAGCATATTGGTCGTGAGACTCTTAATAATGGAGGCTATAAAGTAAATTATTCTTCTGGAAATATAAAAGAAGAGATCATTGTTACTCCTTTGTCACCTATAGATAACGTGAAAAAGCAAAATGTTTTATATAACTATTTAAATGCTTTTGTTTATACTGAATCGTTAAATGAAGGTAAACCAATTCAATCGGCTACGGTTTGGAATGATGCTACACCAGGTGTGTATTTAGAGGTTGAAGGCGAAAAATACACATTGTTTACTATGACGGTATATGACGAAAAGTATCGTTATACCTACATGGTAAAGAAACCTCATGATATTCATGTAAGTAATTATAAAATTAGAGATATGATACAATATGTGGATAATAAGA
>CAUTOY010000083.1:0-5945 GCA_963539855.1 uncultured Veillonella sp.
AACTAAACCAGTGGCAACCACCCTATTGGTTGTCATGGCTATTATATTTTTAATTGCATATCCACAAAAACAGGATACGTTCTGGGCGTTTATCATGCACGTATCTGGAGCGGCCATGATTGGTGGCTTAGCAGACTGGTATGCGGTAACGGCGCTCTTTACGAAGCCTTTGGGTATTCCTTTTAAGACAGCTATCTTGCCGCGCAGCAAGGAGCGTCTCATTCAAATAGGGCGTACCATGCTCAGTGAAGAGTTGTTACGCGTGCCGCAGATGTATTATGCTATCAAAAAAGAACGCGTTATGGTCCGTATTATTGAATACGGCATGAGTGATGTAGGACAAGGTCAGATTAAAGAAATCTTGTACGGTGTAGGTAATCAAGTGTTATCCCATATGGATATTGAGCCTATGCGTCAAGAAATCAACAAGGCAGTTTATAAAGGTGTTACGAACTGGAAGGCGACGCCTCTCGTTATCTTGTTTGGCCGCTGCATGTTAGAGCGCCAAACAGCAAGCGTTTTCTGGCTCTACTTTAACCGTACCTGCCAGCGCGTCATTGCATCGAATCAGGTATATCCGTACTTATACCGCGTTATGCTGGACATTATGAAAACCTATACGAAGGACTCCTTCTTCCGTGAATTGGCCATCGCCTTTGGTGGTGATGGGCTTTCACCAGAACGATTGGTGGAAACGGTGCAGAAAAAGGCCGTTCAATTCCTCAAGGATAATGAGTCTATCGATTCTGCGCTAGGTCGTTATGTATGGGGCCAAGCGATTCGATTCTTCAATAATTTAGAAACCAATAAAGAGTGGCAAGCTTTCATCGAGGAACATAAAGACCAATGGATTCGTATGGTTCTCGAAGAATGGGAAGGAAAACTCATCGACGGTGATACAGTAGATTGGAATCGTCTCATGGACATTGTTATGGACCGTTTTAATGTACTCGGTACAGAGATTTTGCTGAACCCAGACAAGCAAGCGCCATTTGAACGGTTCTTCTTGCTTCGCAGTATTCCGTGGTTACAAAAATTGAACCCTCTCATCGACAAGGTGGTAGGACAGGAATTGTCACGGTATTCACCAGCTGAAATCACCCAAATCGTGCGGGGGAAAATGTATTACGACCTCCAAATGGTTCGTATTAATGGTTCCCTTGTAGGGGCTGTCCTAGGCGGTATCTTCTACGGCTTGACCATTTTGGTAGAGGGGGTGCTCAAATGATTAGATATTTGAAATCCCTCACCTTGCGGCAGCGCGCAAACGGTATTCTTGGTTTGACCGCTGTATTGTACTGTTTTGTTTTCATAGGCCAATTTTTCTATGGCCGTGAAAGCTGGTATCAGCCTCTTTATTGGGCCGTGCAGTCCGCACTTATCGGTAGTGTGGCAGACTGGTTTGCCGTAACAGCTTTATTCCGTAAGCCCCTAGGATTCCCGTATCATACAGCGTTAATACCTCGTAATAAGGAGCGTCTCATCAACGGTGTTATCAAGCTTGTTGAGACAAAGATGCTCACGAAGGAACGTTGTAAAGTATTGTTGAGTAATGTGCAATTTGTTCCATTATTTGAAAAATTCTTGCTATCACCTGAAGGGCAACGGGCAGCGCGTCTCGTTATCCATCAAGGGTTGCATTTATTATGGAAATCTCAAACGAGCGAGGAATGGGCACAGTGGGGGGCAAAACGCATTCGTGGATTACTCCAAAAACATTCCCTCGTACCTGTATTAAAGCACGTTTTGCTCGACTTATGTGAACATAATCGCTACGAAGGTATGGTTGTACAGGTGCTAAATGTAGTGCAAGAACGTATCAACCATCCGGCTATGGTGACATGGCTTACAGCGGTTGTAGCAGAAGAGGCTCATAAGAAAAAGAGAAAAGGCTTCTGGTCTGATTTTCTTATTTCTATGTCTGAAGCGACCGATGTGGTGAACTATCAGGAGTTGGCACAGGCTATCGTTCAAGAGGCCTATGCTATGCTTGAGAACTGGAAGCGACCAAATAGTCCTGAACGGACTGCATGGCTTCGTCAATGGGTAGATCCGATTCGCAATATTGAAGATAATCGCGAAGTTTGTAATGCCCTCGATGAAGCGTGGGAACGTTGGATTCGCGAACAGGACTGGGAATCTGTTATTGAAAATCATTTATGCCCCTATGTAGAAGAACTATTACTCGTAGGGGATGAAAATGGGGAGACACCAGCTCAAGTATTAGTCAATATTGCCCTTGAATTGTGGACCGTATACGGTCAATCTGAAGACCTTAGAAACCGTATTGAAGTTACATTACACAATATAGGCATCTATGTCCTTGAACAAGGCTACGACCTCATTGAAACGATTATCCGCCAAGTGCTCGGCGGCCTTAGCACAGAGAAGTTTATTTACTTCATCGAATCTAAGGTAGAGGATGACCTCAGCTGGATTCGTATCAACGGCGCCATCGTTGGTGCTGTTGCAGGGCTGCTCGTGTGGACATTCCTAGAATACGTATATATGCCATTGTGGCAACAATTTATAGGATAGATAAATAAAATAAAACGCTAGCAAGGAGAACATATTCTCTGTGCTAGCGTTTTTGTTATATTTGATTAATTTGTACAATAATTTATACTGTAGTATGATCATATTAATTTATAGTGCATAGTGCATATATATAAAAAAGGGACTGACTTTTGTCAGTCCCTTTAGTTTATTCTTCGGTTTTGTTGTATGGTAATCGTACTGTAAATGTAGTTTTAACTTGTGGTTCACTGGTGGCAGTAACTGTGCCGTGGTGCAAGTTAATAACTTTGTTTACAAAGTACAGGCCAAGGCCAATACCATGGTTTGATTTTTTGTTTCGAGATTGTTCCGTTTGATACATACGATCCCAAATGTGCTCGAGATTTTCTGGCTCGATACCGATACCGTTATCTGTTACCGTAATAACAAGTTCGCCACCTATGATTTTAGCTGAAATATCAATGGTGGAGTTTGTGAACTTGATAGCATTATCTACCAAGTTTGTAATGGCACGACGTAAGGATACTTCGTGAGCCGTCATGCGTAGATTTGGCTCAATTTGAGATGTTATGGTGATTTGCTTTTCTGTGTTTTCTGCACAAAGTCGAGTATAGTCATGAACCATATTCGTAAGCATCCCCGATACATCTACAGGGGCTAAGGTAAGATCTTGGGCATTCTCCAGGCGAGCCACATCAAGTAATTGGCTTACGAGATTTGTCATAAACTTAGCTTGTTCTAAGATATGTGTCAAACCTTCCCGCAAATCGGCCTCGGTGCGCCCGTATTTTAAAGCAAATTCACTTTCTGCTTTAATAACCGCAATAGGTGTCCGCAACTCGTGAGAAACGTCAGAACTAAACTGTCTTTCACGGTTCGAAGAATCTTCAAGTCCTGAAATCATGCGATTAAATGTGGTAGTTAGTTCATAGATTTCATCCTTCGCAGTGCGCGGTGGAATGTCGATACGGCGACTCAAGTCGTTGTTCTTACCGATAACTTTAGCTGTTTTTGTCAAGGTTCGGACTGGTTTAAGGCCTTTCTTGATAAATAGATAACCACCTAGTGAGGAAATCAGCAAGAATATGATATTTCCTAATAGTAAGCTGTATAAAAGGTTTTCAGTCTTTTTGGAAGCTGTTTTTACCTTTGTAACGGCACGCAAAATACCACGATAATTCGGTTCGTTAACCGGTGTATCGTAGTAGTAGAAGGTGTCATCACCAACAGCGACTTCTCCAACCTGTCCCAAGGAAAGGACTGTTTGATTAGGGAAACCATCTGGTAAGGCGCCTTTAATAATATAGCCGTCTTGGGTGGAGACGAAGAAGAATGTATTATCTTGATACGGTTTAAACTTGCGAATATCCGTCGCCATAATCATCGCTTGCTGTTGCAAACGTTCTCGTACTTCCTTGTTATCGGAATCATGTGTATATGCATAAATCCATGCGGAAGCAACCATCAAAATGATAAGCAAAAAGATGGTGTACCAAGACATGATTTTAAAAGTTAGGGGCAGCCGATTGAATAAATCGGTAGCTGCCCCAGACATGGTGTCTAGATCCCGGTGAGGATCATTAGTTTTCTGTTTTGAGGACATACCCTACTCCACGAACCGTTTGAATGAGTTTTACATTCTCATCGGTATCAATTTTTTTGCGTAAATCTTTAATGTATACGTCGATGAGGTTAGAGTAGCTTTCATAATCGTATTCCCAAACGTGGTCAAGGATTTGTTGACGAGACAATACGATATTTTCGTTACTTGCTAAATAGAATAAGAGGTCGAATTCTTTGGCTGTCAATGTAATTGTTTCACCGTCACGTTTAACTGTACGTTGAGGCACATTGATAGTAAGAGGACCAACATGAATATCGTTCTGTGCATGACGTGCGTTACGGCGCGCCAATGCATAAATACGAGCTGTCAATTCTTCAAGATCAAACGGTTTTACCAGATAGTCGTCAGCGCCAGTATTAAGGCCTGTTACTTTATCTTGTAATGAATCTTTTGCTGTTAAAAGCAATACAGGTGTTGTATTGCCATCGTTGCGCATTTGTGCAAGAGCACTAATACCGTCAAGGATTGGCATCATGATGTCCATTACGATAACGTCATAGCTAGATGTGTTAACATAATCAATCGCTTGTTGACCGTTGAAGCATGTATCAACAGTCATATTCTCTGCACGCAAATATTTGGCCGTAATGCCATTCAGCATTTCTTCGTCTTCTACAAGTAAAATTTTCATTCTCTGTTCTCCTTATGTATGAGTTAAATATATAGCTCTCCAACTACTATAATATAGTCATTATATATATAAGCTTTCTTTTGTTGTGAAAGCTACAACACCATAGAAGGTGACCATATATATAATATTATATAACTTATTTATCTATTATCATACCTTATACAATAGGAATGAGCAAAAGATGAATGTCTATGCGAGTTTATAAGCCTTTTCTTCATGTTTAAAAGGTCTAAAAATAGTGAAATGCTGAAATTTAATGAATTCTGCTAATGAATGAAGATGAACTATATCGAAGATTGCCGTATGCGCATAGCTAACCATGATTTTATCGATTTTGGGTGATGTGAAAGAAATCACTAAAAAAAGTTATGATAATAATTATCACAGAAATAATTGCCTATTATGCCTAGAGAAAAACGATGACTTTCGTTGGTTAAAATCGAGGTGAATTTAGTAGGAATTTAACAGATATTAATTATTATGAACAGTTGAAAGAGAATAGAAAGCTTGTATTTAAGGGAATCGTGTTGCTCTTAAGAGAAATAAAAATATACAAAAATTTCGGAACCGAACTACTTTCGTAATATCCTTAACTTATTGTAAAAATTATTCATATAGGTATTTTAATTGCTCATAATTTTACGCCAAAAATATTAACTGAAATAAATTATCAATTAGATTAATCAAAATTAATTATGCATAATAGGGTTTAGACATGACCTGAAATGCTCTCTATAATTATATGTAAAGCTATAAGAAAAATCGCATAAGTATGGGGTTTTTCTTGAAAGAAAAATGATTAGGTTATCAAAAATTTTTATAAGTTTTTGAAATGAGATAGTCTAACAAATTTTCTTATTATAGGTAGTTATGAGGAGGTCATTATGGAACAGTTTGATGTTCTAGTAGTAGGTAGCGGTGGCGCCGGCATGCGTGCGGCTCTTGAAGTAGGTCGTCGCAAAGGCTTAAATGTAGCACTTATTACTAAAATTTTCCCAACTCGCTCTGCAACAGCAATGGCGCAAGGCGGTGTAAATGCTTGCTTGAATAACGTAGCAGCTGAAGATACTATCGAAACTCATACTTTCGATACAGTAAAAGGTTCTGACTATCTTGGCGACCAAGATGCAATCGAATTCTTCTGCTCTCGTTGTCCAGAAGGCGTACTTGAAA
>CAUTOY010000084.1:0-5930 GCA_963539855.1 uncultured Veillonella sp.
TTTTAACTGTGTTGTAACCTGCACCAAATACAATCGGAGCCGCTGCACCACCGTAGTGGGTCAACGCACCACCGTAGGAGTTTGTAGCAGCTAATAACAAGGACAAGGCCATTGGATTTACGCCCGCCACTTTACCTACAGTAAGGAATACTGGAAGCATGGCTACAACGTAGGCACTACCAGAGGCGAACAAGTAACGAACAGCGATACTGAGAGCGCCTATGATAATTAGAGCCATCATCGGGTTGTCGCCGAAGCTGAAGTGTGTACCCATAAAATCAGCTAGCCATTCAAAGAATTTAACCTTAGACAACGCACTGGACATGCCGATGATACCACCGAACCAGATCAACGTATTCCAAGCACCTTTTGATTCAAGCATATCTTCCCATTTGATTGTGCCTGTTATAAGCGCTGCTACCATGGCTGTAATAGCTACTGCTGTTGCATCAAGAGAGAATTTAATACCAAAGCCTTTCATCAAAATGGATGGTAATGCCCAACCCACTAAGGCAAGAATAAAGATAACGATGAGAGATTTTTCCCGACCAGACATAGGTCCCAGTTCTTTTAAACCTTCATCAGCAATCGCGTGAGAGTCGATGTGTTGAATAGATGGTTTGTCTAAGTAATATACCAAAGCAGGTGTAATGAGAAGCATTACAAGACCTGGTACTGCGAGCGCTAATGCCCATAGTCCCCAGTCGAGATCTACACCGAGGATTTTGTTCATGTAGTCAGCAGCCAATAAGTTTGGTGCCATTGCTGTAGCGAACATGAAGCTTGTTACCTTAGTAACCATGTATGTGTTAACCATGAGGTAAGAACCAGCTTTTTTAGCGGTTTCACCAGGCTCAGACCCCAAAGCTTTTGCTACAGAGTTCATGATTGGGAACACGATACCACCACAACGTGCTGTGTTGGACGGTGTTACTGGGGAAATAACAAAATCTAATAAAGCAGTTACATAGCCAAGACGCAATGTAGTGTGACCTAAGGATTTAATCAATAGATACGCAATACGACGGCCTAGGCCTGTTTTTACGAACGCCACACTGAGGGAGAACGCAGCGAATACTAACCATACGGTTGTAGATGCATAACCAGACAATACGTTTTTCGTAGCATTCAAGAAAATTGAAGAACCTGCAATAGATAATAACAAAATAATTGGTGCTGGCCAAGGTTTAACAACAAGACCAACGATAGCCATTAAATAGAAACCTAATAGTCGCCAAGCTTCAACGCTCAAACCTTCTGGCGGTGTAATGAACCACATTGACAGAGGAATGGCAAACATAATTGCAATTTTAAGTAGCTTATTCATTCTTACTCTCCTTTAACATAAGCTATGCCTTTCATGATCGGTCGCGCTGTTCTAGCGACGCCCGCCTTCTCCACATGCCAACCATTATCATGGGTCAAGCATATTTCGAAATCAAATTTCCCTGATGGATGCGCTAAAGTAACGCGATTCGTTTCCTTAGCACGTTCGCTCACTACTTCATTCGCCACAGTACCCGTAATAAGCGCTGCCGTAGCTGTACAAATACCACCTGTAACAGCATACGCTTTATGCATTACAGCGAGTGCCTTTGTACGGGCTACAATGTCTATACTATTCCCCTTGATAGTTCGACCATCGCTTGCCACGTAGGTTTGTGGTGCAGACACCATGCAAACCTTTGGAACTGCAGGACTCGCAGCCTCTTTAGATGGAGCAAGGCCCATCATCACAGCCGCAGTAGTACGAATATCTTCAAGTGTATTGAGTAATACACCGCCATCCGTTTCTGTGAAAGCCGGTAATTCCGTACCTTCATAACCAAGGTCTGTAGCCTTTACAAAGACAGCTGGATTAGCTGCGTCTACGAGACTGACTTGGATTGTGCGACCATCAGCCAATGTAATCGTGTCTTGTACATTCCCTGTTGGTAGTAGCTTACCCGTCTTAGAACCACCTGGCTCCAAGAAATATAATGTAATACGAGCACCTGTACCAGGTACACCGTCGATAGCAAAATCACCGTCAATAACAGGCTTGCCATCTCGAACTGGCACATGCGCTTCAATCACCTTATTTGTATTCGTGTTAAAGATACGAACTACTGTTTCTGGTTCTACAGCTTTCACAAAGCCTTCCATAATAGCAAATACCCCTGCACCAGCAGAAATATTGCCACAGTTACCTTCATAATCCACTACCGCATCAGCGATGCCTACATACCCAAAGGTGTAGTCGACATCTGCATCATCGCGGTCAGAAGGATTTACGATAGCTACCTTGCTCGTCAATGGATCGGCACCACCAATACCATTAATTTGACGTGCATCAGGAGAACCATATAAATCTAAAATCATACGGTCTCGTGCAGCTGGATCAGTGGGAAGCGTATCTTTTAACAGATACGCCCCTTTACTAGTACCACCGCGCATATAGGTAACAGGAATTTCTTTATACCCGTTCATAATGTACTCCTTTATGTTCACCACTTACGCTTTACTATTTGCATAGTAGTTGATGAGACAACCTGCTGCGATAATATCTTTTTCTTCATCGCTGAGATGACCTAAATGCAATGTAATCTCTGCTTTCTTCACGCCACCGCTGATAACATATGCTTTGTAATCATCGGAGTCAGAGAATAATTGGTCACGCACATTTGGCACATATACATAGTCGCCTACTGCCATAGTTTTGGAGTCTTCTTCGCTAGTTACGAACGGCAACATGCCCCAGTTAATAACATTGCTGCGATAACGTTTTGTAGCATATTCAATAGCAATATTAGCACCGCCACCCAATACGCGTTGGCAGGATGCTGCTTGTTCACGAGCAGAGCCATCGCCAGGGCGATTAGCGTACACCATACTGGAAACGGCTGTAGATTTAGCCATATCCTCTACGGAATCTGTAAGACCAAGCGCTTGTTTTACCTCTTCGTATGCAGTTACTAAATCGGCTGTGCTTTCACCTTCTTGACGAGATTTTTCCCAATCGCGAACGACTTTCGCACGACCCACATATTCAGGAACCTTACGGCTCAAAGCAAACTCAGATAATGCATATGGGTCAGAACGGAAGGAAGATGTTTCACCAGATGGAATCAACTCATCTGTAGTCGTTACAGGATCGTCGATATAAGCTGCTACTTTGAGCAATACATTTGGCGTCAATGCTTCGATAGAAGGCCATGGTTTGATAGATGGACCATACACGAGCTCAGTATCTTTATTAGGTTCGTTAAAGCCATTATATACCTTGCTTTCATAAGGTTTATCATCATAGTGGTAAGCTGGCACCGCATCATCATATTCGATATCAGTAGCCGCCGTTAACGCACCACCATTAATAGCCGTAGCCGCTACAGAACGGGCGTCTAACAGTGCAACGGAAGAGATTTGACCATTTCCTGGTTTAGACCCTTCACGATTCGGGAAGTTACGTGTCGCATGACGACCGCTGAGGCCCGTATTATTAGGTGTATCGCCTGCGCCGAAGCAAGGACCACAGAAAGCTGTACGCACGATGGCACCAGCGCTCATAAGGTCTACGAGAGCACCATTTTTCATAAGTTCTAAATAAATCGGTTGGCTAGAAGGATATACGCTGAAAGCGAAACGACCGGAGCCTACGCTCTTACCGCGTACGATATTGGCCGCTTGCATGATATTTTCATACAAACCGCCAGAACAACCAACGATGATACCTTGATCTAAGTGTAATTTGCCGTCAAAGTGTTTTTCAGGCAATTGCAAGGACAAGGATTTATTATCTAATTGCTCAACCGCTTGACGTTCGATTTCCGCTAATAAATCGCGACCGCCTTCGTTGATTTCTTTAATAGTATATACATTACTTGGATGGAATGGCATAGCAATCATGCTTTCCACTTCGCCAAGATTAACCTTTACAAGGCCATCATAGTAAGCCACATCGCCAGGGTTAAGCTCTTTATACGCATCACCGCGACCATGAAGTGTTAAGAATTCTTTCGTATTGCTATCTGTTCTCCAGATTGTTGTAAGACATGTAGTCTCTGTAGTCATTACATCGATGCCGTTACGGAAGTCCATGGATAGGTGTTCAATACCAGGGCCTACGAATTCCATTACTTTATTTTTTACGAAGCCATTAGCAAATACAGCTTTTTCAATAGCGAGAGCCACGTCTTGTGGACCTACGCCGTGTTTAGGTTTACCATCCAGGTAAATCGCGATAACCTCTGGACGTTGTACATCATAGGTACGACCGAGCAATTGTTTTACAAGCTCTGGACCGCCTTCACCAATCGCCATAGTACCAAGCGCACCATAACGAGTATGGCTATCGGAGCCGAGGATCATTTTGCCGCAACCTGCCATTGTTTCACGCATATATTGGTGAATAACGGCAAGATGAGGAGGTACATAGACGCCGCCGAAGCGTTGTACTGCGGATAAGCCAAATACATGGTCGTCTTCGTTAATTGTGCCCCCTACAGCTGCTAAACTGTTATGACAGTTTGTCAAAATGTAAGGAATTGGGAATTTATCTAGACCACTGGCAATAGCCGTTTGAATAATACCAACATAGGTGATATCGTGAGATGTTAACGCATCGAATTTGATGCGTAAATCTTGATCCCCTTCATGTTGTTGGTGGTCCATTAAAATACGGTACGCCATCGTTTCCTTATAGGCGCGCTCTTTATTAAAAACTTCTTGCTGATCAAGGGCTGCACTAGAATCTGCAGGAACGATATCCGTACCGTGATATAAAAATACACCATTTGGAATTAACTCAACCATAACTTGCTCCTTTATTACTTTCAGGCATGTGTAAACCTTTACAAACACTATACTTTCACCATGTTTATGGGTGAAAGTTACATTCCTCTTACATGTAACTAGTCTTTAGTTATATCTAATCTGTATAGCCCTAGCCGTCCCTCATCTGTACCAACTCTACGGGATAGAGTACAATAATACATATGTAAAGGAGAGTTTATGGACACGAAAGATTGTACAATTTTAAAAACCTTAGCAGAGGAAAATAATATTACTTATGCGGCACGTCGTCTATTTATGACGCAACCGGCATTGAGTGAACGAATAAAAAAATTAGAAAAGGAATTTAACTGTCCTATCATCAACCGACAAGCTCGTGGTGTAGAGTTTACCTATCAAGGTCAACGCCTTGTGCGGTACGCCGAAGATTTGCTCAATTCCTATACTTCGGTGCGCCAAGAGCTATTAGCTATGGGTAGTGAACCACGGGGTACATTAAACCTAGGATGCTCAAATGTATTCGCCAAGTATCACATTCCCCATATCTTATCCACCTTTAAAGAGGCGTATCCCCACATTGATATCATCATGTATACGGGACTTAGCTATAAGCTGTACCATGACTTCCTTGAAGGTCGCCTACATGCTGCCATCATCCGCGGTGCTCACACTTGGACAGAGTCGAAAGAGCATATTTGGTCTGAACCATTCTGCTTCTTTAACAAAACACCTTGTGCTGTTGAGGACTTACCTCGTCTGCCCTATATTCACTATCAAACAGATCCGAATTTACAACAAACCATAGATGATTGGTGGTATTCTCACTACTCACAACCACCGATGCGCACCATCGAGGTGAACGACATCGATACCTGTATGAAGCTCGTCAACCAAGGGCTTGGTTTCACCATCCTCACCCAAAGCTGTGGTAACGATTACCCTAACCTATTTAAGGAAACCTTGAAGGATCTTGATGGTCACATCATGACTCGTGATACATGGATGTACACCCGTCATAGTGCCCTTGAGTCCAAACCAGTACAGGCTTTTTACTCATTTATGAAAACCTGGGCTGACACAAAGGTATAGTATATATTCCTTTAATACATATAATATATTATGAAAGTGCAATAAAAACAAATTGCTCTTTTCTTTAGTAT
>CAUTOY010000085.1:0-5810 GCA_963539855.1 uncultured Veillonella sp.
GCCATTTGGTTTTTATGGATACCAAGAACCTGTTCCGCCAAGTCTTGACCGATCCGTCCCGGTACGAGAACCGCTGTTTCACAGCCATTGGCTTTCATCACCTTTAACTGAGGCACAAGAGAATTCTTAAATCCTTCTTCGCTCATCGGTTTAACGATACCTGTTGTACCGATAATGGATATACCACCTTCAATACCTAGCGTATGGTTCAACGTCTTCTTAGCCAGCAGCTTACCATTAGGAACGCTTACTGTTACCGTCACACCTTGACCATGCGTACAAAACTCTTCAAATACGAGTTTCATCATCGCTCTAGGGCCCGGATTAATAGCAGGCTGTCCAGGGGGCATTGCGAGACCTGGTTTCGTAACAGTACCGACACCAAAGCCAGCGCGAAAACGTAGCTTGCCTGTGTCATCAAGGGTGATGGTAGTTTCCACATCATTACCATGGGTCACATCTGGATCGTCACCGCCATCTTTCATCACAGTCGCCTTAGCCTCTGTATCAGAAATGATTTCCACAGATTTAATAGGCACCTCAATGAATTGACCTTGCGGATTCTCAATGACGACCTTGTCCACAATATCATGATCTAAGAGGGCCAACAAACCTGCTTTCATGCCTGCCGTAGCACATGAACCGGTCGTATATCCACCCTTCATGTCCTCTACTCTCATAGGGCCTCCTACACGGATAGGGTTAGCGATTCAATGAAATCAACCTAACCCTAGCTTTTATATTTATTAAATTAAGAACGGAAATTAACGAATTGCAATTCAACAGGTACATCCAATTGTTTTAACATTTGAATAACCGCTTGCAAATCATCTTTATCCTTACCAGATACACGCACTTGATCCTCTTGGATAGATGCTTGTACCTTAAGCTTCATATTTTTGATTGCCTTTACTACTTCTTTAGCATTTTCTTTTGTAATGCCTTTTTTAATAGTAATCACTTGGCGTACAGTGGCACCAGCAGCAGGCTCAACCTTGCCAAAATCAAGGTTCTTAACTGCTACATTACGTTTAACCATTTTGCCTTTTAATACATCGATAATAGCGTTCAATTTATATTCGTCATCACCGATGATTTTAATGGTATCCCCTTCAAGGCTAATTTCCGCTTTAGAACCACGGAAATCATAACGCGTACCAATCTCTTTCTTCGCTTGGTTTACCGCATTATCCACCTCTTGCATATCCACTTCGGATACAACGTCAAAGGAACAATCTTTAGCCATTTTATACCTCCTACACCTGAACCCGTTGGGCATGGGGTTCATAGCATTACTTTCATCATCCTCATATTCCAAGTGAAAGTGTAAAAGTACACCAAATCGGAATATATCTCTATAATTATACCTTATAATAGGCTTATTTTCTAGGTAAATCGATTTTTTTAATTATAACTATTATTAATCACAAAAAATTTAGATTCTATGAATTGATTGCACACTCAATAGATCTATAAAATAGCAAACACTCATCAATAGCAAAGGCTGTACTCTTATGAATACAGCCTTTACAGTTTATTATAAAATTGTAATTTCGTCGTAAGTAGGTTGAACCACTAACTCACCTTTAGAGTTGATAATCCCCCATTTACCTTTAATTTTTACAGGGCTATAGCCATGAGAGAAACTACCTGTACCAGAAATATCTTTCATAACTGGTGTTTCTGTCACTGTACCATCAAGAGATAGAATCTTATAATTACCATCCTTGTTATAAATCCAAGTATATTGATCTCCAACAAAGGATTTTACAGTATTTGCCTTGTCACCTTTATAAATGATGCGACCATCCGCCATATCTACTACATACCGATTAGTATCATTGGTAACAGACATTTGGTGTTCCCCAACAAAGTCAATTGTATCGTATTTAAATGGCACCTCTTGTTTGCCCGTTTCCATATCAAAAATACCATATTTATTAGTATCTTTATTTTTCAAGGTTAATAAAACATTATTCATATCAATGGAACCAGATTCATAGTTACCCGGTTGAATAATATATTGACCTTGACGGTTCATAAAACCTAATTTACCTTCATTGCGCACCAAGGTACCATGTTCTTCCATAGGATATACATAGTCATTTTTACTATCAATCACAATAGTACCATTACGATCAATATATCCGCGTTTCATACCATCATCAATAAGGCCACCAAGGCCATCGATATATACGCCACCATGATTATACAAATATCCCATGCCAACGAGCCCTAAGATACCGCCTAAGCCAAAGTGACTTACCTTACGGCGATATTCAGCCAATCCATTTTTATAAGGATATACTTCATTAGATGGTGCAGTAAACACTACCTTGCCTTGACCATCAATAGCAACGACCTTACCATCCGATTTTACAAAAGCACGGTCTTCACTAAATTTAGTTTCTACATTTGGAATCTCTTTAAATTGTGGTTGAATAACTACATTACCAGCACCATCTTTAAAGCCAAGCTTACCTTTTTCTTTGAAAGTCACATAAGAATCGCTTGGATAAGATTGGTGAATATCTTTAGGATCAAAAGTATTCATCTCTTCAATAGTGGTGTAACGTTCATTAGTATCCGCATATAGAGCATCTTGTGCCTCTTTGCCAGATTGTAAGACGGTGCCATCACCTTTAATATGAACTACTTTATTTTTGCCTTCTTCCGCATAGAACGTACCATCTTTTTTGAAAGATGCATCTAGTGTTTTATAGGTTGGCGCTAATACCACTTGTCCATTAGGGCCAACGATACCCCATTTCCCTTTTTCTTTAACAAGTCCAAGGTAACCTTGTTGTAAAAGAGAATCATCTTTTAGAACTCTAATCGCTTTTTTAACCGCTGCAGGTGGTTGTTTTACGGCACCAGCAATTGGCATAAATGTATCTAAACGACCGATGCCAACACCTACGCCTACAGAAGTACTGCTAGAACGGTTGGATGTTTTTTCAGATGTCATTGTAGAAGACGTGGATACAGTAGTACTATGTTGCTCACGAGTAACACGTGTACTAGTAGATGTTTGTGTATCTTGATTCGTCACTGTTGTACTACTAGCAGATGTTGTTGTAGATGCTGCAAAAGCACTTGTAGACATAGTCGCCAACACACATGCGACTAATAAAGATTTCTTGTTGAGTTTCATGGGCCTCTCCTCTTATTACTCAAAGGACTCTAGATATAAAAATTTTATAAACAACTATTAATATAAAGTATACTATATGACCCATTATATATACAATAAATTATGAAAAATTCTTAATCTATTATTTTTTTGCTATAATAGGACCTATGAAAACAGCAACCATAATCGACTTGATTGTAGATTCTAATGTACACACGCAATCAATGAATCATATTATAAAACAACAGCATATTTCACAGCGCCTACGAAGGCGATTAAAAAATGATGGCATTATAACTATTAATGGACAATCTGCTACATGGGATACCCTTGTTCATGGCGGAGATCATCTGCTTATGAAATTAGCACCTGAGCAAGAGTTTTCACGGACGCAAATGGATTTTGAAATCCTATACGAAGATGAATATATCCTCGCTATTAATAAACCTGCAGGTGTTCTTATGCATCCTACCTCAACGGTACGCGATGGAACACTGGCAAATGGCGTGCTTTATTATTATGACGAAACCGAGCAAGCTCATGACTTTCATCCGGTGCATCGACTCGATAAGGACACATCGGGCATTGTCATCATCGCTAAAACATCGGTGGTACAACACGCCTTTGATAAGCAACGTACCAAATTCCAAAAGGTCTATGATGCGATCGTTGAAGGATCAATGCTATGTTCTTCCCTAACGATTACATGGCCTATTGGTCGTAAACCAGGTAGTATCATTGAACGATGTTGCACATTAATCGGTAAACCGGCTCGTACAGATGTGACGGTACTAGCACATCACACAATCTCTCCATCCATACAAATAGGTACCAATGTGAACACGCAACAGGCTCTCACCTATGTGCAATGTGTACTCCATACGGGCCGAACTCATCAGATTCGTGTTCACCTATCTCATGTAGGCTATCCTCTAGCCGGTGATGATTTATATGGCGGTCATTTGGATTATATCCATCGGCAAGCATTGCACGCGGGCTACCTAGCTTTCACCCATCCTATGACACAGGAATATATAGAACTACATGCCCCTATGCCAACGGATATGAAACATTTACTGCATCTCTAACAGATTCATCTAGAAAACCTTATAAAATTGTGGTGCTTTATATCGTTTCTTGATATACTAACAATGAATAGATATGTATCATCATAAGTTGATGACAATACTTTCAAAATACATACAATCGGCTATAAAGCCAAGGAGGACAACATGCCATTAGTAACGACTACGGAAATGTTCAAAAAAGCTTATGAAGGTGGCTACGCAGTAGGTGCTTTCAACGTTAATAATATGGAAATCGTACAAGGTATCGTCGATGCGGCGAAAGAGGAACAATCCCCTCTTATCTTGCAAGTATCTGCAGGTGCTCGTAAATATGCAAAGCACATTTATCTTGTAAAACTTGTAGAAGCAGCATTGGAAGATAGTAATTTGCCAATCGCCCTTCATCTTGACCATGGCGATTCTTTTGAAATCTGTAAAGATTGCGTAGATGGCGGTTTCACATCTGTTATGATTGACGCTTCTCATCATGATTTTGAAGAAAACGTAAAGATTACAAAACAAGTTGTTGAATACGCTCATGCACACGGTGTTGTAGTAGAAGCAGAACTTGGTCGTTTAGCTGGCGTTGAAGATGACGTTAACGTATCCGATGCAGACGCTCGCTTCACAGACCCAGAACAAGCTGCTGAATTCGTAGCATTAACAGGCGTTGATTCCTTGGCTATCGCTATTGGTACAAGCCACGGCGCTTACAAATTCAAAGGCACACCATACCTTGACTTTGAACGTTTGGAAAAGGTTGGCAAATTATTGCCTAACTTCCCTATCGTATTGCATGGTGCTTCCTCCGTATTGCCTGAATTCGTAGCAAAATGTAACGAATTCGGTGGCAACATCCCTGGCGCACAAGGCGTACCTGAAGAAATGCTTCGCAAAGCAGCACAAATGGCGGTTTGCAAAATCAACATCGATACAGACCTTCGCCTTGCTATGACAGCTTCTGTACGCGAATACTTGGCACAAAACCCATCCGAATTTGACCCTCGTAAATATTTAGGACCTGCTCGTGACGCTATTAAAGCCATGGTGGCTCACAAAATTAAAGATGTATTAGGTTCTTCCCACAAACTATAATCTATGGCTAGTGGATTTTTAAAAGGAACCTTAATATTAACCATTGCCGGTTTCGTAGTGAAAGCCATCGGTAGTATCAACTGGATTCTTCTCTCCCGTATCTTGGGTGGTGAAGGCATCGGGATCTACCAGATGGCCTTTCCTATCTATTTGTTACTATTACAAATTTCGAGCGCAGGTGTGCCGATTGCCATCTCTATTTTGACGGCAGAGCGATTAGCATTACACGACTTTGGTGGCGCTAAGCGAGTATTCAATATTTCTTTCACAATGCTGACCATTACAGGCTTTATCGCCAGCTTGGCCATGTACTTTGGCGCAGATTGGCTTATCTCGAGCGGTCTCATTGCTGAAAGCCGTGCCTACTACTCAATCATCGCACTTGCTCCGGCAGTATTCTTTGTAACGTGGATTTCCTGTTTCCGCGGCTACATCCAAGGTTATGAAATGATGACCCCAACGGCGGTCAGCCAAATCGTAGAACAACTATTGCGCGTTATCGTCATGCTCGGTGC
>CAUTOY010000086.1:0-5807 GCA_963539855.1 uncultured Veillonella sp.
TTTATGAGTGTTTTATGATAAAATAAAAGGTATGAATACTTCAACAACTCGGTCTATTACCTATAATGGTGACACAATTGAATATGAATTAATCATTAAGCGTGTAAAGAATATAAATATGCGTGTTCACAAGGATGGTAGTGTCCATGTTTCGGCAAATGCGTATATACCAGCCCATCGAATTGATGCGTTTGTTATCGAAAATATACCTTTTATTGAGCGGGCTCGTTTTAAACTAGAGGCGTTAACGGCACAACGCATAGAAGCATTGCAATATGTGACGGGTGAAACCGTATCTATTCTTGGTATGCCTGTTGCTCTAGAGGTGTTAGAAACATCGGGTAAGCCGCATATTAAGTTTGATGGTTCTAATCGTATGGTGATGTTTGTTAAAACAGATTATACCTTTGAAGACAAGCATAAATTAATGCAAACCTTTTGGCGCCAGCTAGGAGACAAGGTATTTAATCACTGGGCAAAGGTAGTGTATCAACGCTTTCACCAGCAACATATTGATGTGCCCATGCCAACGGTAAAACAGCAACGTATGAAGAGTCGTTGGGGTTCTTGTACGCCTGCTAAGCAGCTCATTAAGATGAATACACGATTATTGGAGGGACCACAGGCGTATATTGAGTACGTCATGGTTCATGAGTTTGCCCATTTTAAATACTTGGATCATTCTAAGAACTTTCACAATTTAGTGGCCCAATTTTTACCAGATTGGAAGGCTCGTAAGAAATCATTAAATATCTATTTTGCACATAGACCGTAAGGAGGTGTACCATGAAGCCATTCGTCCATTTACATAGTCATACGGAATTTAGTTTATTAGACGGCATTAGCCGTTTGCCGGACATGGTGCGCCGCGCGAAGGAACTAGAACAACCAGCCCTTGCCATTACGGACCATGGCAATATGTATGCGGCCATCTATTTTTATAAGGAATGTGTGGCACAAGGCATTAAACCAATTATTGGGTGTGAAGTATATGTCACAGAAGGTAGCCGCCTTGATAAGCCAGAAGGACGTAGTCGTGAACGACTTAAACATCTCATTCTGCTTGCCGAAACGATGGAAGGGTATCGAAACCTTGTTAAAATCGTATCTAAAGCCTCTACGGAAGGTTTTAATTATAAGCCACGAGCTGACCATGATTTATTGCGTCAATATAGTAAGGGAATCATTGCCCTTAGTGCGTGTATTCAAGGGGAAGTGCCGCAATATATCTTGCAAGATAACATGGAGGGCGCCCGCCGTGCTGTTGAATGGTACATTGAAACCTTCGGTAAAGATAATTTCTTTTTGGAAATTCAAAATCATGGTTTGCCTGAAGAATTACGGGCTCAGCAAGTGCTATGCCAATTAGCTGATGAATATGGTCTCGGCATTGTAGCGTCCAACGATTTCCACTATGTTATGAAGGAAGATGCTGATGCGCAAGACATTCGCGTTTGTATTCAAACGGGCCGACGTCGTGCCGAAGTAGATCGTTTGAAATTCCCAAATGATGAATTCTATCTCAAATCTGGGGACGAGATGGCAGACCTCTTTGGACATATTCCTGGAGCGTTAGAAAATACATTAAAGATTGCAGACCGATGCAATGTAGAATTTAATTTTGATGAACATCATTTGCCTCATTTTGATGTGCCTGAGGGAGAAACGTCTAAGACCTATTTACGCAAGGTCTGTGAACGAGAAATACCTCGTTTATATGGCGATACATCTGATGAACTCAAAAAACGTCTCGACTACGAACTCGATGTTATAGGAACGATGGGTTTTGAAGACTATTTTCTTATTGTATGGGATTATGTGCGTTATGCACGAGAACACGATATTCTAGTCGGCCCAGGCCGTGGTTCTGCGGCGGGGTCTGTTGTTGCCTATTTACTGGGAATTACTGGCCTTGATCCATTACAGTATGATTTACTTTTTGAACGGTTCTTGAACCCAGAACGGGTAAGCATGCCTGATATCGATATCGACTTCTGCTATGAAAAGCGGGGTGAAGCTATCGACTATGTAACGCGGAAATATGGACAGGCTCGCGTATCCCAAATCATTACCTTTGGTACCGAAGCGGCTCGTGCCGTTATTCGTGACGTAGGTCGCGTGCTCGACTTACCATTAGCTGAGGTCAATCGTATTGCGAAGATGATTCCTAATGAATTGGGCATCACCTTAGAAAAGGCTTTAAAGGGTAAAGATTTAAAAGCTCTCTATGATACAGACCCTAATGTAAAAGAATTATTTGATTTTGGTCAAAAACTAGAAGGCATTGCTCGTAATTCATCTACCCATGCGGCGGGCGTCGTAATTTCTGCGGACCCTCTAGATGACCATGTGCCTGTACAGAATTCTAATGAAGATGGTTTTGTCACTCAATATGATAAGGATAATATTGAGGAATTAGGCCTGTTAAAGATGGACTTTTTGGGCCTCCGTACATTGACTGTTATGGGGGATGCCCTTAAACTCATCAAGGCAAATCGTGGCATTGATCTCGATTTAGATGCCATTCCATTAGATGATAAAGAGGCTTGTGAGCTCCTTACCAAGGGCGATACATCCGGTGTGTTTCAGCTCGAGTCCGATGGGATTACCAAGCTTGTTATGGATTTGAAACCTGTCCATTTTGAGGATTTAATCCCTCTCGTTGCACTGTATCGTCCAGGCCCATTGGGTTCTGGCATGGTAGCGGATTTTATCGACCGCCGCCATGGTAAAAAAGAGGTAACCTATTTACATCCGATTTTGGAACCGATTTTGAAAGATACGTTCGGCGTTATTCTCTACCAAGAACAGGTTATGCAAATTGCGTCTGCCATGGGTGGGTTCTCCCTTGGGCAAGCAGACTTGATGCGCCGTGCGATGGGTAAGAAAAAGGAATCCGTCCTCAAGGCGCAGCGGGAATCCTTTATACAAGGTTCTATCAACAATGGCATTGAAGAGTCTATTGCAAACGAAGTATTTGACTTGCTCGTATATTTCGCAGGCTATGGCTTTAATAAATCCCATAGTGCAGCCTATGCGTATATTGCGTACCAAACGGCATATCTCAAGGCGCACTACTTCCCAGAGTTTATGGCGGCTACCATGACAAGCTTTATGCAAAATATGGATAAGCTCACCTATTACATTAATGCATGTAAAAAACATAATGTGCAGGTACTCGGCCCCGATGTGAACCATTCCTTGCGTAGCTTTGCCGTACAAGGTGATGCTATTCGCTTTGGCCTTGGGGGCATCAAGAACGTAGGGGATAATGCCATCGATCGTCTCATTGCCGAACGTGAGGCAAATGGTCTCTATACGAGCATTACCGATTTTTGCCGCCGCGTAGATAGTAAGGTCGTGAATAAACGTTTGCTTGAAAGCTTAATCCGCTGTGGTGCTATGGACGGGTTTGAGGAAAACCGCAATCAGCTCTTACATATGTATGAAAGTGCACAGGCTGTAGGGGCTAAGCAGCAAAAGGATGCTGTCATGGGGACCATGAGTCTCTTTGGCGATAGCGCAGATGATGTGGATATGATTCAGGTACCTAATCTACCAGATTTATCGGAAGATGATAAATTAAAGGATGAAAAGGATTACACAGGCTTTTATATTACGGGCCATCCATTGCAAGGATACAACAAGGAATTGAAAGGACTCTTTGAATTAGGACAACTTCTTGAAAATCCAGAACGTTTTGATGGTGAAACGATTACCTTTGGTGGGCTTATTGCAGAAAAAGGGGATAGACCAACAAAACGAGGCGATATTATGAGTATACTTCGCATCGAAGATTATTCTGGTTCTGCTCAAGTGGTAGCATTCCCTAAGGTATATGCTCAAAGCCAGCAATATTTAGCTGTCGATATGGTCGTTAAGGTGAGGGGCCGTGTTGATGCGGATGAAAAGGGTGTACAGATTATTGCAGATCGCATTGCACCGTTGAAAGTAAATTATAATAATGCACGGCAGATTGCTATCCATATTCGCAGTGCTTATGATACACCAGAAAATAGTAATGCGTTGAAGGAAATACTTTCACAAGCGGAAGGAGAAGTTCCGACATCCTTATATTTGCATAAACAACGTAAACGAATTAATTTATCACCTCAATTATGTTTTGCGCCCACAGATGATATCATCGCACGCATTGAAGCTGTGTTAGGCGAAGGTTCCGTAGAGGTTCAATAAGGAATGTGTGTATAGGACCTATAGCATAGATTTATATCGAAATATGTAAATTTTGTATTGGTCAAAGACTGATGCGGACAGGTATAATTAAAATTATAGATATATTAAATAACATCCCGTTTAGGAGGATATATGAAACGTACAAAAATCGTATGTACCGTAGGTCCAGGTACGGATAAATTCGGTGTTTTGGAAGATATGATGCGTGCCGGTATGAATGTGGCTCGATTTAATTTCTCTCATGGTTCTCATGAAGAGCAAGCGGAGCGCATGCAAATGGTGCGTGATGCGGCGATGATTGTCAATAAACCAATCGCATTGTTGCTCGATACAAAGGGCCCTGAGGTTCGTCTAGGACTGTTTAAAGAAGGTAAGGTGTTCCTCGAAGCGGGGCAACAATTTACATTAACTACGGATGATGTGGAGGGCACGTCAGAAATCAGCACTGTAAACCATAAAGGTTTAGTAGGCGATGTGCACGTTGGTGATACGGTTCTCTTAGCTGATGGCCTTGTTAGATTGACCATCGATGCCATTGAAGGTAATAACATCATTACGACCGTTCAAAACAGCGGTGAAATTGGCAATCGTAAACGCGTGGCCGTGCCAGGTGTAGCGCTTAGCTTGCCACCTGTATCTGAGCAAGATGAATTAGATTTGCGCTTTGGTTGCCAACAAGGTGTGGACTTTGTAGCTGCATCCTTTATGCAGCGCGCTAAGGATGTAGTGGCTATTCGTCGTATCTTGGAATCTGAACAAAAGGATATTAAGATTATCGCCAAAATTGAAAATGCTGAAGGGGTTAATAATATTGATGAAATCCTCGATGTAGCGGACGGTCTTATGATTGCTCGTGGTGATTTGGGTGTAGAAATTCCAGCCGAAGAAGTACCGGTATTGCAAAAGATGATGATTGAAAAATGTAATCGCCTTGGCAAACCTGTTATTACAGCTACGCAAATGTTGGAATCTATGATTCAAAACCCTCGTCCTACGCGCGCCGAAGCGAGTGACGTGGCAAATGCGATCTTAGATGGCACCGATGCGATTATGTTATCTGGTGAGACGGCTAATGGCGCGTATCCGGTGGAAGCCGTTACAACGATGACACGTATTGCAGAGGTAACAGAGCAATCTGTTATTTATGATCATAAGAGCAGAACACAGGAAAGTGTTGATGTCACTACTACTGAGGCTGTATGTTTGGCCAGCGTACGCGTTGCGAGTGATCTAGGGGCCGCAGCGATTTTGACCTGCACCGAATCTGGTCATACTGCGATTAGTGTGGCTCGGCACCGTCCTGATTGTAAAATTATTGCCATTACACCGCATGATGAAACAATTCGTCGTATGCAATTGTGCTGGGGCGTTGAAGCCATCAAGGGACGTGAAAATATCAACTCTGATGAAATGGTCAAACAAGCGATTACTGGTGCTCTTGGGGCGAATGCCATCAACTCTGGCGATTTAGTTGTCGTTACTGCTGGCGTACCATCTGGTTCTACAGGTACTACGAATATGATTCGCGTTCATATTGCAGGCAAGGTATTGTTGTCTGGTAATGGTATCTTGCGTAAATCTGCTACGGGTCGCGTATTTATTGCAGCTAATCA
>CAUTOY010000087.1:0-5497 GCA_963539855.1 uncultured Veillonella sp.
CCTACGACCGATCGGTTAACAGCCGATTGCTCTACCAACTGAGCTATCGAGGAATAATATAGTGATTATTATAAAGGAACATATCGATAATAGCAAGAGGAAATGTTATAAAAAGTTAAAAATTTTTAGCATATGCTATAACTAAAACACATAATAGACAGAGTTTGAGGAATAATAAAATAATTTGATGAGATAGTCATAAAAATCGATAATTATATATATTGGTGAAAAATCCAGTAATTAAGCGTGTTTTTGTGTATATACAGTCCTTGATGAATAGGCGAGTTAGTAAATTAATTGTATTGAAGATAATCGTTATACATACTCATAATTAAAATCTTTCTACACAAAAATGATAGATAATCTCATTAAAGAAAGAGATATATTTTATGGCTAGAACACATATTGATTGGAAACGAACCATATACAATAATATAATGTGATATTTATTACAGTTATATAGCCTTTTATTGATGTTAAGCTACCGTTTTTAATATTATTAAAGTGCATAAAAAAGGTATAATTAATCATTGAAAATAATTATCAAATCGATAAATTTCATTGAGAAAACTGTATAGGTAAAGCGTTGAAAGGCCTTCGGTAGTGTGCTAGTATGGAGTCATAGAGTTAATCTTAGCTTAACACTTTGAGAATAAATGTATCTCATTGTATTAGAGTTAATATCTAATTATTTTCCTGAGGAGGGATTATCTTGCGCGAGATTCAAGTATCTGAAATCACAAAAACAGTCCGTCAAATGTGTATGGACGCAGCTTACCACTTGCCAAAAGACATCTATGAAGGTTTGAAAAAAGGCCGTGAAACAGAAGAGTCTCCAGTTGGTTGCATCGTTCTCGATCAAATCATCAAAAATGCAGAAATTGCTGATGCTGAAGATCGTCCATACTGCCAAGATACTGGTATGACAATGGTATTCTTAGAAGTAGGTCAAGACGTACATTTCGTTGGTGGCGACCTTAAAGAAGCTATCAATGAAGGCGTTGCACAAGGTTATGTAGAAGGTTACCTTCGTAAATCCGTTGTAGCTGAACCTTTGTTCAACCGCAAAAATACACAAAACAATACACCTGCTATCATCTACATCGACATCGTTCCTGGCGATAAAGTAGAAATCAATGTAGAACTTAAAGGCTTCGGTTCTGAAAACAAATCTGACGTTGCTATGCTAGTTCCTGCAGATGGTGTTGAAGGCGTTAAAAATGCAGTTCTTGAAATCGTAAAACATGCTGGTCCTAACCCATGTCCTCCAATGGTACTTGGTGTAGGTATCGGTGGTACTATGGACCAAGCTGCTGTTATGTCTAAAAAAGCATTGCTTCGCGACATTAGCACACCTCACAAAGATCCAGAATATGCAAAATTGGAAGAAGAAATCTTGGAAATGGTTAATAAAACTGGTATCGGACCTCAATTGGGCGGTACTACAACTTGCCTAGGTGTAAACATCGAATGGGGTGCAACTCATATCGCTGGTCTTCCTGTTGCAGTAACTATTATGTGTCATGCTGCACGTCATAAACACGTAGTACTTTAATCGATAGGAGGAAATTACAATGGCTGAAACAATTCGCATTAATACTGAAGAATATAATGAAGAATTTTCCCGTAAATTAAAAGTTGGTGATAGCGTTCTTATCACTGGCAAAATTTACTCCGCTCGTGATGCTGCTCATAAAGTTATGACTGAAGCTTTAGCACGTGGCGAAAAATTACCAATCGATTGGACTAACAAATTCGTTTACTACCTTGGCCCAACACCTGCAAAACCTGGTGATCCAATTGGTTCCGCTGGTCCTACAACTTCCGGTCGTATGGATGCTTACACACCAACAATGCTTGATCAAGGTATCAAAGGCATGATTGGTAAAGGTTCCCGTAAACCAGAAGTAGTTGAATCCATGAAGAAAAATGGTTGCACATACTTCGCAGCAGTTGGTGGCGCTGCAGCATTGATTGCAAAATCCATCAAAAAATACGAAGTACTTGCTTATGGTGAACTTGGTCCAGAAGCTTTGGCTGAATTGACAGTTGAAGATTTCCCTTGCATCGTAGTTGGCGATACTGAAGGTAACAACTTCTACGAACAAGGCCAAAAACCTTACAGAAAAATCTAATATCCCCATTGAGAGATTGAAAGGGGCTTGCTTTAGCAAGCCTCTTTTTTGTATTTCAAACTAGTCATATATACAATAGATTAATTTATCATAAGAATTTCACTCATATGTCCTATAGTTTGGTCTATAAAAGACATATAATTTATGATAATATATTTATAGATTTGAATATTAAAAAGGGGCGATATTATGCATTCTATTGAAACAATTAGACAAGAAGTACATACTGCTATGGAAGAACTCTTAACTGTAGCAAAGGTACACGAAGGACAGCTATTTGTAGTGGGATGTTCTACAAGTGAAATTTGTGGCAAAAAGATAGGCACAGATTCTCATGAAGATGTAGCCGCTGTAGTATTTGACGAAATTTATAAGGCCGTTAGTGAACGAGGTCTATATCTTGCAGTACAATGTTGTGAACATTTAAATAGAGCTCTTGTAATGGAACGTGAGGCTATGACTTGGGAAGAGGAATGTAATGTGGTTCCTCAATTACATGCTGGTGGAGCTATGGCTATGACAGCTTATGACCGTTTTAAGGATCCTGTAATTGTTGAATTTATACAAGCTGATGCGGGTATCGATATAGGTGATACTTTCATCGGTATGCATATGAAACATGTAACGGTTCCTGTACGATTAAGTCTCAAGGAAATTGGGGATGCACATGTGACTGCATGTCGTGTTCGACCTAAGAGTATCGGCGGTATCCGTGCGGTATATAATGATGCATTATTATAATAGGAGAATGTAATGTCAACGTTTATCCCATATGTCGTATTGGCCGTTGTCGTACTTGGGTTCTTTGGAGTATGTTATGCGGTATTTAATAAAAGTGAAAGTAACAGTGAAGCGAATTCTGTAAAATCAAAGCCTTCAAAAAAATCACGTCCAGGGCGTTTGTATGAACAAGAGAAGGTACATATAACACCACGGGAAACACATGATGGTGTTGATGTATACGAGGCTCATGTTGATGAACAGACACCTGTTAGTAAGGATACTGTTAAATTACATAATCCTGTAGAACAACATGATTTTGAGAATTCTGTTGCCGTAGAGCCTATTACTATAGAACCTACTGTTACAGAGCCTGTTGGTGTGGAAGTTATTGACGCAGGGGTTGATACAGACAAAACTATGGAAATTCCTGCTGTTGAATCCTCTACAGAGGATACGATTGCATTAGGAGAGTCTCCTGATGTAATGGACGAAACACGATGCTTTGATGCAGATGCTACACAGATGTTTGGCAGTGAGAATAGTGAAGTGGTAAATCCACAAGGTCCATCTGCATTAGAAGAAACGCGTATGTTTGATGTGAATGAAATTAATGAACATTTGGCCGATATAGAAGAGGATGCGCCAGAACCAATCGGCCCGTGGGCACAAGCTGCACAAGAAGATAAACGTGTAGCCCTTGCCATTGAGCCCTTTGCGCATGCTTTTGGTGTCGTACATGGTGATGCTATGCAATTCGTCGCAGATATTACACGGGATGCACTAGCTGTTTTGGGTATTACGAAATTAAGCGAAGTTAAATTACTATTGCAAAATATCGTAATTCAAGAAGCGTTATTGGCTATGCAAAAAGCCTATGCAGGGACTCCAACGACATGGATGAAAACGGCTGCGCTAGAAGCCTTTTCTGATGTGGTTCAATCGCCTAAGTCGAGTACACCGTACTTAGTGGCTTTTGATGCATTGCGCGTTTTGCCTCACCTTACATTGGGACACTTTCAAGTGATGGCGTTAACATTATTATTACAATATTCTCGTAATTCTAATAACTATGGACGCATCCATTTTCAACATTATGTTGAAAAATACATCGAACCATTTATTTCCGATTTGCCTCATGACTCATCGTTTTATCGCCAGCTAGACTATTTGCGTTGTACTCAGCAAGAACGTGAGTCTGTAACATTAACACAATTATTGAGCAATTCATATCCATTTGTATTCAATTATCGTGGCTTTACAAAGGAAGAATTGTTCCGTGCTACCGATGGTCGCGGCGTAGATCCACGATTCGTGGTGCGTAGTCTGAACTCTAATCTTTATAAATTGGCTGTTGTCGATGAATCCTTGGCACAACGTTTCTTTAGAGAGGCTCGCATCTCTGATCCGATGGTGCAGCGTGACCTTATGGCTTTGATGAAGAGTAAACCTACTGCATTTAGAGGTGAAGAGGCGCGTCAAATCATGGACGATATTAGTCCTGTTCTTTCTGATTTGGCTCGTGTCTATGATGAAAGCCCTATGTGCTCTATATCGCTTACACTACTTGGCCTCTATTTAGGTCGAGCTCATGTAAAAGCAACCATAGGGGAAGAGTTTGATTTATCCCATTGGTTCTAATTCTATACCTATATAAAATAAACCGCCTAAGGCTATGCCTAGGCGGTTTTGTGTTGCGTACATGTTGTATTTAATTATTAAATCCGAATTCTACAATTTGTTGAGGGTCTAGTAACGTCACATGACGGCCGTTGATTTCAATAATGCCTTCATCACGCAATCTGCCAAGTTCGCGGCTTAATGCGGTGCGTGACACATTGAGGGCTTCTGCCATTTGTTCGCGGTTATGAGGCAATATAAGCTTTTCACTATGCTGCATCGTGTAGATATCTGTAAGGTAAGCGTAAATTTTTTCGCGCATACCCTTTAATGTTAGGTAATGAACTTTTTTAGTCAGAAGCAATGCTTTTTCCGATAAGTCTTCTAAGAGATTGGAAAGAATTTTTGTTTGGCATTGTTGGCAGTCTGGTAATGTTTCGATAAATGTTTCAAGTGGAATAAACATAATTTTTGTTGGCTTTAACGCTTTAATGGTGGCTGGCCAAAGTGGATGCTTACTAAATAGCAAGGCCTCTCCAAAAATAGAGGATGCTTCTAAATTGGCCATAATAACTCGTTGACCAAGTACATTTTCGCGCGTAAGAAGAGCACTGCCTTCTAAAATGACGCCGATACCCTCCATAGGATCTCCTGAAATAGCGATAAAGTCGTTCTTTTTGTAATTCTTTATAATTACTTTTGCATTATGTAAATAGCTTGTTAACTCTGGTGTGCCCAATGTATTGAATAGAGGACAAGATGTTAGGACTGGTAGATATTGTTTGATGATGTCATCGGAAAGAACTTGTTTTACCATGTATACCTCCTAATATATATTTTTGTATCAATTATATAATGCATAGTGTGATGGTTTTTATAGGTAATCTGTAATTAGTATTATATAATTATTAAACCTGCTCTTAGGAGCAACCTGTTCCATGCGGAAATTAGGAAATTTTTGAAAAAGTTTTTTATTTGTTGCCCAAGCTACAGAAATTGTATCACCTTTACGTTATACTTTC
>CAUTOY010000088.1:0-5472 GCA_963539855.1 uncultured Veillonella sp.
ACTGCTATCCAATGTCGTATCACTACAGAAGATCCTAAAAATAACTTCATGCCAGATACTGGTAAAATCTTGGCATATCGTAGTTCCGGCGGTTTTGGTATCCGCTTAGACTCCGGTAATGCTTTCACAGGCGCTGTAGTAACACCTTACTATGATTCCTTGCTCGTAAAAGCAACTGCATTTGGTCCTAATAACGAAGAAACCATTCGTAAAATGCTTCGCTGCTTGAAAGAATTCCGTATTCGTGGCGTTAAAACAAACATTCATTTCTTGATTAACGTTCTTGAAAACCCAGAATTCCAAAGCGGTAACTACACAGTTAACTTTATTGAAGACCATCCTGAATTATTCGAATTAAAACCAGATCGTGACCGTGGTACTAAATTGCTTCGCTACATTGCAGATACTACAATCAATGGTTACTCTGGCGCAGGCCCTCAAGAAGTGCCTGATTTTGAACCTATGCAATTACCATCTAAATTAGGTGTATCTCCTGCACCTGGTACAAAACAAAAATTCGACGAATTAGGACCAGAAGGCTTCAGCAAATGGTTGGCTGACCAAAAACAAGTATTCTTTACAGATACAACATGGCGTGATGCTCACCAATCCTTATTTGCCACACGTTTACGTACCATCGATATGGCGCGTGTAGCTGGCGATGCTGCCAAAGGGGTACCAAATCTATTTTCCTTAGAATGTTGGGGCGGTGCAACATTTGACGTATCTTATCGTTTCTTACACGAAGATCCATGGGAACGTTTACGCATGTTCCGTAAAGAAGTACCTAATACATTACTTCAAATGTTGATTCGCGGTGCTAATGCCGTTGGTTATACATCCTATCCAGATAATGTAGTTCGTAATTTCATTCAATTATCCGCTAAAAACGGTATCGATGTATTCCGTGTATTTGATAGCTTAAATAGTCTTGATAATATGCATGTGGCTATTGATGAAGTACGTGCACAAAACAAAATTGCTGAAGTGGCATTGTGCTATACTGGCGATATCTTAGATAGTAGCCGTCCTAAATACAATCTTGATTACTATGTGAAGATGGCAAAAGAATTACAAAATGCTGGTGCCAATATCATCGCTATTAAAGATATGGCTGGTTTGTTGAAACCTCAAGCTGCATACAACTTAGTATCCGCTTTGAAAGACGCTGTGACAGTACCAATTCATTTGCATTCCCATGAAGGTTCTGGCAATACGATTTATTCTTATGGTCGCGCTGTAGATGCTGGTGTAGACGTTATCGACTTGGCTTACTCTGCATTTGCAAATGGTACAAGCCAACCTAGCATGAACTCCATGTACTATGCATTGGCAGGTACAGAACGTCAACCACAAATGAACATCGATTACATGGAAGAAATGTCTCACTACTTCGGTAGCATCCGTCCTTATTACAAAGGTGTGGATAAAGCCGAAAAATATCCAAACACAGAAGTATATCAACATGAAATGCCAGGCGGTCAATACTCTAACTTGCAACAACAAGCTAAAATGGTTGGACTTGGTGATCGTTGGACAGAAATTAAAAAGGTATACCATCAAGTTAATATGATGTTTGGCGATATCATTAAGGTAACACCTTCCTCTAAAGTTGTTGGCGATATGACATTGTACATGGTACAAAACAACTTGACTGAAAAAGATATCTACGAAAAAGGCGATGTATTAGACTTCCCTCAATCCGTAGTAGAATTCTTCGAAGGTCGTTTGGGCACACCATACCAAGGGTTCCCTGAAAAACTTCAAAAAATCATCTTGAAAGGTGCTCGTCCTATTACAGTTCGTCCTGGTGCTGTATTACCACCAACTGATTTCGAACATGTTCGAAATGAATTGAGTGAAATGGGTGCTAATACAACTGATGAAGATGTAAGTGCATACTGCTTATATCCTAAGGTATACCAAGATTACAATAAATTTGTAAAAGATTTTGGTAATGTATCTGTACTTGATACTCCTACATTCTTCTTCGGCATGAAACGTGGTGAAGAAATTCAAGTAACTATCGAAAAAGGTAAAACATTAATTATCAAGATGAATGGCGTATCTGATCCTGATGAAGACGGCAATCGCATCATATTGTTCGAGTTCAATGGTCAACCTCGTGGTATTAAGGTTCATGATAAACATGCTAAGACTACAGGTGTTGTTCGTCGTAAAGCAGATGAATCTAATCCTGGTGAAATCGGTGCTACATTGTCTGGTTCCGTTGTTAAAATCCTCGTTAAAAATGGTCAATCTGTTGTTAAAGGTGAACCATTAATCGTAACAGAAGCTATGAAAATGGAAACTACAATTACAGCTCCTATCGATGGTATCGTTGAAGAAATTCTTGTTCGTGAAGGCAGCCGCATCGAATCTGGCGATTGCTTGTTACGTATTCAAGATGCTATTAAACGTTAATTTCATACGATTTAACTGGTAAGTGAAGGAAAACCCCTTATAACAATTTTATTGTAATTTTGTTATAAGGGGTTCTTTTTGTACATTTCCTACTAAATATGGTACTATATAAGGTATAAGAAAATAGGTGTATTGTGCCTTTTTCAAGATTACTGACTGATTTAGAAAAGGAGTATTAGCTAATGAGATGTCCTTATTGCCAACATACAGACACGAAGGTAACAGACTCAAGAACGACAGATGAAGGAAATAGTATCCGTCGTCGTCGGGAGTGTATTAATTGTGGACGCCGCTTTACTACTTATGAAATCATCGAAGAAGTACCACTCATGGTAGCAAAGAAGAATGGTCGCCGTGAATTATTTGACCGTGGTAAATTGTTAAATGGACTGTTGCGTTCTTGTGATAAACGAACAGTACCTATGTCCGTTATGGAAGAAGTAGTCAATAATGTAGAACGGGATATTCGAAACGAAGTAAATCAAGAGATTTCTACAGATCGCATTGGTGAATTGGTACTACAACAATTAAAAGATATCGACCAAGTTGCGTATGTACGATTTGCCTCTGTATATCGCAAATTTGATAACATTGACAGCTTTATGGCTGAGCTTAAGGCGTTAAAAAAATTAGATGCTAAAAAGACTAAGAAATAGTGAGAATATATGATTGATTTACATTGTGACACAATAATGCAATTGATAGATCATCCTAATGATGGTGATTTATTTTCTAATAACTGGAAAATTGATATTGAGCGTCTTATTAAAGGGCGTAGTCGATTGCAGGATTTTGCATTATTTGTAGACTTACAAGAACAAGATGATTCCTATGGTAGATATGAATCTATGCGCCAATTGTTCGATAGTCAGATAAAAAAATATAGCGACTATATTAGTCATGTCAGAAGTTATGAAGAGATAGCCGCCTGTAATGAAAATCATAAAGTAGCTGCTTTATTATCCATCGAAGAGGGTGGTGTCCTCGGTGGGGATTTGGAAAAACTAGATAAAGCTTATAACGATGGTGTGCGTCTCATTACATTGACCTGGAATTATCCTAATGAATTGGGGGAACCTAATACAGGAGACCCTTATAAGAAATTAACTAAAACAGGAGTTGCATTTGTGGAACGGATGCAAGAATTAGGCATGATTGTTGATTGTTCTCATCTTAATGATGGAGGAACAGAACAGCTAGGAGATATTCTTGATGTACCTTTTATTGCATCTCATTCTAATGCGCGAGAAGTAACTGCCCATCGTCGAAATTTGCCGGACCACTTGATTCGTCTAATTGGTGAAAAGGGTGGTGTTATTGGTCTAAATTTTGCCCAGTCATTCCTTGGCACTTCATCTATTAGTCGTATTGACGATATAGTTAAACATGGAATGTATATCATCAACAAAGGCGGCGAAGATGTAATAGCCCTAGGGACTGATTTTGATGGTATTAAGCCAAATACAGAAATCAAAGACATTTCAGATATGCATCGTTTATACGATGCTTTTAGGGGCGCTGGACTTTCAGAAGAACAAACGGAAAAATTATTCTGGAAAAATGCTGATCGCCTGTTAAAGGAGATTTTATAATGACAGATATAAATCCAATCATTGCTGATCGATTTACAGATCATCTTGATGTATTTAGTAAAACAATGGACCAGATGGAGGTCATTCAAGAAATTGCTAACCGTTGCATCGTAGCATTGAATAGTGGTAATAAAATCATGTTTTGTGGCAATGGTGGGTCTGCTGCTGATTCTCAACATCTCGCGGCAGAACTTATAGGTCGTTTTAAAAAGGAACGGCGTTCTCTTGCATCTATTGCGCTTACCACAGATACATCTATTTTGACAGCTGTTGCTAATGATTATGATTACGATGCCGTATTTGCACGTCAAGTTGAAGGGTTAGGCCGTTCTGGGGATGTACTTATCGGTATTTCTACATCGGGTAATTCTAAAAATGTTGTGAAAGCTATGGAAATGGCACGAAATACAGGCATGCATACGATTGCTTTCACCGGTGAAGGCGGCGGTAAATTGGCAGAATTATGCGATCTTACACTAGCTATTCCAAGCACCGTTACGGCGCGTATTCAAGAAATGCACATTTTAGCTGGACATATCATTTGCGAACTTATTGAAGAAGATTATTAATCGAGATAGGGAAGAAATCACAGATTTCTTGAAAGGGGACCTATGATTACAAAAACAGTGAATGAATTTTTGACAAATTCATTACCGAACCTAAACATTGCAGTTATCGGTGATGTTATGGTGGATCGTTATGTATTTGGCGATGTGAGCCGTATTTCGCCAGAGGCACCCGTGCCGGTCAATCGTGTATCCTCTGTGAAAGAAGTGCTTGGCGGTGCAGGTAACGTAGCGTCTAACTTAGCCAATCTCGATTGCCATGTGTATTTAGGGGCCGTAGCTGGTGTCGATGACCATGGTAGAGTGCTCGATAACTTATTGGCAGCTGAGAATATTGATACAACTGGTCTCATTCGTGATGAAAGTCGATCAACGATTACTAAAATGCGTATTTTAGGTGACCGTCAGCAAATGATGCGCCTCGACTTTGAAACCATTACGCCTATTACAGCTGCTGAAGAAGAACAATTAATCATGTGGCTCGAGAAGCTTTGTCAACGTGGATTACAAGGTATTGTCATATCCGATTATGGCAAGGGGGTTTGTACACCTACATTGTTGCGTCATGTATTTGAATTAGCCAATACATATAATGTACAAACAATCGTAGATCCTAAGGGGAACGATTGGTCTAAATACGATGGTGCTACATGTATTACACCAAATGTAAAAGAGTTGGGTGAATCCTTAGGGCGAGTGATTCCTAATGATGATGCATCTGTTATTGAGGCGGCTAAGGAAGTACTTAATAAGGTTAACATTAAATATATTATTGGCACCCGTTCTGCGAAGGGCATTACAGTTGTGGCTAAAGATGGTAGAACTTGGCATAATCCAGCCACACAACAGGATGTATTCGATGTGAGTGGTGCTGGTGATACGGTCGTAGC
>CAUTOY010000089.1:0-5345 GCA_963539855.1 uncultured Veillonella sp.
CTAATTTTGTGAGTAGTTCTTTATCCCATTGAGGGCGTGTAAAGGATGAAATTTCTAGCATATGGTATATTGTATGACAACGTTCCTTTAATTCATTGCTAACGTGTTCATGGGCATGATGTACGGATTGCGGTAATTCATGATGATTACGTGCATGTTCTGCATCATAATTGAGAATTAAGCCACCAGGACGAATTACCCGCAACCATTCAGCATAAGCTTTATCTGGATGTGGTAAATTCCATGTTACATTGCGGGCCACAACGATATCAAAGGTATTGGAGTCAAAACTGAGATTTTCTGCATCCATAACGGAGAAGGTAGCATCAGAGTCAAGAGATTCTGCCAGCTGATTTGCTTCGTCTATCATATTAGGCGTAATATCGATGCCGTGTACTGTATGTCCTAGTTGAGAGAGGATAATACTAAAGAAGCCTGCACCACAACCAATGTCTAATATACGTAAAGAGCGATCAGAATCAAAGATATGACTCGTTAGTTCATCTCTCCATAATTTAAGTTTAGGGCTCTCTAATTCTTTGGCGCGCAAAACTCCAAAATCATGAGCTCGATCTGTCCAATAAGATGTAATAAATTCTTTATCGTCCTTCATAGGATGGTTAGGTTCAAAAATATCGTTCATACGTTAGTTCTCCTCATATTTTATAGTATTTATAGTACCATAAAATATGAATAAACTATACAGCAAAAATCACATATATACTATAAATACATAGAGTTAGATATGTTATAATATTTTTATATTTTGTTTAATGAAAGGGCAGCGCTATGATATTACAAACTGGACAACGTACAGATATACCTGCCTTTTATGGTCAATGGCTAATTAATCGTATACATGAAGGTTTCGTAGATGTTCAAAATCCTTATAATCCACTACAAGTAACGCGTTATGCTATTAATCACGAAGTAGTAGATGGTATTGCTTTTTGTACGAAAAATCCCTTGCCATTTATACCATTACTAAATGAAATTAACGATTATCGGCAATATTGGCATATGACCATAACCCCTTATGGACGTGACATTGAGCCCTATGTACCGCAATATGAGTCTGTAATAGATGGCTTTAAACATATTTCTAATGAGCTTAATCCTCAGTCTATGGTGTGGCGCTATGATCCAATTATTTTAACTAATGACTATACAATAGATTTTCATTGTGAAAGCTTTTATAAAATGGCAAAGTCCTTAATGGGCTATACCGATACAGTTATTGTTAGTTTTTTAGATATCTTTGATAAAGTATCTCATAATTTTCCTGAAGGCTATAGACCAAGTTTAGATATTCAAAAGAAAATCATTAAAGAATTCGTAGTTATAGCTCATTCTCACCATATGATACTTAAAACCTGTGGAGAAGGGGAGGTATTCAAAGAATTTGGTGTTAATACGGAGGGCTGTCTTACACTAGATTGTTATGAGCGAGCTTGGAAGGTAACATTAAAAGCACCGAAACGAACGCCGGCTAGACCTGAGTGTGATTGTTATTTACATGGGGATATCGGTGCTTATGATAGCTGTAGTCATTTCTGTCGTTATTGTTATGCCAATACGAATCAAGCTGTAGTTCGCCAAAATCGGATACAACATGATCCTAATTCCAGCTTACTGATTGGAACACTTTCAAAAACAGCAATTATTAAAGAAAGTAGGGAAAAGAGCTGGATTGTAGATGAAACTTTTACACAAGAGAGCCTATTTTAACTAGAATTACGAGGAATTACGAAACTTAAATCATTGACGTATCGTGTAAAATATAATCAAAAGGGATTGGGTCATCTTAAAAATATAAGAGAGTTACATGATGTTTTAATAGTTTATGTATTATCACAAGGAGGTGGATTATGATCACCTATAAGAATGACAGTAAGGAATCTTTACAATCATCCAAATCGTCTATGCCAGTGCTAGCCATGTGTTACGATTTTGATAAAACCTTAACCCCTGATGATATGCAGGCACAAGGATTTATTCAATCTGTGGGCTATAACGAAGAGCAAATTAAACAATTCTGGCAAGAATCGAATGAATTGGCTAAAAAGAATGATATGGACAATAACTTAGCCTATATGTACAAGATGATTCAAGAAGCAGTAGGTCATTTTTATGTAACAAAAGAAAAGCTTATGGAATATGGCAATCAAGTAGAATTATACGAAGGTGTTCGCACTTGGTTTGAACGTATTCGCGACTATGGATTAGAACATGGCGTACGCATTGAGCATTACATCATTTCCTCTGGCTTAAAAGAAATGATTGAAGGCACTGAAATGGCTAAAGAGGGGGCTTTCACCAAAATCTATGCTAGTGCATTCATGTTTGATGATAAAGGCGTAGCCGTATGGCCTGCACAAGCTATTAACTATACAAATAAAACACAGTTTTTATTCCGCATACAAAAAGGAATTCTAGATATCAATGACACAGGTGTTAATGATTATATTAAGCCTGAGAATCAACGGGTTCCATTCCGTAATATGATCTATATTGGAGATAGCGATACAGATATTCCTTGCATGAGCCTTGTCAATGCCAATGGTGGTCATTCCATAGGTGTCTATGATCCTATTAAAAAGGATAAGGACAAGGTTTATAAAATGATGCGTCATCATCGTATACGATATTATGCACCGGCAGACTATTCTAATGGTTCAAGGCTAGATACCTTGGTGAAGCAAATTATACGTAAAACAGCAGTCTACGAAGTATTAGAGGGCGAATATATTCATTGTAAATACGAAGCAGAGGAGTAATATGGATCAATCTAAATTAAAAAGCGAATGGATTCAAACATTTAACCGATTAGGTTCGGAAGGTAAATTAAAACCGACTGTACCATATCACGATTTATTCGGTCGTAAGGAGTTAAAAGGGTTTCCTTTACATACATTGCCTATGTGGACTGTAAACTTCCCAACAGGTCATATTACATGTTGTGATCCATTGGTAACATTACCGAGCAAACCTGATACCTATATTAGAACGGTAGAACCAGGCACGTATCTATTGGAAACTAAAATCATTGAAATGGAACCAAATCAATATCGTTATGTGGCAAGCCGCGTTATCTTTAATGGCAATGAGCCGGTAAACTACGAATTAGCCCTAAAAGGTACAGAAGATATTGAAACGCTAGATGATGGTGAAAGCTTCATCGGTTTCCCGGTAGATTCTGGTCTTGCTACAGTAGTCGATGCTGAAACAATTGAGACCTACCGGAAGTTTTACGATCAATGGCACACTAACTATCCTGATAAGAATATTTACGATGATTACTACAGTGATTTATTCCAATTAAATGCTATGGCATATCCACAATATCAACGCTCTAAAGGGGATTGGATTAACTTTACGATTCCTGATACGGAACTATCAGTACCTATGATTCAATCAGGATTTGGTGATGGTTTATATCCTGTATATTGGGCATTTGATAAAGATGGTCAAATTTGCCAACTAATCATGGAATATATCGATTGCAGTGAAGCGTATCAGTAATAGTTACTGTTGTGACCCTAGTAACCAAATGTAATAGAATATTAATAAGGCGCTTAGCAATGCTAGGCGCCTTTGTCTATCAGTTCATATTAGATTGTTAAATACCAAAAATCCAGTTAATAATAACACGTAAACAACTAAGACCTACAACGATTTCTGCAAGAAAACGCAAGGAATGTTCCATGCCATTTCCTAGATTTTTTAAACTGCCAATTTTAGCTTTACTTACGATATCACACCAGCACATATAGTAATCCTCCCTTGAGAGTTAATATGAGAAATATACATAGTTTATATGACTATTTTACAATTATATTCGATAAATTTCAATATAGAAAATAAAAATTATGATAAAATAATAATAATTATTATTGTGTTAAATGAAAGAGGGTATATTTTATGAGGAGAATTTTTGTTGCTTTAGCAATACTTCTTGCACTAGGCAATACGGCTGAAGCCAAAAATTATATTACGTTAGAATCACCATCAGGAAATACTATTGTTGATGAAACAGGCAAGTGGATTTTAGGTCCTTATAAAGATTTACATGTAAATTACATTATTGACTTTGGAGAAAGATATGCGTACGCTTCATTTTATGATAATAGTCAAAAACGCTATATTAATTTAAATACGATGGCTTATTTACCATCAGGATATGATTATGAGTTTTCTTATGAGTATGCAAAGGCTTTGACAAAGGATGGATTTAAGTTAGTAAAGTCTGATGGTACTTATGCTATAAATGATGTTGTTAGTGCTTATTATTATTGTTCGGATAATTTAATATTTGGTAAAAAGGGTGAGTTTTGGTATCTTTATAATATAAGTACAGGTTCATTAGTTATAGATAATCCTATTACAAGTACATGGGAAAATATAAATAAATATTATAATGGATCTGGAGGGGTTGTATTATTAAAAATAGAAACAGCAGACGGATATATCAAATATGTAACTAATGATGGTATAGAAATAGATGAAGATACTGCGATTCATAATATAAATAAATATAATTATGAACTCATGGAAGGAGATGGTATTGGAGATGGAGAAGGAAATGGTTATAATGGAATTAGATATAGTCGAGAACCGTCTACTCAATTCATACCATTTTCCATTGTTGATAAAAAAGGGAAAACTTTATATGGTATTAGATTATCGAATGATAATGTATTAATTGCTCCTAAATACAATTATATAGAACCTTTAGGAGATGATTTTAAGTATTTTATTGCAGTTGATAAACATAATAAATATGGTATTATAAATGTTGTAGACCAAGTAGTCATACCATTTAAATATGATTCCTGTAAAAGATTAAGTGATCGTAGCTTTGTATTAAAAACAGCTGAAAAATCTTATATTTTTAATGCAGAAAGTGGAATATTAGTTGATAAGGCTTATGATACGATTGACACATCAAAACCAATTTATATGATTGATAAATTTACTGTAGCCACAATAGAAAATAAAAAATATATAATTGATTCTAATGATGGTCATATAATATTAACATTGCCAGAAACAATTGATGATATCACGGCGTATTATGATAATTTATATGTAGTTAAATCTGGTAATACATATGGTCTTATGAATATGTATGGTAAAATTTTAGTTAATCCTGAGTTTAATAAAGTTACTATTGATGAGCCTAAATTCAATAACTATATGAAATACTTATCGGAACATGATGATTAATTTATTGTAAAAAAATAAACTAGCTTATAGAAAGAAATATAGGCTAGTTTTTCTTTTTTATACAATTACTTCCGATAACGATAATTTATCGGAAGTAATTTAAGGCGTAAAAATTGGGC
>CAUTOY010000090.1:0-5231 GCA_963539855.1 uncultured Veillonella sp.
ATACCAGCTTTTGCACGATCATTTACAGCATCTTCCGTAATATCTTTACCATCAAATACGATAGAACCTTTATCAACAGTGTATAATGGATTCCCCATAATAGCATTTGCCAATGTGGATTTACCAGCACCATTTGTCCCCATTACGACATGAATCTCACCTTTATTTATTGTCAAATTAATGCCTTTAAGAATTTTTTTCTCTTCTACAGACACTTCTAAATCTTTAATCTGAAGTAATTCAGCCAAAATATTTCACTCCTTCGTATCAGATAATCTGATTATATGATTAAAACTTTATAGTCACATAGAAAAACGGCGGTACGCACAAGGGTGATACCGCCGTATTCTCTCGCCACTTTAGCAAGTATGTGCATAACAATCTATACTCATTATACATTCTTATCTAAATGATAGCAAGATATTCCTACTAAAATATACAGGAATTAAGAAAAATCCCTATAAATCCGTATATCTTACAACTTATTAATAGTAGTTCTCAACTTTTTAAATTCTCAATATTATAAATTGGAGAAGTCTAAGGTCCCAAATAAATCATCGTATGTTTCAGCGCGACGAATTTGTGTAACAGATCCATCTTTGTGCAACAATAATTCAGCAGAACGTAGTTTGCCATTATAGTTAAAGCCCATCGAATGACCATGTGCACCTGCATCATGAATGATGATACGGTCTCCAATATCAATTTTTGGCAATTCTCTTTGAATAGCAAACTTATCATTATTTTCACATAATGACCCTGTTACATCGTAAACATGATCCTTAGGTGCGTTCTCTTTACCCATAACTGTAATATGGTGATAAGAACCATACAAAGCTGGACGCATAAGGTTAGCCATACAAGAATCAAGACCGATATAGTGTCGATAAATATCTTTCTTGTGAATAGCAGTAGAAACAAGATATCCAAATGGGCCTGTTACCATACGACCACATTCGTAGGCCAATGCGACAGCCTTAAGGCCATTCCCTTTAATGATTCTATCATAAGCTTCATGAACACGTTCGCCCAAAGTTTCAAAGTTAACAGGTGTTTGTTCTGGCTTATATGCTACGCCTACACCGCCACCAAGATCGATAAATTCAACATCAATACCTAATTTTTCTTTAATTTCTACAGCAAGGTTAAAGCAGATTTCAGCAGTACCTACCAATCCATCAATATCAAGTTCATTAGATACAACCATGGTATGTAAACCAAAATGTTTTACACCCTTTGCTTGTAATTGCTTATACGCTTCAAATACTTGCTCACGAGTCATACCGTATTTTGCTTCCTCTGGAAGGCCGATAATCGTATTGCCCCCTTCTTTCAAAGGACCAGGATTATAACGTACGCAGAATGTATCTGGTAGAGATCCGTGATGTTTTTCTAAGTATTCAATGTGAGTAATATCATCTAGATTGATAATAGCCCCCATTTCCAAAGCCTTTTTATACTCTACATAAGGAGTGTCATTGGATGTGAACATAATGTCATGTCCTGTAATGCCCACCTTTTCGCATAGAAGTAATTCGGCTAAAGACGAACAATCAGCGCCTACCCCTAATTTTTGTAACACACGCATAATATATGGATTTGGAGTAGCTTTCACAGCAAAATATTGTTTAAAGCCCTTATTCCAAGAGAATGCGGAGATAAATCTCTTCATATTATTAACGATACCTTCTTCGTCATAAATATGAAATGGAGTCGGATATTTAGCAATAATTGCTTCTAATTGTTCAGATGTAAATGGAACTGTTTTTTGATTCATAATAACCTCTCTACATAGTGAAAGACTCATCTATGATGAGTCTTCTAATTAACTGATTATTTAAATAATGCCTTATCTAAACTATAGCGACCTGCACCGGCAAAGAACAGCATAATAGCACCAAAGCCCATTTGCGATGGATAATCCCAACTAAAGAAATTACCGTTAAGATTTAGTATGGTCGCCACTGCCAATGTGCCTATAATAAAAATGGATCCTATCCGTGTAAACAAACCTATGATGATAAGAATACCACCAACCATCTCTGCATAGGAAGCAATAGTGCCCAGAATTACCTCAAAGCCACTTGGTACACCTAAGGCTGATAACATGGCCCCTACCTTATAAAGACCTTGTTCTCCACTTACATATTTTAAGTATCCATGATAGAACATGGAAATACCTAATGCAAGGCGATAGAATAAAAGGCCAAAATTAATATAATCAGGTTTACTTTTAAATAAAAAGTTTAACATAATAACACCTCTTTATTATATAGATATTTTTAGATATAAAAATTATATGCTATACACTAGTGTCTGTCAAACTAAGACTCTTATATGAAATTCTATAGAATTATATCATAAATTACTTATGAAATCAATTTATCAAGACTCATTCGAAGAATAAAAAATCCTAATGAATGTAGCAATCTACATTCATTAGGATTTTAATATATTATCTATATATTGCTAAAGCAGTCGATTACATCATACCGCCCATGCCACCCATTGGAGGCATTGCAGGAGCTGCAGCATTTTCTTCTACTTTGTCAGCTACGATTGTTTCAGTAGTCAATACAAGAGATGCGATAGAAGCAGCGTTTTGAAGAGCAGAACGTGTAACTTTTGCAGGGTCTACGATACCAGCTTTAACCATATCAATATATTCTTCAGTTAAAGCATTGAAACCGATACCAGCATCAGTGTTTTTAACTTTTTCTACTACAACAGAACCTTCAAGACCAGCATTGTAAGCAATTTGACGAAGTGGTTCTTCTACAGCGCGTTTTACAAGGTTGATACCAGTTTGAACATCACCAGTAGCTTCCAATGTGTTCAATGCAGGGATAATATCGATGAATGTAGTACCACCACCAGCAACGATACCTTCTTCAACAGCAGCGCGAGTTGCATTTAATGCGTCTTCGATACGAAGTTTTTTATCTTTCATTTCAACTTCTGTAGCAGCACCTACTTCGATAACTGCAACACCACCGGATAATTTAGCAAGACGTTCTTGCAATTTTTCACGGTCGAATTCAGAAGTTGTTTCTTCTATTTGTGCACGAATTTGGCTAACGCGTTTTGCGATCACGTCTTTATCGCCTACACCGTCGATGATTGTAGTTTCATCTTTAGTGATGCGAACTTGACGAGCTGTACCAAGGTCAGTAAGTTCTACGGAATCAAGTTTACGGCCCATATCTTCAGTGATAACAGTACCACCAGTCAAGATAGCGATATCTTCAAGCATAGCTTTACGACGGTCACCGAAACCAGGAGCTTTAACAGCTACAGCTTTGAATGTACCACGCAAACGGTTAACTACCAATGTAGCCAATGCTTCGCCTTCTACATCTTCAGCGATGATAAGAAGTTCTTTACCTACTTTTACCACTTTTTCAAGTGTTGGCAACATATCAGCAATGGCGCTGATTTTACGGTCAGTAATCAAGATGTATGGGTTGTCCATAACAGCTTCCATGCGGTCAGGGTCAGTTACCATGTAAGGGGAAATATAACCACGGTCAAATTGCATACCTTCTACTACATTTAATGCAGTTTGCAAGCCTTTGGATTCTTCTACAGTGATAACGCCATCGTTACCAACTTTTTCCATGGCTTCAGCAATTAAGCCACCGATTTCTTCGTCAGCAGCGGATACGCTAGCAACTTGAGCGATTTCAGCTTTACCAGAAACTTTGATAGAGCGTTTTTTGATTTCTTCAACCAAAGTTTTTACTGCTGTTTCAATACCTTTTTTCAAAATCATTGGGTTAGCACCAGCTGCTACGTTGCGCATACCTTCTTGAATCATAGCTTGTGCCAATACTGTTGCAGTAGTAGTACCATCACCTGCTACATCGTTAGTTTTAGTCGCAACTTCTTTTACCAATTGAGCACCCATGTTTTCAAATGGATCTGGAAGTTCGATATCACGAGCAATAGTTACACCATCATTTGTGATTGTTGGGGAACCAAATTTTTTATCCAATACAACATTACGGCCTTTTGGTCCTAATGTAACTTTTACAGCATTTGCCAATTGATCAACGCCACGACCTAAAGCGCGACGAGCTTCTTCATTAAACAAGATTTCTTTTGCCATATGTATTACCTCCTAGATAGTAACACTATCCAATGTAAAGAAATATATGCCCTAAGGCAATATAGAATGTATCATTAATATGTATAGCCGTGAAAGCTATTAATCAGCTATTATAATACTGCCAAAATATCGCGTTCGCTAATAATCAAGTGAGTAGCGCCATCGATTTCTAATTCGCTACCAGCATATTTTGCGAACATAACAGTGTCGCCAACTTTAACTTCTGGAGCTACACGTTGACCATTGTCATATACTTTACCAGCACCTACAGCTACAACTACACCTTCTTGAGGTTTTTCTTTTGCTGTATCAGGAAGGAAGATACCACTTTTAGTTTTTTCTTCTTTTGCTTCTAAACGGATAAGAACGCGGTCAGCTAATGGTTTTAACATATCATGTCACTCCTTATTTACTATGTATTATTCATAATTCATAATTCATTAGCACTCTAACTTATCGAGTGCTAATCACATGTATTATTATAACCGATGCTAAAATAATTGCAAGTACTAATTTTGATTTTTTGACTTTTTAGTTTTTACAAGCACTAATTCATATAGAATAGCCTTCTATATAAGCTTTTATATCTTATATAGAAGGCTATGATGTATTGCTCTATAGTTTTATTAATTAGCTGATACTTGTTGAATGATTAGCTTACATATGCTGACAATAGACTCTCGTTTCTTCATACTTAATTGACGAATTCGATTATATGCTTCGTCCTCCGTAATTTTATATAAATCCATAAGAATGCCTGTAGCTTTTTGTATTAATTTTCGTTCTTCTAGAGTTTTCTCTAAATCAGCCATTTGCTGACGTGATTCTAAATCATCTAAAAATCGACCACACGCCATTTCTAATGTTGGAATTAACTGCTCTTCTTTAACAGGTTTTATTAGATATCCATATACACCAGATTCACGAGCTTTTGTCACTAAATCCTGTTGACTATAACTAGTTAAAAGCACAACAGGTGCCAAATGGTTGAATCCAATTTGGCGCGCCGCTTCTATGCCATCTAGTTCAGGCATTTTCACATCCATTAACACCGCATCAGGTTTTAGCTCTTTACACATCGTAATAGCTTCAACACCATTCGATGCTTCCCCAACCACTTCAT
>CAUTOY010000091.1:0-5219 GCA_963539855.1 uncultured Veillonella sp.
CTACCACCGCGGACAACTTCGATACGATTAACAAACAAGTCTTTAAACAAAGCAATCATATCATTATTTTTAGATACTGTTTTTACGCATTGTACTAGTACAGATTTTCGATTATAGTCGATAATTGTTAGATCAAAGGTTTCTGCAATGCGGAATATTTCTTGTTTATCTGCTTCTTTGCAGCTATTAACCTTGATGAATAATAATTCTTTTTTTGTAATCGCCATATCTGTAAAATCAATAACCTTAATGACCTCAACACTGCGATTAAGTTGTTTGATGATTTGTTCGTATGTCAAATCATCGCAGGTGAGTTCAATGGTCATACGTGACATAGTAGAATCTTCTGTTTCGCCTACGGTCAATGTATCTAAGTTATAATTTTTACCAGCAAAGAGACCAGAAATTTTTGCCAATACGCCGATTTGGTTTTCTACATATGCTGAAATGCAGCGTTTTTCTAAATGTAATTCCATAGCCCCTCCTATTTTTTATCCTTTAATAACATATCGCTCAATGATTTACCAGCAGGTACCATAGGCAATACATTTAACTCAGTTGGAATGATGCACTCGATGAGTGTTACCCCTTTTTTGAAAGTATCTGCCTTTGTAAAAGCTGCTTCTAATTCTTCAGCTTTTGTAACACGTATACCTTGTGCACCATAGGCTTCTGCTAATTTCACAAAGTCTGGTACGTATTCAAATTCATCGTTATCAATCATATCACGAGTGACGATAGCGCTTTCATCCATCAACAAATTCGTACATGCATAGCGTTTATCGTAGAATAATTGTTGCCACTGACGCACATTGCCAAGATAGCCATTGTTGATAACCACCAAAGTCACAGGCAAATGGTAATGCATAGCTGTTGCAAATTCTTGAATATTCATTTGCACGCCCCCATCGCCACAAATGGCGAATACGCGTTTTGTAGGATTCCCAAGTTGGGCACCAATAGCCGCAGGGAATCCATAACCCATCGTACCTAAACCGCCTGATGTCAATAATTGATGATTGCCTTCGATTTCAAGGAATTGCGTAGTCCACAATTGGTTTTGACCTACATCGGTTGACACCACTGGACGGTCATAATGATTATTTATGTAGTCGATAATATTTTGTGGCGTAAGACCTTCTTCACCAGCTTGAGTAACAGGACGTTCTTCTTTTAATTGTTGTAATTGAGCTGGCCAATCGCCTAAGTCGTGAGGTTCAATATATTCTAATAAAGCCCCAATCGCTAGTTTTGCATCTGCTACGATTGGAATATCCACCTTAATATTTTTAGAAATAGATGCGGCATCTACGTCGATATGTACAATCTTACAGTTTTGTGCAAATGTACTCAATTTGCCGGTAATACGGTCATTAAAACGCGTACCAATGGAAATCATAACATCACAATCAGTAATGGCCACATTCGGTGCATAGCCACCATGTATGCCTACATTACCTAAGTACAATGGATGACGTGAACTAATAGCGCCTTTCCCCATCAAAGTAGTGACTACAGGGATATCCGTTTTATCTACCAGCTGTGTCATCAATTCATTAGCACCACTGATGCTAATACCACCACCTAATAAGAATAAAGGGCGTTTAGCTTTAGTAATAACGGAGCACGCTTTTTTAACCTGTCCAATGTGAACTGTCGTATTTGGCTTGTAGCCACGAATATTAACCTCACTTGGATATACATCAGAGCCCATTGCTTTTTGAATATTCTTTGGAATATCTACTAAAACAGGACCTGGGCGGCCGGTACGAGCGATGTAGAAGGCTTCTTTCAAAATACGACCCAAATCTTTACGATCACGAACTGTCACTGCATATTTGCTAACATTACGAACTATACCGACTGTATCTACTTCTTGAAATGCATCATTGCCCATTAAGGACAAATCAACTTGACCGGTAATACATACCATTGGCACACTATCAGAATAAGCGGTAGCGATACCAGTAACAAGATTTGTTGCCCCTGGGCCAGATGTAACCATACAAACACCGACCTTGCCAGTACTGCGTGCATAACCATCAGCAGCATGTGCTACTGCTTGCTCATGGCGAGGTAAAATAACCTTTACCTGATCTTGTTTATATAATTCATCCATAATATCGATGGTTGCTGCACCAGGATAGTTGAATAAAATCTCAACATTCTCCTCTTGCAATGCTTTCACCACGTATGCGGCACCTGAAATCATAGCCATCCTCCTATATAACAACCCACAAATACGAGTAGATTATATCTAAAAAATTGAATATTGTTATTATTTATGATATACTTTTTAATATATCATATCTTACTTGATGTGAGTATGAAATAACTCAATAAATCACTAAATTTAGTCATATTTTCTGAAAGGACTGAATACTATGAAAGAAATTTTAGGTTTTCACTTAAACGGCTGCCCTTATTGCCATAATGCATTCCGTGCAATCGAAGAATTACAAGCAGAAAATCCTGCATATAAAAATATCAAAATCGACTGGGTTGAGGATCAAGATGCTCACGAATTATTCAAAACGCATCCATATGAATACTACCCTAACCTTTGGTTCGGCACTGATAAACAATACGAAGCACAACCTGGTGAAAGCTATGATCAAACTAAAGCTTACATCAAATCTGTATTCGATAAAGCAATTGCATAAATAATACAAACTCCGTCTTCTCATATGAGTAAGACGGAGTTTTTCTATTACTTAATCTTTAGCGTTTTGTTTTCTATCTTTCCATTCTAAATACATATGACGAATAACTTGAATCGGAGATACAAACAACATTCTAGGGCCACCATAGCGCATGATTTCACGGATTTTTTCTCGGTACATCGGCTCATAACAATGAGTTTTACATACGCTACAAAACGTCTTATGTTCCATGTGTGGGCATACATCGATGCGATGTTGTGCATACTGCCATACTTGTTCACAATCTTCGCATAGTTGGCCCTTTTGCGTATGATGTTTATCATGACAATAGATGCCAATGATTTGACGCATCGTTTTCAATTCTAGTTGACGCTTTTCTTCTACTGTCATAATACCTCCTACCTAACAGACCACGATACCCATGCAACTGTGTCCACTGTCTTATTATGAATTTCGCCATCAATAGCACGTGGTTCAATAAGTTGTCTAATTTCTCGCTTCATATCTTCCATGTTGCCCCATCCATTATTGTGTAGACGCATCGTGAAATAATCTACCGCTTTATCAAGGCTCATAACCTCTGTTTCAGGAACTGTTTTGTAGGTGACTTTCACATTATGACCTATCTCATGAATGGCATCTAAACATGTTTTTACCTTACTAGCCCAGGGAAATGAATCTCGTCCGAAGAAATGTTCTGATAACATATCCACCGTTTCATCCTTGCGTTCACTGAACGCAATCCATAGACACGTATCATGGCTTGCATTATGCATGGCACGTATATTATCTACATCAAACATGATAGGGCAGAAAATGCTATAGACCAAATCAAACGTTTTATCCCAGCCTAATTTCTGCCTAGTTTCTTCAGACCATGGTGCAATATATAAGTTTACATCAAAACCTTCTTTATCTGCCAGTTGTTTTGCACCATGAATCATTCCATCAGATAAATCAATGCCCGTAGTTTTATAGCCTTCTCGTGCTAATCCAAGTGCATAATCGCCGACACCACAACCAATATCGAGGGCAGTCCCACCATTTGGAGGTAATAGATGTTCGTCCTTTAAAAATGAGAGAAAGTCAGTTACCTGTGCCTTACGATCTGCTCGATTATGTAGTTCTACGAAAAATTTTGATCGATTATTCCAGGCCGCTTGTTCATCGCGCCAATCATGAAGATCAACGGATACTTCTTGTATTGTATTATTCATGTTATATCCTCTATTATGATACGGTATATGCTAATGTAAATATAGTTAACACAATATCCATATGGCCCTATCGTTCCAAATGGGCAGTTCAGATTTTGTATATGGATACTATATTTTTATTGTATATTATTCTCAATAAATTTTGTGTTACTATAGTCACATTTTCTAATCTAATCACATTATGCTATTACGATGATCAGAAAACATAATTCTTTCTATCAACTCCAGATGATTAAAATACGTATGAAAAAAGGACTATAACCGTATGCAATATGATGCATTAAGTTATAGTCCCTTTGATGTACTAAATTATTTTTTATCGTCTTGCTTAGCTTCTTCTGTTTCTACAGGTTTGCCAAGCTCATTTTGTTTTAAAACTTGTTGTTCTAATTCTTCTACACTAGTTGGTTGATTAGATTGTTCAGGTTTATCTTGAGGTTTAAATTCAGCAGGTTTCTTATCAAATGTATCTCTAAGTTTATCAGTGCCTTCTTTGGCTAAGTTTTTAATGGCCTCAGGATCTGCACCACTGAATTCTGCAAGAGCCTCTTCATTCTTAGGATCAAAGAATGGCGCTTGTTTAAAGCCCAACATAGCGGCTACGAATACCATCGGAATTTGTGCAATAGCACTATTGTATTCTTTTACTTGGAAGTTATAAATTTCACGTTTATCAGAAATGAAAGTTTCATTAGCACTAATCGCTTCCAAAAATTTACCATATTGAGAATCTGCTTTTAATTCAGGAAATTGATTGGCCAACGCCGTAATATTTTGAACCGCCTTAGCCGTTGCACGTGCCATTTCCAAGAAATTATCAGATACTTTTAATTGAATTGATTTTTCATAATCGCCATATTCATCAACTAAACCAGAGTATTGATTGATAATAGCTACCTTTTTCTCATAAGCTACGATAATATTAGCACGAGCTTCTTTTATCTCTACAGTTAATTTTTGCAACGTATTATATTGCTTAATAAAGAAAATTACAAGTGCTAATATCAGCAGAAATATTAATGAACTCATTTAATCCTCTCTCCATTTCTGTAATGCTATAACGTAAACCAAACTAACATGAACAACATGAATAATATGTTAGTAGTATATAATACAAATATATAACTGATATGAAATTTCATTCATGAAGTGCAAACTATAGAATACATTTTATGAACCCGTCATAAGCCGATATACTGGAGTTCCGCCATCAGTATCAATATATTCTAAGCCCTCAAAAGATTCATTATTACCTAAATCTTTATAAGCAAGTTGATTGTGAATCTTCCTTAATAACTCTACATTGGTAAAGTATTTTCCATTATCTGCAGTTAGATAC
>CAUTOY010000092.1:0-5064 GCA_963539855.1 uncultured Veillonella sp.
AGGTTGGCGCCACCTTTGATCACCATAATAATCGATTTACTATGGATGATAGCGTATTATCTGCAGCATCAGCGGTATATGCGGAATATGCTATTGCGTGGTTGAAGGAAAATAAGTAAGAGTATTTGTATGTAATCCATATAAAGCGCCATTATCATATTTGATAATGGTGCTTTTATTATGTATTTTTATTTGCATTTTATGTACAATGTAATTATGTTATACATAAATTCTATGTGAGAGGTATTTATGAATATACTTATATGTCTCATCATTATTACTGTTACCGGTATATTACTGATGAAGCGGTATCAACCACAGCCAATTTTGATTGGTATGGGTATTCTTATGATGTATATTGCTTATGGAGGTAACTGGATTAGTGGCATTTTGGCTGAATCTCAATCAACTGGGGTGTTAGTATTTGATGCGATGGATATTGTGCGGATTACAACATCTGAGAATGTAGTCAATTTAGGACTCATGATTATGACCTGTGCTGGCTATGCAAAATATATGGAATATATTGGTGCAGGCACTCGATTAGCACACACATTCATTAGACCTTTATATCGTCTTAATAGGCCATATATTGTACTTGCACTTATGTTTTTGCTTAATATGGGATTATCTATTTGTGTACCTAATCCATTAAGCCTTGCGTTACTCATGATGGTAACTATGTATCCTGTTTTACTACGTCTCGGAGTGAGTCCGCTTGGGGCGGCCGCTGTTATTGTTACCGGGCATCTCATGGATGTTGGACCCGGTGCTGTATCGACATTATTGATAGCGAAGATACTTAATATGCCTGTGCCAAACTATTTCGTAGGTTACCAATTGCGACTTTATTTCTTAGTTGCTATTATGACAGCGGTAGCACACTTTGTGTGGCAACGATATCGTGATCGGCTAGATGGTCCTATGGCCATAGACTCTTGTGAAAGTATTCCGGAGGCCCCCATAGGCCCTAAGCCATATATGCTGTTTCCACTATTACCATTGTGCTTTATATTGGGATTTAGTCAATATGGTTTGCCTGGTGTAAAGATGAATGTAACCCTTGCCATGATGCTTGCTTTTGGTATTGCATTATTAGCAGAGCTTATTCGTCATCGAAATTTACGGACTGTTCTTAAGAGTACAACCGTATTTTTTGAAGGTATGGGAAACCAGTTTTCCTATGCGGTAACTCTTATTATAGGGGGCCAAGTTTTCGCCCAAGGTTTGGTGAGCTTAGGCCTTATTGATACTTTAGTTAGCTCATTACAAATACTACCCCTTAATTCGGTAGGATTCACCTCTGTCATGGGTGGAGGTATGTTGGGCCTTAGCATGGTAACAGGTAGCAATGTGGCTCCTTTGTTTACCTTGGTGCCATTAGTACCTAATATCGTAGCTAATCTCGGATTAGATCCTATTACGACCATGCTTGGCATGCAAAATGGAGCGAGCCTTGGATTATTTTTGAGTCCTATTAGCCCCGTTATGGTTGGTGTAGCAGGGGTAGCACATATTAAGGCTGTAGATTTACTGAAGCGAACCTCTGTGCCTGTACTTGTAGCACTAATTACGAGTTGTTTGGGGATATGGATATTATACTAACATCCATGGATAATATACTAATAAAGACCATATCACAAAACGCCCCCTTCACAGCAACCATTTAAGGCTGCCAATGAAGGGGGCGTTTTGCATTGTAGTAAGAAAGTTAGTAAACATTTAGACGGAATCTAAATGTATGTATATAAGGCCATATAGTTTACAATAAGAGGGGGGGAAGTTAACATCCTAGTAAGAGTAATTGCATAAAAAGGGGAAATATATTAGGATGCATCTCTCATAGATTTGTAAGGGATATACAAGGGGAGATATCTATGTGTGTACAACTATATGGCCGTATATAACGGTATGTAGTATAAATTAGAATTTGTGCGTGAACCCAGCGTTTACACCCCAGTCTGCTTGGTAATCGCCAGATAGACCGGTGGTAACGTTCGCATATACGCTGTTGTTCGTATTGAAACCATAACGGCCGCCGAATGCGAGTTCAGTCCAAGTGCCTTTGAGGTCTTGTTCAGTCAATTTTACGGAATTACCGCTAGCATAGGTAGTTTTTACATTGCCTGTGAAAGCATGACCTGCAGCCAAGCGTGTATATAGGTTACCGTTGCCGAATTGCTTACCTACTTCAAGGCCGAGTTTGCCAGAGGTACTGTTTACACCCGCTTGGTTAATGGAAACATTGCCTGCTGTAAAGTCACGACCACCGAAGTGTGTATAGTTCAATTGTGCTTGTGGTTCTACATAGAAACCGTTGTCAGATTTTATTGTTTTGCCGTAGCGAACGCCGAAGCTATAAGCATTGGATTTTACATCGCCAGACTTAGCTTGACCGATTTCGTTACGTGCTGTAAATTCATTAGAAATATAGCCTACTTGAGACTCTACATGTACGTATTGATCCTTACCAAGGTCTTTCACACCATATGCGCCAATAGCGTAGGATTTTACCTTGCCAGAACCATTGAATATATAATCTTCAGAACCGCGTAGGTAAGAAACTTGGGCACCAACAGTCCAGTCACGGCTTGTCTTAGTATCATAACCGCCTTGGATGCTTGTGTAATCAGTAGCTGTATTGATACCGTCGTTAGAATAATTATATCTACCGCCACCAATACGAGTCCAAATACCTGTTGGCTCACCTTGTTGTAATTGGTTAGCACGACTCATATCGTTAGTCATTGTACGCCATGCGTTGATATTACCAACTACAGCAGAACGAATACCGCGCATATGAGGGGTATCGTAAGCGCCTGGAGTTATTATTGGAGTTACAGGGGTGGGTGCTGGAGTAACAGGAGTCACCGGAGTAACTGGAGTCACAGGAGTAACCGGAGTCACAGGTGTCACAGGTGTCACAGGTGTCACAGGTGTAGGTGCTGGGGTAACCGGCGTAACAGGAGTAGGCGCCGGAGTAACTGGTGTTACTGGTGTTGGAGCAGGAGCTATATAGGAGCCTTGACCATTACCGTTTTGCCATGTAATAGCACCTTCTTTTTGGTCTGTTGATAATGCTTTTTGGAAGCTTGACACGATGCCATTAGACGCGATGGATACCGTGCCAGAAAGGTTTCTTTCACCATTCATATAATTTTCGTAATAGAATTTGTGCGCTAGGTTATCTAGAATCTTGTTTACATTGCTTTCAGAGGACGTATCGAGATGGTCGCCTGTTACATAGCCATGTACGCCAGATCCTGTTGTAGCAGATTTTACAATGAAGTTACCACCTTCGATGTCAGATGCATCTAGACCTGTTTTTTGAGCGGCTGGTTTAGCGAAGTTTAAACCAGTACCAGCGCTCATGTCGTAAATGACATTGATGTGGCCGTCCAAATTATTGACGTGAATGTCGCTGCGAGAATCTTGGGAAATACGACTAAAGCCTTCACGTGTACGAGTGCCTTTGAGTGTATTGATACTGCTGCGCGCTGCTGCACCATCTATTTGGAATGCGTCCAAGCCACCCATGTTATCGGGGCTCCACATGCCGCCATCAAAGGTCATGTTGATTTCGCCACCCTTATCCTCTAAGGTATTCACAGCTTTGCCTGTAAACTGATTAGGACTGTTGTGCGCACGGCCGAGGCCAATATTAATTACAGAAGGTTGCTGTTGTTGGTATGGAGGCATCGTTTTATCAGATACGAGTACATTGCCTTGCATATTAAATACCTTATGTTTTACAGTACCTGCATCATCGATACCAAGATTAATTTTACTGTTATAGGCAAATGCTAGTGGATATGGTGCGTCCCATGGAGCGGTATTCACGTTCATAACCCCGCCATCCACTTGAATGGAACTGTTATCTAGCATGCCCGTAATGAAAGCTGGTTGTTTATAGCGTTTCATCAATTTATCTTGATTTGGTGTATCTAGGGAAGCAATATGAATTTGACCACCATTAGAGGCGCCTACACCAGCCGCTGTTGTATCGCTTGTACTTTCAAATTTACTATCTGCACCGACTGCAAAAATACGGCCATTGGTACCAACGCCCGCTATAGCCCACGTGCTAGGTATAGCCACTGTGGATGACAACATGGTCATCATTACAGCGGACAATAACATCTTATTTCTCGCTCTCATTCTCTTACACCTCAACTATATTACTTAATTTGTAAATTATTTCTATATTGTGAAAGACTCTTCATAAATGAATATATACCTATCGGTTGATTTAATACTCTCTTATATAATGAAAGATAGGTATATACTCACTTTATAAAGAATTAATGCCTAACACATTTAAAATATATATAAAATAATATAACATTTTTCGTGAAATGTAAATGAATTTTCGTAATTTTATTTAAAAATATTTAAAAAATGAATAGAAAGGAGACTTCATGAAAGTCACTTGTTCTTGGCCTACAACGCCACTGTATCAGGCGTATCATGATTATGAATGGGGGCGTCCTATTCATGATGACCAACGTCAATTTGAACATTTATGTTTGGAGAGCCTACAATGCGGTCTGAGTTGGCTTACAATTTTAAATAAGCGAGAAGTTATACGCCAGTGTTTTGAACATTTTAATGTTGATGTGGTAGCTCAATATACGGAAACAGATATAGAGCGCATTATGAGTACAGAGGGAATGTTAAAATCCCGTAAGAAGATTGAGGCTATCATTAATAATGCAAAAGCCTTTCAATGCATTCAAGCGGAATTTGGTTCCTTTTGTGACTATATATGGGCTTTCACCAATCATAAAACGATTATTTATAAAGGCCATCCTGAAGGCGGTGTACCTGCTAAAAATGAGCTGTCTACACGTATTAGTAAAGATCTTAAAAAGCGAGGGTTCAAATTTGTAGGACCTGTCACTATATACTCTCATTTGCAAGCTAGTGGTTTGATTAACGACCATGGCAAGGATTGTCCTTGTTTTGATGAGATTAATACTGCGAACCCTATTATGTACGTATCAGTAGATATAGAACAGGAGTAGACCTGTGTGTATGTAACCGTATCTAACAAGGTTAGGTACG
>CAUTOY010000093.1:0-4990 GCA_963539855.1 uncultured Veillonella sp.
TCATTAATAAACAGTCGCCTCAACGACTGTATGGTTATTATAGTATAAACCACATGCCTATGCAACCCCTAATTCTCACTTTTATAAAACTTCACTTTCAACTCATTTTTCCACAAAATATATTGATTTTACACAATCTATTTTGTACAATATACTTAACTTATATTGTTATACATGTTATGTCTCAACGAACGGTATTTCTAGCTTTTCTATTAGTACTATACTTATGAAGATATACATGTTATATCTCAGAGGGAATTCCTACCCCGTTCTTTTAATACTATATATAAGGAGAGATATATGAGATTCTCAAAACGCTTATTCACAAAAACTGTTGCTTTGGCTGCTATATGTGCATCTGTTGCTACGGCAAGCTTTGCAGCACCACAAGGATCCTTTGACACATCTGAAATCCATGTTACAGGGCAGGCTTCTCGTTCTGTGGCACCTACCTATGCAATACTCACGCTAGGTATTACCAGTGAAAACACAAATATCAATGCTGCTAAATCAAATAATGATCGCATTATGAGCGACCTTATTAGTAGACTTTCAAACTTAAACGTTGCCAAAAAAGATATTTACACGTCTAATATTTCAATTAACCCCACTAATGATTACCAAGAAGGCAAACGCATTAACACAGGATATAGAGTATCTAATCTTGTAACGGTTAAAATCAACAACTTGGATAGTGTAGGTAAAGTCGTAGACGCAGCTGTCAATGCTGGCGCAAATGACATAAATAGCCTTTCATTCCAAAATGACCCATCTCAACAGCTATCTGATTCTTTAACTACAGAAGCCATCCAAAATGGTCAACACAAGGCTGAAGTAATTGCTGCGGCTTTAGGACGTACATTAGGCCCCGTAAAAACTGTAAATATTAGTAACACAGAAACAAGTACATTTGATCAAAGCTATTATCGCAGTGCCAAAGTACTTGCAGCAAATCTTGGTACGTCTACACCTGTCGAAAAAGGATCTTTAATCGTATCCCAAGATGCAGATATTGTATACTATCTACAATAACAGTTATTGTAGATAGATTGTTAGCTGCGCGCTATAGACATTATATTCTAACAATATAATTGGCTACGCTCTATACTCAATTACTTTCAAACAACAAATATAACAAAAGACCGTATAACATACGATACTGACTATGTTATACGGTCTTTATTTTGTTTTATTTTGTAGTAGATTCTGGCACAACACCTTCGTGAACCGCCACAATGCCACCGGTTAATTCAGTATAGGTAGCATTTTCATAGCCTAGAGATTTCCAGATTTCTAAAATCTCGCTTTGATGTGGATAGCGACGTAGTGATTCCGGCAACCACGCATAGGAAGAATTATCCTTACTCAATTTGCCTATAATAGGTAATATATAGGAGAAGTAGAAATTATATAATTGCTTAAATCCAAATGCACTTGGCTTAGCCAATTCCAAGACTACCACCTTACCACCTGGTTTTACAACGCGTTGCATTTCGGATAGCACTTGTTTAATATCAGGTACATTGCGCATTGCAAAGCCACTCATAGCCGCATCAAATGTATTATCCGCATAAGGCAACGCCATAGCATCACCTTGGACCAAGTTCACTTGGTCTAAAAGATCCGCTTGAGCCATACGCTCACGACCTTGCTCTAACATTTCTGCGTTAAAGTCTAATGCTTCTACTGTCAAAGTCGGTTCTTGACGCAATGCTTCCTTTGTAAATACACAAGTACCACAAGCTACGTCCAGCACATGTTGATAAGGTCCAATATTCATTTCTTTAACGGCGAACTTACGCCAGAAATAGTCTTGCCCAAAGCTGAGCAATGTATTCATCAAATCATAATGTTTGGCAATATTAGAAAATACACCTTGCACAAATTGTTCTTTGTCTTCATACGTGTTAAATTCTTTAGTATTCATGGTACCCACTTTCATAATCAAGAATATCACATGATGACAGTATACCATAACCAACGATGACATTCTAGAACTTAGAACGATTCTAATATATATACTATATATACAAAGAATTACAAAATGTTCACATAGAAAAAACGCATCATATAATTAGCATTTATCTATTGAATTATAGTAATGTTCGTTATATAATGACATATGTCTTTTCTATGAGGATTTATTATTTTTCTTCTATAAACGACAAAATTCATTGTTTTATGTAGTCTAATTAAGTATTGGAGTCTATTATGAATCGATTTATGAAATCCATTAATAGAGTCAGTCTCATCCAGCAAATTATCATCGGTATGATTATCGGTATTTTGACGGCTCTCTATGTCCCTGATATTGCAAACGAATTATCACTATTAGGGGTTTTATTTGTTGGTGCCCTCAAAGGTATTGCACCAATCCTTGTATTCTTCTTAGTCATCGCTGCGATTAGTAAACATCGCTCCGGTCAAAAAACAGGTATGGGCTCCGTAATTACGCTCTATCTATTGGGTACATTCCTTTCTGCCGCACTTGCCGTACTTGTTAGCTGGTTCTTCCCAACTACATTACATCTAGCAGCTAGTGCAGCTGATGCAGCGCCTCCACAAGGCATTGCGGAAGTCATGAAAACATTACTCAAAAATATTGTGGATAACCCTGTAAAAGCATTAATGTCCGCTAACTACATCGGCATTTTAGGCTGGGCTCTTATCATCGGTGGTGCTCTACGTCATGCACCTATGAATACAAAAGAAGTAATAGAATCCATCTCTCAAGCAATTACGACTGTAGTAGGTTGGATTATCCGCTTCGCACCTCTTGGTATCATGGGCCTTGTGGCTGATTCCATTGCAACAAATGGTATCGAAGCACTTATCAGCTACTTCCAACTTCTCGTATTACTCTTAGGCTCCATGATTTTCGTAGCCTTGGTAATCAATCCACTTTTATCCTTCATCTACTTACGCCGTAACCCATATCCATTGGTGTTCAAATGTTTGCGCGAATCTGCTATCTACGCATTCTTTACACGTAGCTCTGCAGCCAACATTCCTGTCAACCTTGACTTGGCTAAACGTTTGAAACTTAACCCTGATATGTATTCTGTATCCATTCCATTGGGTGCGACTATCAACATGGGTGGTGCTGCAATCACAATTACTATTATGACATTGGCTGCTGCTCATACATTGGGCATCATCGTGGATGTACCTACAGCTATCCTTCTATCTGTTGTCGCTACTATCGGCGCTTGCGGTGCTTCTGGTGTAGCAGGCGGTTCTTTGCTCCTCATTCCGTTGGCATGTTCCCTATTCGGTATCTCCAACGATGTGGCTATGCAAGTAGTAGGCGTTGGTTTCATCATCGGCGTGTTACAAGATTCCACAGAAACAGCCCTCAATTCCAGTACAGATATTCTATTCACTGCCACAGCAGACTATGCAAAACGCGGTTACAACGAAAACTGGGATTAAAACATCATATAGAACAAGACGATCCATAGGGTCGTCTTTTCTTTTTGTGAAAGTTGCCCCTAACTCCAACTTTCACCAGTAATAAAAACAATATATTTGCTATATTGATTATTTTCAATGTAATGGTATAATAGATTTAATGATAATAACTATTACTAGATATATATATAGAAAGGAATCAACATGAAACAATACGATATTATTGTAGTTGGCACAGGCGGCGCAACTATCGTAGCTGATGCAGCTATCAAAAAAGGCCAAAAAGTGGCCATCATAGAAAAAGGTAAATTTGGCGGTACCTGCTTAACACGCGGTTGTATTCCTACAAAGGTTATGGTAACAGCTGCGAATGCTGTGCAAGAGGTAAAAGAGTTCGGCAAAATCGGCGTCAATGTTAGCGAAGCGACGATGGATTGGGATATCGTTTCCAAACGTACATGGCACAAAATTGATGAATCCGCTGGTATCTACGATTACTACAACGCGTATGACAATGTAGACGTTTACCGCGGTGCAGCTAGCTTTGTATCCGACAAGGTGATGAATATCCATCTCAACGATGGCTCTGGCGTCGTTGAAATTACAGCCCCTACCATCGTTCTTGGTACTGGTGGTTATAGCAATGTACCAAATGTACCTGGTTTACAAGAGGCTGGTTATCTTTCTAGTGAAAGCCTCTTTGGCGACAAGTTCCCTAAACAACCATACAAATCCCTTGCGGTCTTAGGCGCTGGTCCTATCGGCATAGAGTTCGCTCATGTATTTGACTCTGCCGGTACTGACGTAACAATTATTCAGCATAATGTACGCCTAGTGCCAAAGGAAGATGCAGATATGTCTGAACATCTCCTTAACAACTATAAAAAACGCGGTATCAACGTAATTCTAAATCAAGATACTGTAGAAGTTCGTCAAGAAGATGGTTTAAAGGTTGTAGTCACAAAAGATCGTACAACAGGTGAAATCATAGAAACTAAGGTGGAAGAAATTCTCGTAGCCGCTGGTATCCGCCCTGCTACCGAAGAGTTACACCTTGAAAATACGGGAATTGAAACATGGCCTAAGGGCTGGATTAAAACAAACGAGTTTCTTGAAACGTCTGTGGACGGTATTTATGCATTAGGCGATGTGAACGGCGAACCTGCATTCCGTCATCGCGCAAACTACGAAGCGGATATCATTGCACATAATCTATACTTTGCCAAAAATGACGCAGATTTCCGTTGGGCGCGCTACGACGTGTTGCCAAAGGTTACCTTCTCCTATCCTGAAATCGGTAGCGTAGGTCTTACCGAGGCAGAGGCAATTAAGGCTGGTTACAATGTAGGCGTAGGCAAAAACTTCTACTCCTCTACTGCCAAAGGCTATGCTATGGGCATTGACCCTGGTGATGTAAACGACGGCTTTGTAAAAATCGTGGTCGACAAAGATACTAACCACATCCTCGGTATTCATGTGATTGGACCGCAAGCCTCTATCCTATTCCAACCATACGTAAACCTCATGAACAGCGGTGTAACCCCATTGACAGCCATCAATGAAGAAATCGCATCAGAGC
>CAUTOY010000094.1:0-4953 GCA_963539855.1 uncultured Veillonella sp.
CCAGTTAGATGTACATCCTTATTACTATGAATGTCTATGGTTCCTTTAGGATTTGATACGCCAATACGCCCTTGTTGCATAAGTACATCTTGATTAGCTAATTGATGTGTTTCAGCCTCAACGCTTATGTCATTATTAGCACGTAATATAACACTATCATTACCGTGAATAGCACCAGTATTTCGAATAGAATCCGTAGCACCAATAGCTACAGTATTCGCATTAAATCGACCCGTATTATCTACTGTATTTGCCTGTACTACAATAGAATCTGCCATCATATTACCACTATTCTTAAATGTACTATCCGTATTAGCGATAATGGATTTACCACTTACAACAGCGCCCATAGCATCGATTTGATTAGCCGATTGTTTAGCTAAATACACCTTAGGATACAATACCTGTTGAGGTTGTCCATTTACAACAATAGTTTTTGTTTCAAGCCATACCATATCTGTTGTAATGGCTTTCATTTGTTCTTCTGATAAGGTAATGCCAGGCGTCAACTTATATTTTTTACCATATGAAATACCAGCTTCGAGTAATGCTTTATATTCGCTTTCGTTATCTGTATAGCCTTCTAAATATGGTTTACCAGTAGCAGATAGAATTTGTGAATTAATCAAACCTTGTTCATAGAAACCATCACCTAGGCGCTTCATTCTTCGTTCTGGGTCATTAGCCAACGCATTTAGCATGTATTCAGATGATACAAATTTCTTACGATTTGTAAAAGCACTATCTGTTTCAATTAATGCATTCGCTGTTATATCTGGATGAATATTATAAATTGCCTGTGTTGGTAATTTCAATCCTTCAATCGTTACATTCCCAATACTAGACTTTCCTTGATTACCTGTGCCAAACGGATCTAGACTATCATTTACTTTACGCTTATTAGCCTCAGCGATAGTATCCTCAGCATGTTCCTGTATTGTACCAATTGGTTGTATATTTTGCTCTTCTATGGAAGGTGTCATAAATACTTCTGGATCCCAATATCGGCGCCATTTATGCCTATAACCATGAGCTTTACGAACTCGTTTCGCTTCACTAACTTGTGTTGTCCCTGTTTTGAACACCTTATCACTGGTTTTGTCACTGACAGTCTCATGTGCCCCATTAAATATAACTTGTCCACCAGATAGAATTTTACTATTTATATTAGCTGAAGCACCATTGATGACTATATCACCTCCAGCGGAAATGACCCCTGGTTGATTATTTGTAACCTCTGTATGGGTATGCTCCTCTTCACTACGTATTAACGTAAAGTTTTTTACAGGTGGAACGCCCTTATCTACCATTTTAATCGTACCATCAGCTTGTTTCACTGGTACTTTATGAGCCACACCATAGCCACCTTTTCCTGTATAGCCAGGAAATTCAGAGACATCAAAAATCTGGTTTTCTTCTGGATGATGTAAATCATCGACCTTAAGTCTATCTCCATGCTTTGTAATACCATCCGAAACACGTTTCATACCAAAGCTTGCATTATCGTTAACAAGATTAGGTGTTGTTAGCGTCATCTTTCCACCTGATTGTATGGTGGCACCCTTATTTTCAATGACATGAGAGCCTGTTAGATTCATCGTATTTCCACTATACAATAAAGCATTTCCAGTATTATGGATTTCATGAGCTTGTATATCCATATGGTCACGGCTCGCTATTGTACCAGACTTATGACTATCTAATTCCTTTTGTACTTTAGTCATTGCTTCCTGCGCCTTATCATAAGTCTTAGTTAGCTCTTGAATACGATTACGATGTGCTTGCAACTCTTCTTTAGTCTTATAAGCCGTTATATCTGCATTCCACTCTGTATCAAGAGCCTCTTTAGCTTGTTTCAAAGCATCCGCAGCAGTCTTATATCTGGCTTCAATAGTTGCATCCGTATGATTAGTTACAGTATCCGCTTTAATAGACACGGTATTGCCATATATACGACCATTTTCAGCATTATCTACCGATTTCGCACGAATATCTGTAGTACCATTGGAGTTTACCAAACCATGATTAGTTATAGAGGATTGACTTTCAATAGCTAAGCCGTTATCACCTTGCACAACACCATCTTGTCCAACCGAAATAGCATGACCTGATATAGACGTCTGACCATTACTTGTTATTCCGCCATCTACTTGAATCATACCATCCGCGCTAATAGTAGTCGCATGAACAGAACTTAATGTACCTTTAACATTAACACCAAGACCGTCATTAGTGCCTTTCATGGTAATAGAATTGGCATACATACCACCAATAGCAGATACATCTAGACCTATTTGCTTAGAGGAACCCAATGCCTTAGAGTCTAAAGACTTGGCGTCTACTATATTTTTACCTGTACGAGTCTCTACTGCATTAGCCCATACACCTGCATTTACTTGAGCTGCTTCTGTCAAAATTTGTAAGGAGTTAGATTCTTTTGCATTAAGACCTTTTCCGTTAATAGCAATAGAACCTTGTTCTACTCGATAAGTATTAAGATTCCCATTAGGGTCATATTCAGGCTTACCAGTCGTTAATACAGCACGGTCAGTATTTATAAAACCGCCACCATCTACAGTAATCCCATTAGGATTGGCTACAACAACTGATGCTTTACGTCCAGCTACCTCAATAAAGCCATTCATGTTAGTAGGATTATGAGATGTGACCTCATTTACAATAACCGATGCAGCGCCACGCATCATATTAGCATTACCTGGCACATACCCAGCTAAGCTCGTATTCGCCATTTGATATGAATTATTTAAAATCACACCCTGTTGTGGCACATTGAAATTTGTATAATCATTGCGAGATACACCACCTGCCGTAGGTCCTGTAATATTGACTAATGTAATACCGTTTGCCGCTTGTCCTACTTGTGCTTGTCGATGTTGAGGCGCATTGCGGTCTACCTCTATAGGATTTTCTGCATAAACCAAAGGAACTACTAAAGGATCCATAACCATGAGGCCCATTGTAAGCCAAACAGCAATTTTATATTGTAATCGTTTTTGTTTCATAAATTCTCTCCCAAACTATATATATGAGATATGACAGCAGTTTACTAAAATCTAAATCCCGCTTGGAATCCTGCTGCTATATGATTTGTTTTATAACCTTCCGGTTTATATAAAGGCATACCAACAAAGGCATCATAAAATAATCCAGACTTAAATTGGCCTCTCATACCAATGGCTGTACCGGCAATAAACCGACCTGTCAATACATCGGTACTCGGGCCATATACGGCACCAAAATCTATATTGGCATATATACTTGATTTCCATTTTGGTATATAACTAGCTACTTCATTTCGCATATACCAACCGCTCTCAGCCATCAACGTATGCTCACCATCAAAGCCTTGTACAGTATATCGATTGCCGAGGCTAATCATATCTCGTGAGTATAATTGCTTGCCACCTAATGTCCATTGCCCATGAAATGATGTTGTAATACTTGCAGGACGATGGCCCCATGTATGTGGCATTTGATAATCTACATCTAATAATAGTTGTGTATAACGCGTTGTTGGTGCACCATAGCCATAATCAGGTTGTGAGCCAAACCAACCTACACCTTTTTTTATAGCAACACGAGAAAAGATAGTATTTTGTTTACGATACCGTCGTTCTGAAAGGCCAAATTCCAATGATGCTGTATTCGCTCTCTGTACTTCGATTTCTACATCATTAATATAATTCTTGGAATTACGTTTAGCTATCGTTATATCCCAACTCCGTTTTGTTGTTCGACTGCGATGAAATACATGATTCCATGTGCCTCTAAATGTTTTAGCTCGACTAGAACTAATAAATGGATTGGCCATAGTATGTACCGTTTGATGGTATTTCATATTACTATATGAAACAGAAAATGTATCCTTACCCCGTGGAATCGAGTAAGAAATGCTATGGTTTTTAGTACCTTTGACTTCGCCATCTCGAGCTCCATCCTGGTTTAAACTCACTTGAAAGGTATCATTAGCATTGAATAATCGATCAATTCCTATAGAAGTCGTCCATTGCAGTTTTCCAGTATCTTTTAATCCAGAGTCATCAATAGACACCATACCATGTATCGGAGGTTTTTTAGATGTCTGCAATATAATAGTAGAATATAACGGTTTTGACCCAGCTTCTAACTCAACAGCTACTGACTGAGATCCAATTCTGCGCATTTGCTCTAAGCCTTGCTCAATATCTCGAATATTTAATATATCCCCTTCTCGTAATGGAAATGCATTATGCCAAGGTAAATGTGGTAAATCTGGCCGATACGTAACGGCTTCTATCCGTCCAATTTGTAAATTAAACTGTAATTGTCCCGTGGCAAGGGATTGTTGTGGAATTCCCACTTTAGATGTAACAAAACCATGGGATAATAATGAATTATTTAATTGAGTAGATAACCCATTAATATCCTCAATCGATAACTTACGATTAATATAAGGTTTTATTTCTTTTCTCAGAAACGAGAATGTCTGAGGAACATCAAGTAGTATCTCCTGACCTTTTGATTGATAATATAAAGGTCCCTTAATCAATCTCGTACTATATGGTGCTGAATTGTCACTCGAAGTATTCGAGTCTCCGCCTTCTTCAGCTACCCGTATCTGCGTAATATAAAAAGACGGTGAAACACTCATAGGTCCTGATGCAGGTCTTGGTGTCTTACCGTCTGTATTAGATGATATATGTTGCCATTGTATCCGTTCTTCTCCTAATCGTGCCTCTCTCGCTTCTTGACTAGCTCTTGCTCTATCTAGTTGTTCTTGTGTGTCTATAGGATTAGCACCATGTACCTGTAAAGGTATCACACATGCTAGTCCTAGATACAAAAGTACCGCTCGCTTAATCATATATTTCCTCTCTAAATAAAACATAAACTCATATTTTATATTTTATTATGTTTTTTTTTTCGAAAGTCAATAGAAGATTTAGCAAAAAA
>CAUTOY010000095.1:0-4775 GCA_963539855.1 uncultured Veillonella sp.
CCAATGATATGGTCAATTGAATTCATCATAATAGTACCTGCCTGTTGCACATCGTCAGAATCCCCTCTAATGAGAATAATTCCTATATGCTCATAGTACTCTTGATGAGAAGAATTGTCAAGAATAATTGATATATATTTTCAATAATTATTTATTTTTTGGCATTAAGCAAACCTTTCACTTTAGGGAAAACCACAGTATCATTAGCTTCATCAATAGCGATAAATCGTGCATTCAGGCCCGTATATTTATCTTCAGAAAGGTTAATATGCAAGATTTGATTATAAGAATTATTATTAGCTACACTTTTATATTTTAATGTACCCTCATAGGCATTACCTTGTTTTACTAATGGTTTTACTACTGTAAAAGTACCAAGTACTGGGCTATCCCCCTTGTTAATAGTAGCAGCTAATGCACCAAGGGCAGATGAATCAGCATTTACATGTTTTGTTTCACTCATGCGACTGGATAACTGTTTACCTAATACTACATTACCATACACTGCATAATGCATTTCATTTTCGTTTTTAATATTTAATGTATATACATCTGCAGAAGTTGCACCGGCTTCAACAAGAACAGCCTTTACATCCTTTTTAGCATCACCAGCAAATAAAGCTTTAGGGTTATTTTTATACATGGTAACACCTTCAGGCAAGTTAACACCTTGGTATGTTACCGTTTGATTTCTATTTAAAATAGACTTAATATTTGCTGCAGAACCAACAGCTGGTACAGATACTAATACAGCCGCTGCCGTAGCAAGTAATACTAATTTTTTCATAGTTCTCCTCAATAAAACATATTCATAATAAATTATCAATACAACAACTAGAGTAGCTCTAACAATCGGTTAAAATTTCTAACAACAACTATAGGTTAAAGTACTCTAATACCCTATTTGGAAGAAATTATTTCTTATAACAACACAGTATTAAAGAACCGCCCACCGAGGGCGGTTCTTTAATAGCATCTTAGCAATTTGCATACATGCAATATTATTTCTTTTGTTCTTTAGCCCAGCTATCGCGCAAACCAACAATGCGGTTCATGACGATATGATCTGGTGTACTATCTTTATCAGTTACAAAGTAACCTTGACGTAAGAATTGGAAATGATCGCCAGGTACAGTTGTAGCAAGACAAGCTTCACCTTTACTATTGAATACTTGTAAGGACTCATGATTGAAGTCACCTAAGAAGTCTTTACCGTCAGAGTCTTCTTTGAGCAAGTAATCATACAAGCGGGATTCGATATCTACTGCTGTAGATGCTTCAACCCAGTGCAATGTACCTTTTACTTTACGTGTGCAACCACTACCGCTCTTAGTTTCAGGATCATATGTACAGTGAATTTCTGTAATATTACCATTTTCATCTTTAATAACATCAGTGCATGTAATGAAATAAGCGCCTTTCAAGCGTACTTCTTTACCTGGTGCCAAACGGAAGAATTTCTTAACAGGCTCTTCCATAAAATCATTGCGTTCAATATAGATTTTACGACCAAATACAACTTCACGGTTGCCAAGTTCTTCGTTTTCAGGGTTATTTTCAACTGTTACAAGTTCTGTTTGACCTTCTGGATAGTTTGTGATGACAACTTTCACAGGATCAACAACAACCATTGGACGCATAGCTTTAAGTTTTAAATCCTCTCGGATACAGAACTCAAGTAATGCAATGTCTACTACACTGTCAGCCTTAGCTACACCAATGCGGTCACAGAAATCACGAATGGCTTCAGGAGTATAACCACGACGGCGCAAGCCAGAAATAGTAGGCATACGAGGATCATCCCAACCAGCTACTAGTCCAGCCTCAACAAGTGCACGCAATTTACGTTTAGACATAACCATTTTAGTTACATTCAATCGAGCAAACTCAATTTGTTGTGGAATTTCAGTATCGTCCCAGTCCTCTAATACCCAATCATATAATGGGCGGTGAACTTCGAACTCCAATGTACAAATAGAATGAGTAATACGTTCAATAGCATCTTCGATAGGATGAGCATAATCGTACATAGGGTAGATTACCCATTCATTACCTGTATTGTGATGTTCAGCTTTTACAATACGATAAATAACAGGGTCACGCATAACGATATTAGGATGTGCCATATCGATCTTTGCACGCAATACCTTTTCACCATCAGCGTATTTACCGTCTTTCATCTCTTCAAAGAGTTTCAAATTTTCTTCTATGCTACGATCACGGTAAGGGCTATTGATACCAGGTGTAGAGAAATCACCACGAGTTTGTTTGATTTCCTCTGCAGTTTGGTCATCTACATAGGCTTTGCCAAGAGAAATCAATTTCTTAGCATATTCGTACATTTTACCAAAGTAGTCAGATGCATAGCGAACCTCGCCATCCCATTCAAAGCCGAGCCATTTTACATCTTCCATAATGGAGTTTACGTATTCAATATCTTCTTTTGCTGGGTTTGTATCATCAAAACGAAGATTTGTTAAGCCGTTGTACTGTTTGCCAATACCAAAGTTAAGGCAGATAGACTTAGCATGGCCAATATGCAAATAGCCATTTGGTTCTGGCGGGAAGCGTGTTAATACACGACCACCGTATTTACCAGTTTCGTTATCTTTGTTGATGATAGCTTCGATAAAGTTGACAGAAACAACTTCTTCAGGCGCTACAGTTTTTTCAATATCTTTATGTTCCAACGTTCTAACCTCCATAGGATAAATATTCTTTTATTTTACCATATTTTGTATAAAACCGCATATCTTTTAGGGTCTTGTGATTTTAATCAAAGTCAGTTAAATCAACGCCAGCTTTTTTTAACTCTTCTAATGCAGCTTCTACATCAAGTTGTGGCTTTTTATAATTTACTTCTTCGTTGACACAAGTCTTTAACGGTTTCTTATGAACACCAGCAATAATATTATCAGCTGTCAAAATAGACATATCATAACGAGTTCTATCTGTGTAAGAACCAATATGTGGTACGATGAGGCAGTTGTCTACCTCTAACAATGGATGATCAGCAGGTAGTGGTTCTGGATCTGTTACGTCTAGCGCTGCATAATCGATTTCACCTGTTTTAAGTGCATTAATAAGCGCATCCGTATCTACGATAGGACCTCGACCCACGTTGACAAATAGTGCTGTATTCTTCATTTTCTTGAAAAACGCTTCATCGCACATGTGATACGTTTCATCTGTTAATGGTGCCATCACGCATACTACATCGCTAGTAGCCAATAAATCATCAAGCTCCATATACGTAGTTTTATGAATCTTGTCATCTAAACGTTGATTGCGATTATGATATACCACAGTCATACCAAAAGCACGAGCACGGCGAGAAATAGATACACCTATAGCACCCATGCCAATGATGCCGAGGGTACGACGACTCAAATCAAACCCTTTAATATTAGATGGACGTTGCGCCCAACGACCTTCTTTTACAAAATTAGCATTTTCCAAAATACGACGACTTGCAGTTGCAATCAAGGTAAAAGCAAGCTCTGCTACGGTTTCATTTAAAACGCCTGGCGTATTACCATACGGAATACCTGCAGCTGTCAATTCATCAATATTTACATTGTCATAACCAACAGCAGCCTGAGCAATAACCTTTAAATTAGGTGCATTTTTTACAAGATCACCATCTACATCTAAAGGACGAACACACCACAATCCATCCGCATCAACGAGCCATTCTTTTAATGTCTCCCGGGGCATCACTGTCTTTTCAGTCCATTGGCGCACTTCTACGTGCTCTTTTAAATATGCAATCGCATCCTTGCGAACGAGTCCATTTACTACTACTAGAGGTTTTTGTTCCATATGCAGCCCTCCCATAAGAATTCTATTATTATACTTATATTTTATACTAGAAAGCTAGCGTAATACAACAAAAAGGAGTAAGGCCCAAGCCTTACTCCTTTAATTTAGCATTTTAGTTTGAATTAGTTCAAATCTGCTGTACAGTTAGGACATTTAACTGCATCAACATGAATTTCTGTTTTACAGAATTGACATTCTTTAGTTGCTGGTGCTTCAGCAGCTTCTTCTTCTTTTGTGCTTTTCATTAATTTAGCTAATGCGCGAACCATCAAGAATACAACGAACGCCAAGATTAAGAATTGAATCAAATCAGTAATGAATGTACCATATGGCAATACAGAACCAGCTGCACGAGCTGTAGCAATATCAGCACCAGCCATATATGCATCTCTAGATGCAGCACTTAATGGCAAGTACAAGTTACTGAAATCAATACCACCTGTGAACAAGCTGATAATAGGCATGAACAAGTTGTTTACAACGGAGTTAACCAACGCTGTGAATGCAGCACCGATAATCATACCAATAGCTAGGTCCATCATGTTACCTTTGAATGCAAAAGCTTTAAAATCGTTCAAAAATTCTTTCATTTCACTACTCCTAGATACGTTTAATTGAGAATGCGTTAATAACTGTACTAATCATAAAAGAAAGATGAAGAGATGTCAAGAATTTTCGATGTAGTTTTTCGAATTTATTTAATATAGTTTTTCATAACTCTATCTATTATTGTAATAAACCAGCAATCATGCGTACTTTTCGCACCATATCATTGTATATTTCCGTAAAAATTGTATTGGGAATACGTAAAAAATAGAGTCTAATCCTACATCGGTTAGACTCTATTAATTAGAAATAATAATTTATAGTCCTATATACTATTATAGGTTTATACCTACTGAAAGGACTTTAGCCCGTTCTATAACAGCAATAAATGCAGGCGGTATCATTTC
>CAUTOY010000096.1:0-4553 GCA_963539855.1 uncultured Veillonella sp.
GGAATAATCCAGTTTAATAGTTTTTTCATACACATACCTCCTACATAGGAAAAAAATTAAACTTTATATGAAAAAAGCTGTACATCTAAAACTATGCACAGCTTTCATCGTCATATACATCCTATTCAGGAAAAGATACATCCTCTAAATTTGTTTTGTCGATAGACTCAATATCACCTTTATCGCATAGATTTGCAATATTTGGATCAATTGGTAAACGGCTCAACAATAATAGACCATATTTTTGAAGAATTTCTTCAATATGGCTTTCACCAAAGATTTGGTAATCCTTACCATTATCTAGACAATGGAAGTACGAGTAGTTTTCTACTACACCGATGATAGGCACTTGCATTAAATCAGCCATTTTAACTGCTTTTTCAACAATCATAGATACCAAGTCTTGAGGAGATGTAACAATGATAATACCATCCAATTTCAAGGATTGATATACAGTAATCGCTACGTCACCTGTTCCTGGTGGCATATCAACGAATAAATAATCGATGTCTTTCCAAATAACATCACTATAGAATTGTTTTACAACATTGCCTAGAATAGGACCACGCCATAATACAGGATCTGTATCATTTTCAAGCAACAAATTAACAGACATTACATCAATGCCATATTGCTTAGTTTTCACAGGATACATACCAACTTCGTCAGCGTAAGCCTTTTCTTTGATACCAAACATCTTAGGAATGGATGGACCTGTTATATCAGCATCAAGAATACCTACTTTATAACCTTTACGAGCCATAGTTAAGGCCATCAAGCTTGTAACGGAGGATTTACCTACACCACCCTTACCGGATACAACACCGATAACATGTTTAACGGAACTCAATTCATGCAATGGAGCCGTCATATCTTGAGGCTGTTGTGCACCACCGCAACCTGCGGATTTTGATGGACAACTATTGCAATCACTACTGCTGCTACCGCAACCCATAGTAAACACCTACTTTCTTCGAGGACTTTCCTCAACAATATATAGTTAGAAAATTATTATCTCATTGTAAATATCATTCATTGTAAAAATTTTTTCTACAACTAACACATCATATATTTACAGTGTTATTGTATCATGGTAGTTTAATAATTTTCAATATACATATATGCTTTAAATATGCTAAAAAATTATTCTCCGCAATATTCTTTTGTAAGAGCACAGAGGATTTCCATACCTTTTTCAATCTCTGGAATTGTTGGAACGGTATAACTTAACCGGAATGCATGACCATTTTGTACTCCATCGGCCGCAAAGGCACCACATTTAATAATGCCTACATTTTTTTCCATGCACGCTTCAAAGAATTCATCACAATCAACAGTATCCGGCATTGTCATCCATGCGAACATACCTCCAGTAGGTTGAGTCAAATGAACCTTCGAACTACCTTTTTCTTTAAATACACGCATCATAGCATCACATTTAGATTTATATACCTTGCGTACATTTTCTAAATGTGCATCATAATCGATATGATCTAGCACGTGTGCTACCACCTTTTGTGTAACTAATGGCATTTGACCAGCTGTATTATTTTTTAGAGCTTGAATAGTACCAATTACATCTTCTGGTCCCAATAAGAACCCTACGCGCAAGCCTGCAGATAATGTTTTAGAATAGGAACCTGCATAGAGAACACGATTTTCCGTATCAAAGGATTTAAAGGTCGGTACATGTTCACCAGCAAAACGAATCTCACCATATGGATCATCTTCATAAATGAACAAATCATACTTAGATGCTATAGCGTAAATCTCCTTACGTCGCGCTAAAGGCATGGTAATACCAGTTGGATTTTGGAAATTTGGAATTAAATAAATATATTTCCCCTTACCTGATTGAGCCGCTTTTTCCAACTCACTTGGAATCATACCAAATTCATCAGTTTTGATGCCGACTGCCTTAGCCCCCATATTACGTACAGAATTAATAGCACTTGTGAAAGTATAATCATCCATGTACACTTCATCGCCAGGTTCACACACAGTAATTGGTACCAACCCCAACAGTTGACCAGCCCCATTTGAAATGATCAAACCTTGACCTTCTAAATTCATATGATGAACTTCAGATAAACGTTGTAAGGTCAATTCTGCTAATCGTGCATCCCCTTGCATTGGACCATATTGTAACAGTCCCATAGGATTATCATGAACGATGAAATCAAAGGCATCTTCGATGACTTTCACAGGAATTGCCTCTGGTGCTGGATTACCAATACCAAAACTGATAAATCCAGGCACACCAACGCCTCGTTCAAATACTTCACGGATGAAATTAGGGCCTTTTAAGATTACCCGTTCAGGAAGAGAAAAACTCATATAATCGCCTCTTTCATATATAATAAGGTCAAAATTTTGACTAGGATTAGAAATTGTTATGCCTTAGGATCGTGCTCTTGTTCAGCATTTTTCTTATCCATATAGTTCTTGTACACTTTCCATAGTATAAAGTACACTACGCCAGCAACAGCTACGATAATTCCTAAGCGCCCCAGATTCTCTTGGTAGTTTACGACATCTGTACCGATAGCCACTTCCAAAGCTGTAGCTGGGAACTTACCAATTAAATTCGCTAAGATATAATCTCTTGGTTTAATCTTACTAATGGCGCCTAATGCAGTAATGACACCAGACGGAAAATATGGTAAGGACCTTGCAAATAACATGACTACAAAACCATTTTTACCGGAGAAATCATCTACTTTCATCAATACCGTACTCTTGGCAATCAACTTGTCTGCTGTATCCCGCAAGAAGTAACGCATAATGTAAAAGCTAATAATTACACCAATCGTTTCAGCTAGCCAAGAAATAATTATGCCTGGCCACAGGCCGAATACTAAACCATTCGCAGTGGAGATGAAAATAGATGGTAAGAATCCTACAGCATTGACGAAAATATCTAGGACCATACTCACCACCATGGCCATAGGACCAAAGCTTTGAATATATTCTGCTACCTCCTCCATAGATCCACTAGTAGATAAATGCCATATAGTGGGATAAAATGTAGGATCTACTATATTGATGGCAATTAATAGAATGACAAAACCAATACCTGCTATTAACTGTACCCACCGTTCGCCAGAAGGCTTTAATTTTCTTGTACTCATATATACCTCGCTTTATAGAAACTATTTCTATTATATCACGGATTCTATAGAACCGTTGTAAATATTTACATTTATTACCAATTTCATTAGCCATTTTAATCATACCTAAAAATAAGTCATTATATAATTTCAATAGCATAATAATTAATTATAGATGTATAATACTAGTATAACGATAATATGCATAATGAAAGAAGGTAAATTATGGTATCAGCAGGTCAATCAGCATCAGCAACTGTTACAGTAACAGAATCTAATACTGCTAAAACAATGAAGTCTGGTTCTTTGGAAGTTTTTGCTACACCAGCAATGTGTGCTTTAATGGAAGAAGCCGCTCAAGCAGCAGTACAACCTCATTTAGAGGAAGGTGAAGGCACAGTAGGCATCTCCCTATCAATTAGCCACGATGCTCCATCCCCATTGGGAGCTACTATTACAGCCACGGCTACTGTAACTGCTATAGAAGGACGTAAAATTACCTTTGATATCGAAGCCTCTGACGGTGTTGGTATCATCGGTAAAGGAACACATGAGCGATTCGTCATTAACAACGAAAAATTTATGACTAAAGTAGGTGCTCGAAAAGCAGCTAACTAAGAGACATAATTTAACTAAAACTTATTAACTATAAAAAAGTCCTCCACAATCGTCTGATTATGGAGGACTTTTTACATGCTATATTTTCTTATATCATGTAAATAATTAGCAAATCTTAACTACCCAGCCTTCAGGAGCTTCAATTTCACCATGTTGAATGCCAAGTAATGTGTCATATAATTTTTTAGTGATAGGACCCATGTCATCCATACCAGCTGGAACCATAATAGAACCTTCTGGAGTATCGATTTGACCTACTGGAGAAATAACAGCTGCAGTACCACAAAGGCCGATTTCTGCAAAGTCTTTTAATTCATCTTTATGGACAGGACGATGTTCTACCTTCATACCAAGATAATGTTCTGCTACATACATCAAAGAACGACGTGTGATAGAAGGCAAGATACTATCAGATTTAGGTGTTACTAACTTACCATCTTTAGTAATAAAGATAAAGTTAGCACCACCAGTTTCTTCTACATGTGTACGAGTAGCCGCATCAAGGTACATATTTTCTGCATAACCTTTGTTATGAGCATCAGTGATAGCATACAAACTCATAGCATAGTTTAAACCAGCTTTAATATGGCCAGTACCATGAGGAGCTGCACGATCAAAATCAGTGATACGAATTTTAATTGGTTTAGCGCCACCTTTGAAATAAGGACCTACTGGAGTTGTAAATACACGGAATTGATATTCATCAGCAGGTTTTACACCAATAACGGAATTTGTACCCATCATATATGGGCGAATATAAAGGCTTGCACCATGACCATAAGGAGGAACAAAGTCTTTGTTAGCTTTTACCACTTCTTTTACAGC
>CAUTOY010000097.1:0-4549 GCA_963539855.1 uncultured Veillonella sp.
ATTGCATAGCCTTGGCTTAGAATCTAGTCCTAATATTAATGTGGACTATGTGAAAACATACAAGGCTAATGGATATCATGTGTGGCCGCTTATTACCAATCGTTTTGATCCAGATTTTACGAGTGGTATCTTAGCCGATGAAGCAGTGTGGAAGAAATATGCTCAAAATCTCATTCAATATGCTTATATTTATGGATTTGGAGGATACAATTTTGACTTTGAAAATGTAGACTATTCAGATCGTGACAAATTAACTAAGTTTGTAGCTTATTTATCTGACGAATTACATAAATATAATATTCAATCCTCTGTAGATGTAACAGGATATTCCAATAGTCCGAATTGGTCTCTTGTATATGACCGCAAGTCCTTCGCTAATAGTGTAGATTATGTCGTATTGATGGCTTATGATGAAACTTGGGCTAAGAGCACTACGGCAGGACCAGTTGCAAGTTATCCTTGGGTACGCGATCATGCTGAGAAGATGTTGCAAGAGGTACCAAGTAATAAGCTTGTTCTTGGCATTCCATTCTACACTCGAATTTGGCATGAATCAGGCGGCGTGGCACGAGGTGAAACATTGGCTATTAAAAATGAATCATCTTATTTCACAAATCACGCATCGAATATTATTTGGAATGATACGTTAAAATCTTATTATGCAGCTATTCCAACATCTAGCGGCACCGATAAGATTTGGTTTGAAGATAATAAATCCTTAGGGTATAAATTAAACCTTGTAAAAGAATTACAATTGGCCGGCTTTGCTGCATGGCGTAAGGGCTTTGAAGATGATAATACTATTACAATGATTCAAGGTGTAGATTTAGGTAAAGGGGTACCAAATGCAACGCCAGTTGTGGAAACACCTAAACCTGTTGTAGAAAAACCATTAACCAAGGCAGAACGTAAGGCTCTTGAAAAAGCAGCGAAAGAAAAAGCAAAAGCTGAAGCCAAAGCTGCTAAGGAAAAAGAAAAAGCAGAAGCTAAAGCTGCAAAAGAAAAGGCGAAAGATGAAGCTAAAGCATCTAAAGAACGTGCAAAAGCAAATGTAAAGGCTGTAAATGAAAAGCAAAAAGCTGATAATGATATAGCATCCATAGTTCCTGCTGTTCAAGTAGTAAAAAAGTAGATAAATTGACGGTTTATAGTGCGAAGTAGTACAATAATACTATTGATTAGAATCACACACAGATTTGAGGAGGCACCTACATGAACGAAAAATATGTAGCCCAAGATATTGAGAAAAAGTGGCAAAAGTATTGGGATGATAACCATACTTTTAAAACTGAGTATGACGAAAGTAAAGAGAAATACTATGCATTAGAAATGTTCCCATATCCATCTGGTAACTTGCATATGGGCCATGTGCGCAACTATTCTATCGGAGACGTAGTAGCGCGTTTTAAGAAAATGAATGGCTTTAACGTATTGCATCCAATGGGCTGGGATTCCTTTGGTATGCCTGCAGAAAATGCAGCTATTAAACATGGTATTGCACCTAAAACATGGACTCTTGACAATATTGAGAACATGAAAAAGCAACAAAAAGCATTGGGCCTTTCTTATGATTGGGACCGCGAAGTTGCTACATGTAAAGAAGATTACTATAAATGGACACAATGGTTCTTTGAACAATTTTATAAAAAAGGTTTAGCCTATAAAAAAGAAGCAAAGGTTAACTGGTGTGAAACATGCCACACTGTATTAGCTAACGAACAAGTTATCGATGGTCTTTGCTGGCGTTGTGATAATCCTGTAGAGAAAAAGGATTTATCTCAATGGTTCCTCCGCATCACTGAATATGCAGATCGCTTGTTAGATGATCTCGATACACTTGATGGTTGGCCTCAACGCGTTAAATTGATGCAAAAGAACTGGATTGGTCGATCCGAAGGCACAGAATTCTCATTTGATGTGCCATCCATTAATGAACGTATTTCTGTATATACGACTCGTGTCGATACAATCTATGGAGTAAGTTACGTTGTATTGGCTCCTGAACATCCATATGTAGAACGTTTAATTGAAAACGCACCTAACAAAGCTGATTTAGATGCTTTTATTACGCGTATGCGCAATATGAGCGATATCGACCGTACATCTACAGAAGCGCCTAAGGAAGGGATGTTTACCGGTTCTTATGCAGTAAATCCTATGTCTGGTGAACAAGTGCCTATTTGGATTGCTAATTATGTTCTCGTAGATTATGGTACAGGTGCTGTTATGGGGTCTCCTGCTCATGACGAACGGGACTGGGAATTTGCTCATAAATACGATTTGCCTATTAAACCTGTTGTGTCTCACAATGGTGAAAGCTACAATTTCGATACATGGGAAGAATCTGACCACGAAGATGGCGTATTGATTAATTCTGGCGAATTTGATGGTCAAACATCTGAAGAGGCTCGTAAAAATATTACAGCTGCACTTCATGAACGCGGTATCGGTGAAGGTAAAACTAATTTCCGCCTTCGCGATTGGCTTATTTCTCGCCAACGTTATTGGGGCGTGCCAATTCCTGTTGTATATTGCGACAAATGTGGTGAACAACTTGTACCAGAAGAAGAATTGCCTGTACGTCTTCCTGAAGATGTTAAATTCGAATCTGGCGCTGTATCCCCATTGGCAACATCCGAAGCTTTCATGAACGCCACATGCCCTAAATGTGGTGGCCCTGCACGTCGTGAAACAGATACTATGGATACATTCATCGATTCCTCTTGGTATTTCTTGCGTTACACTGACGCATTGAACGATAAAGCACCATTTGATTCTCAAATTGCTAATTACTGGATGAACGTTGATCAATACATCGGCGGTATCGAACATGCTATTTTGCATTTGTTATACTCTCGTTTCTTTGTAAAAGTTATCCATGATTTAGGCCTCATTGAAGCTAACGAACCATTCCGCGGTCTTTTGACTCAAGGTATGGTACTTAAAGAAGGCAGTAAAATGTCTAAATCTAAAGGCAATGTAGTTTCTCCAGAAGAAATTATCAATAAATACGGTGCTGATACAGCTCGTTTATTCATTTTGTTCGCAGCACCAGTTGACCGCGATCTCGATTGGAGTGACCAAGGTGTTGAAGGTTCCTACCGTTTCTTAGGCCGCGTATGGCGTATTGTTGATGCCTATGACCAAGCGGCTAAGGAAAATCATACTGGTGACCTTACAAAAGACGAAGTGGCATTACGCCGCGAATTACACCGTGTTATTAAAAAGGTTACAGAAGATCTAGATAATAACTTCAACTTCAATACGGCTATCAGTGCGATTATGGAACTTGTCAATGCCATGTATGCACACAAGGACAAAGTTGAAGTTGTAAATACTGACCTTGCGAATGAATTAACACATAATCTCGTGTTGTTGTTAGCTCCATTCGTACCACATATTACAGAAGAATTGTGGCATGAACTTGGCGAAACTGAATCTGTTCATACTATGAACTGGCCAACATACGAAGAATCTGCTCTTGAAGTAGACGAAGTAGAAGTGGTTCTCCAAGTTAATGGTAAGGTTCGCGATAAATTAACTGTTTCTGTAAATATTACGAAAGAAGAATTGGAAGCATTGGCTAAAGAATCCAGCCGTGTTCAAGAATTTACAGAAGGTAAACAAATCGTTAAGGTTATCTACGTACCAGGTAAACTTGTGAATATCGTTGTAAAATAATATTTCTATATATGATTTGTTAATATAATGAAAGCCCCCAACTACATAGGTAGAAGGGGGCTTTATTATCTAGAGAGGTTATTATGGCAAAACGTAGCGATTATATTTCTTGGGACGAATACTTTATGGGTGTTGCTATTTTGGCTGCGCAACGATCCAAAGATCCAAATACACAAGTGGGGGCCTGTATCGTCAGCAATGATAATAAGATCTTATCCATTGGTTATAATGGGATGCCCTTAAATTGTAGTGATGATGATTTTACGTGGGAACGGGATACGGCAGATGATAATAAATATTTCTATACCGTTCATAGTGAATTAAATGCGATTCTAAACTATCGCGGTGGTTCTCTAGAAGGGTCTAAGATTTATGTAACATTATTTCCTTGTAATGAATGTGCAAAGGCTATTATCCAAAGCGGCATAAAGGCTGTTATCTATCGTGATGATTTATACAAGGATACGAAAGAGGTTAAGGCTTCAAAACGTATGCTAAAGACAGCCGGTGTAGATATTGTTGAATATCAATCGACGGGCCGTGTATTGGACATAACACTATAACAAATAAAAAGGGGATGGTACATCCTTCAGAAGCGACTTTGGCCCTGCGGAGGCCGAAGGCCGGAGTCAGATCCGGTCGGTGGAGCTTACGAAGGATGTACCATCCCCTTTATATGTTGTTTGTTATACCAATAAGCGGCCGTCAATCATGATATCAACTTGTTGGCCGTCTTTTGTAATGCCTGTAATATTCATGTTTTCATGACCAATCATAAAGTCCACATGAGCGAGAGAGTGGTTGAGACCACGATCTTTGAGTTCATCTTCAGATAAACCGTCGCTATTTTTTAGACAAGTTGGATATG
>CAUTOY010000098.1:0-4409 GCA_963539855.1 uncultured Veillonella sp.
TGCTTAATTAAAGATGAAAATGTAGCTAAAATGGCTAAAGAATTAGGTGTAACTCGTTCTATTGCTGCTATGCGCACATTTGGTAAACAATTGGAAGGTCAAATTGTTGCTATCGGCAATGCGCCAACTGCATTGTACGAAGTATTGCGCCTTGCTCTTGAAGAAGGCGTTAAACCAGCGCTTATTATCGGTATTCCTGTAGGCTTTGTAGGTGCTGCCGAATCCAAAGATTATTTGATGGAAGTATCACCAGTTCCTTACATTACTGTAAAAGGTAATAAGGGTGGTAGCCCAATTGCGGCATCTGTATGTAATGCTTTGCTTTACACAGATGTAAAACGCAACGATATGCTCTTCGTAGAAGGCAAAGAATCTAAATAATAAGTAACCCGAATCGTTGCATACTGTTTGGCGGTTCGGGTTTTACTGTATCTATTATGAGGTTTATATGTATAATACGGGTGCTGATAGCACCATGTATTTGTGAAAGGAGAGGTTACTGTGGACTCTCTGAATGAACGAAAACTATTTCGCATATCAGTTATTGTTGTCTTGGTTATTGCTGTCGTGGCCAGCATGATTATCTCGCTGATTTGGGGCTCTACACCGGTGTCTCTATCGGAGATTTGGCATACCTTATGGGCTAGTGAGCTTACAGATACAGCATCGCAAATCATTTGGAATATTAGATTACCTCGTAATATTGTTGCTGCGTTGGTTGGTGCTTGTTTAGCTGTATCGGGTGCTATTTTACAGGCGGTTATGAAGAATCCTTTAGCAGATCCTCAAATCGTAGGCGTTTCCTCCGGTGCTGGACTTGCGGGAGTTATTATATTTATTCTTTTTCCTGGCTATGATCATATTGTGCCTCTCGTCGCCTTTATTGGTGCTATGGCTGCGGCGATGATGGTATATGCTCTTGCTTGGAAGAATGGTGTACGCCCAAGCCGTATCATTTTGGCCGGTGTTGCGGTGGCTGCCTTTTTAGGCTCTGGTATTTCTGCACTACTTGTATTCTATGGTGATCGTGTGCAAGGGGCCTTACTTTGGATGGTAGGAGGCTTGGCTGCACGCAGTTGGCCTCAAGTAGAGGTGTTGTTCCCATACGCGTTAGTAGGTCTTATTTTTGCGTGTTTAGGTGCCAAACGTCTTACTATTTTAAGTTTAGGTGATGAAACAGCAAAGGGACTAGGCCTTAAGGTAGAACAAACACGGTTTATTATGACTGCCGTTGCGGCTCTATTAGCAGCAGGCGCTGTTAGTATTGCAGGCTTGATTGGTTTTGTAGGCCTCGTTATACCTCATATGTTACGACTTATCATTGGTAATGATTATGCGTACTTGCTACCAGGTTCTGCGTTATTAGGTGCACTCGTCCTCGTTGTTAGCGATACGGTAGGGCGTGTTATGTGGAGTCCAATCGAGGTGCCGGTTGGCATTATTATGGCATTCTTTGGGGCACCATTCTTCTTATATCTATTGAGGAGGGATAACTAATGAATACGGCTATTGATGTAAAACAGTTATCCGTAACTCTCGGTGATCGTCATATCTTACATGATATTAATGTATCGGTTCCTGTTGGTAAAATAACGACCTTAATAGGGCCTAATGGTTGTGGTAAAAGTACATTGTTACGGTCTATGATTGGCTATATCCATAGTCCTCGTGAATGTGTGACAATTCTGGGGAAACCATTACAGTCTTATTCCCAAAATGAGCTGGCACGTCAAATGGCGTTTCTGCCACAGGTACCTAATATACCAAAGGATATGACCGTAGAAGAATTGGTATATTGTGGACGCTATCCATACCAAACATGGTGGAAAAATACGGCCAAAGAGGACCGAGAAATCGTTGATTATGCATTGGGAATTACGAAAACGAATCATTTGCGCAATCAGTTAATTCCGTCCTTATCTGGTGGTGAACGACAACGGGTATGGATTGCTATGGCACTAGCACAACAACCTAAATTGTTAGTGTTAGATGAACCAACAACATATTTAGATATTAATCATCAACTGGAAATTATGGAATTGTTGAAACGATTAAATGATGAACAAGGGTTAACCGTATTGATGGTACTCCATGAATTGACGCAAGCCGTACAATATTCTCATCATATGGCCATTATAAAAGATGGTCATTTAGTTACAGCGGGAGACACGAAAGAAATCGTATCGGATGAACTATTTAGAGATGTATTTTCCGTAGATGTACAAATCGATACCTTTGATGATAAACAATATATACGCGTAAAAGGTTTAGTTGAGTAGATAGCTAGACTAATAGTGAAAGAGGGCATCCCCGATATGGGGAATGCCCTCTTTAATATGTTAGGATATGTTAAAATGTAACATCAACGCCATACGCTTCTTTCACTAAACGAGCCATAGCCTCAGGTGTTTGTAGACCTGGGTTAAGTAGGAATAGTTTAGATGGTAAGTAAATGACACGATTATTTTGTACAGCCTTAAGATTTGCCCATGCAGGATTATCTGTCATAGCTTTCTTCATGGCCTTTGTAATTTCTTCTTCTTTACCCATGGTAACGACGAAGATAATATCAGGGTTATCAGCGGTTAATGTTTCAAGAGAATATGGTACCGTTTTATCCTTAGTTGTACCATCTAGGTGAGATGTTACAACATTTGTCATACCTAATTCTTTGACCATAGATGCAGTTACCGCTTCGTCGGTTTCCGCAGTCACACCTTTACCGGTAGCACGCAATACGGCAACACGAGCAGGTTGTTGATTTTTAATAGCATCTTTTACCTTTTGAATGTTACTTTCATAGGTAGCAATAACGGATTTAGCCTTATCTTGGTGGTTTGTTAATTCTCCAAGAAATGTTAACATTGGCACATTATCCTTAATGCCATCGTAATTGAAAAGTACGGCTGGAATATTGTTAGATTGCAATTGAGATTCATATTTTTTATGTTGGTTTTCTAGACCCAATACCACATCTGGTTTTAAACCTAACAATTGTTCCATGTTGATATTAGCCGTTTGACCTAATGCTGGTAATGCTTCTAAATCTGGCGCTAATTTATCTGTTGTGCTAGCACGAGAGATAGCCTTGCCATCCACTGCATATAGCATGGACAACACGGAATTTGAAAGAACGGCGATGCGTTGAGGATCTTTTGGTACGGTATAGGTTTCACCATTAAATGTGAGTTCCTTTGTAGTAGCAGAAGAGCTGGATGTGGATTTACCACACCCAGCTATTGCTAGTACAACCATGACCAAAGCGAGACTACAAAGTAGTAGTTTTTTCATGATGTACTCCTATGTACGTTATATAACAATACTAGTTAAATTGTAGATTGATTATTTTTGTAAAGCGTCCCAAGATTCGTTAGCACGTTCAACGAATAAGTTACGGATGTTAGGATTTTCACCTAAACCATGGATGTAAGTGTCAACTTTAAAGCCGTCTTTTTCAAGAATGGATTTATGGGATTCTGGTTCTGCACCAGCCATGTCATTATTGGCATGGTCGCCAGCAACCATCATGAATGGCATTAATGTAACATGTTTAATACCGTGCATTTTTAATTGAGGGATTACTTGTTCAAGGTTTGGAGTACCTTCTACTGTATAGATGTATACGTTTTTCAACCCAAGGGAGTGAATACGATCTTGAATTACAGAATAGTATGCATTGGAAGGATCTGGAGTGCCATGAGCCATGATAAGAAGAGCATCTTCTTTACCCAATTTAGGGAATTGGGATTGAACAGCTTTTAGAGTTTCAATGACTTGGTCAGTTTGACCTTCTTGACCCATCCAGTACATAAGTGGAGTGCCTAATGTCATTTTTTTGAAGTTGTTTTTGTAAAGGTTGTAAACAGCTACGTCATAGTTGTATTCCATACCAGGGATAACATCTAAGGATGTTAAAGCTACACGAGAGTAACCTTCAGCTTTTAATTGATCTAATGCTTCTTCAGGAGTTGGGTATGTAATACCCTCTTTTTGTTGGATGCGATCACGAATAATGTGGCTTGTGAAAGCTGTTACTACTTTAGTGTTTGGATGAGCTGCTTTAATAGCATCTACAGTAGCATCAATTGTTTTAGCACGAGTATCTTTGTATGTAGTACCAAAGCTCATAACAAGGATAGCATCTTTATTTTGCATATTTTGTAAAGCTTCAGTATTATGTGTGCGAACACCGATTGTAGAAGCTTCTTTCAATGCTGGAGTAGGGTCTTTTACTTCATCATTTAATTGGTAAGCTGCGTGACCTAGCACAGGAGCACCGAATGTCAAAGCGAAAGCCGCCAATGCAGCAGAAACTGTTAATGCTTGTTTTTTTACACTAAACATAAGTGAATCACCTCATTAAACTACACAATCTGACTATGCAGATATAACTATATAATCTATAATCA
>CAUTOY010000099.1:0-4363 GCA_963539855.1 uncultured Veillonella sp.
GCTTCTGTTTTACCAAGATTGATATATACGTTTTTACCTTCAACGCGTGTAATAACACCCGTAATGATATCGCCTTCACGGCTATAATATTCTTCGTAAACAACACTGCGTTCAGCTTCTTTCAAACGTTGAATCAACATTTGTTTAGCTGTATGAGCTGCACTGCGACCAAAGTTAGCAGGTGTTACATCTGCTTCAACAATATCGCCAATTTCATAACGTTTATCGATTTTACGAGCATCTAATAGGCTGATTTCAGTTTCTGGGAATTCTACAGTTTCTACAACTTGTTTCTTCGCCATTACCTTATAGGCACCAGTTTCACGATTCAATTCCACATACGCATCTGGATTAGAATGTGGTTCCTTACGATATGCTTGTAATAATGCAGCTTCTAAGGATTCAAAAATAACCTCAGGTGCAAAGCCTTTTTGCTTAGTCAGCACCATAACTGCTTGAATTAATTCTTGACTCACTCGTATGCCTCCATATATTAAAAATCAAGATGTAATCTAATTTGTGCAATGGCAGAACGTTCAAAAGTTACGCTTTCACCATTAATTGAAAATTCTATCGTTGTATCGGTAAAGCCTTGTAGCACACCCGTATATTGTTTACTACCATTAATAGGTTTGAACAATTGGATATCTACATCACGGCCATTATAGCGGATGAAATCTTTGTCTTTTTTTAGTACTCGATCTAGACCAGGAGAAGACACTTCAAGCAAATAATTTTCTGCAATAGGGTCTTTCTCATCGAGAGCAGCACTCAATTTTTCACTGACCATTTGACAGTCATCCAAATCGACACCACCTGGTTTATCGAGGTACACGCGCAAATACCAATCGCGTTCTCGAACATAGTCGACATCGACTAATTCCAGATTCGTGCCAGCTATAACGCCTTCGACTACAGAGGATACAAATTCCTCTACGGCCTCTCTTTTCATAGCCATCGCCTCCTTATAACATACTACATATTGATCATATACGCTGTTTTCATCATACAATTTGATACAATTATATGACTAATTTCACCCAATCATAAACGAAAGAGTGAGCAAAAAATAGCCCACTCTTAAAAAAGTTTATATAAAAGTCATATATAGTATAGCATAAATCTGCTAAAATGTACAATTTAACCGCGTGAATTTAGTTCACACAGTATATTTTTTAAATGTTCAGATAGTACATGTTCCAATTTATCTAATGTTTTAGCATCAAGATGATGATCAATTTCTGGATAATTTTGATACCGTAATTCAGCAAAGAATTCATCGCGATATTCATTATAGAACAACAGTAATCCTGTACATTCATCCATCTTTCGATATTCACCTATAATGTACGAGCCATTAATCATACGCACTGCATTTTTAGGCGTTATATCTCGTACAAATCCTTCTAACTCAGCGGGCATAACAGCTTCAAAATCCCAATTTTGTAGACCCTTACGCATATAGGTATAGGTGAAATTTTCTGCACTGTTGATTAATAATTTTGAAAGCCCCTGTACACAACGTTCTTGTAAACCTTGCCAATACGGTTCAAACTCTTGGCGCACAAAAGATATATCTACAAATGTGAACAAAGGCATCACTACATGCACGGTATAATCCTCTACCTCTTTATCGTAGAGAGCACACCACTTCCAACCTAAATCATTTTCATAGTGAAATAAAGGTAATGTCAACACAGCCTCACCTGCAGCTAATGTTTCTTGAGCTTTCACAATTTCATTAGGCCCTGTCACCTTGAGTTTAAAATTACCAATCTCCGGTGGCAACCAAGAATAATCTAAAGACTTACAGGTTTCAATGATGTTCTCCATATAATGCCTCATACCTTTCTTGATAGGTTAACACAGTTTTAACATACATACGCGTTTCAGGAAATGGAATCGTATCGACCATGCCATTCCAATTTTTTTCCTTAATCCATGATTCTACATGTCCACGACCTGCATTATAAGCAGCCAACGCTTGCACTTCATCACCATTAAACTCTTTTAATAAATAACCTAAGTACCATGTCCCTAGTTGAATATTTATTTCCGGTTCTTTTAATTGTCGATCTGTATAGTTACTGTGCCCCATTTGTTGTGCTACCCAACGGGCCGTATCCGGCATGAGCTGCATTAGCCCAAGCGCTCCCGTCTCGGATTCCGCCGAATTCTTATATTTACTTTCAGCCAAAATAACACTAGCCACTAACGATGGTGACACCTCTTCTTTTTCCGCAGCCGATACAACTACATCTCTATAATCAAAGGGGTATGCCGTATAGCGTGCTACAGGATCTTGCATATGGTTAAAATAAAACCATCCCAACACGACAACAGCCAATGCTGTTGCAGTAGTTCGTTTCATACATCCTCCCCTTAGTTCAAACGATTACAAATTTATATTGTATTAATTCAATCATATATTGATTGATAATTATTTATTATACAACGGTAGTAGTTTCTCATGCCACAATTTTTCCAACTGTTTATATAATTCGTCAGGTGTACCATCATTATTAATAATAACATCTGCAAAGGAGCGTTTATCATCTAGTAACATTTGACTATGAATACGAGCCAACGCATCCTCTTTTGAGTAACCATTACGCGCCATTAATCGTTGAACCTGTACCTCTGGCGATACATACACTAGCCAAACCGTATCTAGTCGCTCATACCACTTACCTTCAATAAGAAGAGGAATATCATAGATTACGGCTGGTACCTCTTTCTCTTCGTACATAGCACTTAACTCATCAATACGCTGACGAATAAAACCATGTAAACAGCTATTTAACTGTAGGCGTTTTTCTTCATTATGAAAGACGATACTACCAAGCGCTTCACGATTTAATCTGCCATCATCGAGAATAACTGTATCTCCAAACAATTCACGAATAGCAGCGAGTCCAGGTGTACCAAGATCTACCACTTCACGTGCTACTACATCGGCATCAATATAAGGTACAGCCTTGTTTTTAAAAAAGTCTAGTACTGTGCTCTTACCAGATGCAATTCCACCTGTTAAGCCTATTTTTAACATATGTGCCTCCTGCATCTATTCTTCTACTCCAAACGTTATACGCAATATTTATTTTACAAGTGCCCAGTTTTCAGCATTATGCACATCAACGATAAGTGGTACATGTAATTCTACAACGGACTCCATAGTATTTTTTAGCAATGCTTGTATTGCATCTAACTCATCATTTACAGCCTCTAATACAAGTTCATCGTGAACCTGTAATAATAGGCGTGACTTATATTTCTTCTCTTCTAAGATTGATTCTACCTTATTCATAGCTAATTTTATAATATCTGCAGCTGTACCTTGAATAGGCGTATTCATAGCAGTCCGTTCTGCAAAGGAGCGTCGATTAAAATTACGGCTGTTAATATCTGGCAGTTCACGCATACGACCGAACATGGTGCGCACCTTACCAGTTTCATGGGCTTCTTTGACCATGTTATCCATATATTCTTTAACCTTCGGGTAACGGCTAAAATAAAGCTCAATATAGTTTTTTGCTTCTTGACGCGTAATGCCTAAATCACGAGACAAACCGAAATCAGAAATACCATAGATAATGCCAAAATTGACAGCCTTTGCATGGGACCGTTCTTCACTGGTTACATCCTCTTGAGACTTACCAAGCACTTCGGCAGCGGTAAATCTATGGATATCCTTCCCATCGTTGAAAGCCTGAATTAATGCTTCGTCTCCAGACAAATGCGCCAAAATACGGAGTTCAATTTGTGAGTAATCGGCACTCACCAATGTATCAAAACCTTCTCCAGGATAAAATAACGCTCTTATTTCACGACCTTTTTCTGTGCGTACCGGAATATTTTGTAAGTTTGGATCAGAGGAACTCAAACGACCAGTGGCCGTCACCATTTGGTTAAATGTAGTATGGATACGATGCGTTTCAGGATTTATTAAAACAGCTAAACCTTCACAATAAGTAGAAACCAATTTAGCTACAGAGCGATAGGCCAAAATTTTCTCTATGATTGGGCTTTCATGACGAAGCATATCAAGTACTTCAGCATCAGTGGAATAACCAGTTTTCGTCTTTTTAATAACAGGTAGATTCAACTTTTCAAATAAGATGATACCCAATTGTTTTGGAGAGTTAATATTAAACGTTTCTCCTGCCAATTCATAAATCTCTTGTTGAACGGCTTCTAGTTCCGCCTTGAATTTAACAGTTGTTTCTTCTAGTTTTACAGGATCAATATAAATACCATGTTTCTCCATAACTAATAATGTATGGATCAATGGCAATTCAATATTGTTGTATAAATCCCATAAGGATTCGTCTTGTAACGCCTTAACAGCAGCATCGTCCATAGC
>CAUTOY010000100.1:0-4221 GCA_963539855.1 uncultured Veillonella sp.
TAAAAGCCTCACGAGGCGCCGCTTCTGCTGGCGGAAAACAAGTAGCTTCAATATGAGTTACTAAGTCTAAATCTGCAGTTGTCGCTTTTCGTATTACTATATTCATATCTTTCTCCATCAATATCTACATATCGGTTTTAGTATATACTGTTTATAAAACAAAGGCTACACATTCAAAAAATGATGTGTAGCCTTTTATTAATCATTTAACTAGTTACTTGCTATACAGAATATCCAACAAGAATATTCGACCCATTATTTTTTCGTATATTTAGGCACATTACGATATTGCATGGGGAGGGAATTCTCTTTTACCTTAAATCCATACTTCTCGTAAAATGGTGCATTCTTGCTATCACCAATCATAACATTAATGTACAAATAAGACTTGTAAGCCTCTTTCACCATTTCTAGCAAATGACCTGCAATACCTCGGCCATGATAATCAGGATGAACTAGCACATAATTGATGAAACATACTAGCTCGCTATCATCCATGACACGGATAAGACCGACTAAACGGTCACCGTCCCAAGCAGAAATCACGCGGGAGGAATTCATAAGTGCCTTGTATAGACGGTCTGGATATTTACCTACCACCCAACGAACGGCTAGAAATAACTCTGCTACTTTCTGGGGCGTAAAATTTCGCTCCTCAGTATATGTAATCTCCATAAAAGCTCCTCCACCAACGCCGGAAATATATGCTATCAAATACATGGTATCAATTAAGTTCTATACAACAATTAAAGAGACTATAAAACTAAATAAGCGCTTTAAAACTAAATAAGCCTTTAAAACTAAATAGTCTCTATTAATCGAGTTCCTTCATCATATAGATAACATCATTCATAGGATTATGATAATATGGCTCGCATTCAACAAAGCCATGCTTCTTATACAAATGGATCGCCGCTTGCAACGGTTCAATTGTATCTAGCACCATTTCTTTATAGCCAGAAGCCTTAGCATGATCCATGATGCTTTCAACGAGACGATCACCTAGAGCATGACCACGTCCTGCGGGACGCACATAGAGACGTTTCATTTCACAACGGATATCGCTATGCTGATAATACGCCACCATACCGAGCACCACATCATTATCATCGATAGCAACCAATAATTCACCATTGGGAACCGTATATTTCTCACCGATATCTGCTAATTCCTTATCTAAATTCTGAAAGGACAAATCGCGACCAAGCCACTGCGTATACTCTTGAATTAGCTCTTTTACTTGATCTAAATACGGTTTGCCATCAATTATTTTAATCATATACACTCCAATAATAGTGATTACTTTAACTTTCGCATCTCGCGAATAAACGCCTCTGCCTCTTGTAGGTTCTTTGGGAACTCAAAAAGAATACATTTTTATAGCCCATAGTTATTTACTCCCATACGGTTTATGTCGAAAGATTTCTTTTACAATCCCTTCACCAACAACATTATCACCTTCCATGATAAGGAACTCAGTACCTGCTTGTAGAGCAGAATAATCTAGCCCTTCGTTAACTGACAACGCATTAGCACGTATTGGTTTATCAAAGATAACATCCTCACCATCAATAAAGTTTACACCTAACTGCTGTTCAGAGCCCTTTATAACAAGATGAGTGCAATACTTTCCATTAATCAAATTCGGCGGAGTACTTTTCTTCTTGCTGAAGAAAGTAACTGTACAGCAAATAGTAAAATCTAAATATCTTAGCTAAAAACATCTTTATATAATGCTATCACATCTTTTGCATATTTCGCAGTCCTAGGAATACGCAATCTTTTATAATAATCAGCTAATATCTCTTGATGATTCTTCAAAATATCAAATTCAATGATATACATAGCAACACTTGTTTTAGAATAGTTTCCTACTTCAATTGTAGCTGATACATCCTCTTCAGAAATTTCCTCTCCTTCTGGAAATTCACCATCGGGATATGCATCAATAGTAGCATCGCTATATTGCCAAAACCTCTTACTCCAAATGATAATATCTTTTCCATATTCTTCTATCATTTGCTTGTAAAACTGCACCATTTCATTTTCTGAAAGCACCTTACAATTAAAACCTTCAAGTAAGAATTGTCTTTGTCTCAATCGATTTTTTAGCTCTTCTATTTCAACACTTTGTAGATCTTGATTAAAGTTGTCGCCACCTAGTTCTTTTATAATATCTAAATATATGTCACTATCTAAAAATTCTTTCAAAGTCTCCATACCCTTATTTCCTTAAAGATATCTACTAGTAACAACAAAATAGTAAGAACAAATTAGAACAACTACTACTTTCACAAAAGGCCTCTCACCATAACGATGAAAGGCCTTTGTATTTGTATTCTTTAAATACTATATTTTCTAACTTTTATTCCCACTCAATTGTAGCAGGTGGTTTAGATGTAATATCGTACACGATACGGTTGATGTGTTGTACTTCGTTTACGATACGACGGGAGATTGTGTCCAATACGTCGTAAGGGATGCGCGCCCAGTCAGCAGTCATGAAGTCTGTTGTTGTTACGCCACGCAATGCCAATGTGTAGTCGTATGTACGGAAGTCGCCCATAACGCCTACGGTACGTGTAGATGTTAATACTGCAAAGTATTGGTTGATGCTGCGATCAAGGCCAGCTTTTGCAATTTCGTCACGGAAGATATAGTCCGCATCACGCAAGATGTCGAGTTTTTCTTTCGTGATTTCGCCCATTACACGAATAGCAAGACCAGGACCTGGGAATGGTTGACGCCATACGAGGTAGTCAGCCAAACCTAATTCAGAACCAAGTTCACGTACTTCGTCTTTGAAGAGGTTACGCAATGGTTCGATAAGGCCTTTGAAGTCTACAACTGCAGGCAAGCCGCCTACGTTGTGGTGAGATTTGATAACTTCAGCTTCGCCAGTACCGGACTCGATAACGTCAGGGTAAATTGTACCTTGCGCTAAATAGTCAACAGAGCCGACTTTGCGACCTTCGTCTTCGAATACGCGGATGAATTCTTCGCCGATAGCTTTACGTTTTGCTTCTGGATCTTCAAGACCAGCCAATTTATCTAAGAAACGTTTTTCTGCATCTACGCGGATGAAATGCATGCCGGAATCCTTGAAAGCTGCTTCAACTTCGTCGCCTTCGTTTTTACGCATTAAACCATGGTCAACGAAGATACAAGTCAATTGATCACCAATAGCTTTAGAAATAAGAGCTGCTGCAACGGAGCTATCTACACCGCCAGACAAAGCCAATAATACTTTGCCATCGCCCACTGTCTTACGGATGTCTTCAATAGCAGTTTTTGCATAGTTTGCCATTGTCCATGTGCCTGTGAAACCACATACTTCGTACAAGAAGTTGTGAAGCATTTCTTTACCATGTTCAGTGTGCAATACTTCTGCATGGTATTGCATAGCGTACAATTTACGTTCTTTATTTTGCATAGATGCAACAGGGCAGTCTTTTGTATGAGCAACGATTTCAAAACCTTCAGGCACTTTTGCTACATAGTCAACGTGGGACATCCAAACAACTTGGTCTTCGTCCAAGCCTTTGAATAATGGAGATGTAGTATCCACTTTAGTAGGTGTTTTACCGAACTCACGGTTGTCCGCAGATTTAACTTCGCCGCCCAATGTATGCGCCATAAACTGCATACCATAGCACATGCCAAGAACTGGAATACCAAGTTCAAAAATCTCTTTTTCAATTTTAGGGGAATTTTCTTCATACACACTGTTAGGGCCACCAGTGAAGATGATACCTTGCGGTTTCAATTCCTTAATTTTTTCCAATGCTTTGTTGTATGGATATACTTCGCAGTATACATGATTTTCACGTACACGGCGTGCAATCAACTGATTATATTGACCGCCGAAATCGACAACAATAACAAATTCCTTGTTTTCCATAGTTCCTCCATATGCATCTATTTATGAAAGTATATTCACCAATGTATAATGTCCATACATTCCTATACTGGGGGTGCGCTTACTAATTAAACCGCTAATTTTTCATTACAGTCTATTATACCATAGGAACCATAGGGACTCCATATATTCCGTATGAAAGTTATAAATCACTTTTCAATGTTCGGGTTTCAGATTGCTTCAGGTTTGTACTATTTTCCAGAATACCTATTGCACAGCCCCATGCCAGATTACTTCAGGCCTGTATTATCTTTAAGTAGCTTATGTATCTTCACAGCCCCAACGGGACAGATTGAATAGCA
>CAUTOY010000101.1:0-4179 GCA_963539855.1 uncultured Veillonella sp.
GTGCCTGGAGCCCGAACATAATAAGTCACTAAATCCTCCTCATACAATAAAACTATCTATGTATAATTACATGATTAAAAAATGGGAGCTTTCATAACAGAAGATAATAATGTCAATGTAATTATATATACTAATACCAACAAGACTTCTGTTACTTCAACAACGAATCCATATGTATCACCAGTAGTTCCACCAAGTTGTTTAACAATATAGTGATTGATAATACGATTAATAATATAACTCACGATCATTGAGAAAGTATTGATTTCTATTAAACCAACCAAAGCGTATGCTAAACCAAAGAGAGCTATACTATATGGTATAAATGGAATTGAAAGTATACTTGTTATACCCAAAACGATTGCATATAGTAACGATAAAAGTAAACAAATAATAATAGGCATACAGAAAGTAGAAATAGTGCTCCATGTGATGACATGTTTTGGTGCAAAGACAGCAAATGCTTGGCCCATACCTGTTTTTCGAGCATATGGATATGACCTAATACTTAATACTAATGTATATCGGCTCATAAGAGGCATCATTACAAGTATAATAGGAATAAATTCAGGAATAGGAATCGCAGTTAACAGTTGCCATTTTAACAATGTGATAAATACAAAAGCTACAACCCCAAAGGAACCTACACGGCTATCCTTCATTATTTCTAGTTTTTTCTCTCTTTCACGGCCAGAAAAAAGTCCATCACTTGTATCCATTAATCCATCAGCATGTAAGCCACCGGTGAACAAAAATTCACTGATAACGATAATAAGCATTAATGGCATAGGTGACAAAAATTGAGAAAATATAAAATAGATTATGGTTAAAAATATACCGATGATCAATCCTACAAAAGGAAATGTAATAACAGACTTACCAAAATCCTCCATGGACCATTCTGTTTGATTTACTATTTTTAGTCTAGTTAGAAATTGTAAGGCAATAAAAAAAGGTGTCATCTATGTATTACTCCATAAATTGATAAGTGACTATGGTGGTGATGATTATCATAAGTATTGTTGACAAATACATCATATATACACATCGAGTTATATGTAGTCGATTTAGTGTTTCTAATGCATCACCCATATATTCACGAAATGTCATCTTTTTAAAGTACTGGTTATAACCGCCTAGGCGAATGTGCAATGCACCTGCTACAGGTGCCTCTGCATAGCCCCCATTAGGACTAGGGTGTTTATAGGCATCGCGAAGACCGATACGAAATGCAGACTTGCCATCAAATCGTAATATAAAGGCAGAAATAACTAATAGTAGGAATGTTAGTCGTGCTGGAATCCAATTTAATATATCATCTAAACGCGCTGCTACACGGCCAAAGAACATATATTTTTGGTTCTTATATCCCAACATGGAATCCATAGTATTAGCTGTGCGATATAATATAGCCCCTATAGGACCACCTAATATAAAGAAAAATAGCGGTGAAATTATGCCATCAATGGTATTTTCAGCTATCGTTTCTACTGTGGCTCGTGTGATTTCACTTTCATCAAGATTTTCTGTATCGCGCCCTACAATCCATGAAACACGATGTCTGGCATCATCAATATGACCCTGTTTTAGCAATCTATTAATTTCAAATCCAGCTGCGGCTAATGAACGAGGTGAAATTGTGATATACATAATGAAAACCTGAATGGCATATTCTACCCATTCATTAATGAGACTGCCAATCCATAGAATCAATGAGGCTATGATATAAATGGTTAATAATATAAATCCAACTGTAATACCACCATACCAAAGTTTTTTTGTATCATTATCTGTATCTTTATAAAATACAGCCTCATAAAATGATATGACACGACCAATTAGAGCAACAGGATGAAACTTACTATTGGGATCCCCAATAATCGTATCAATAATAAATGCCAAAATTGGAATACACACATAGTTGTAGTGTTTAAACCACTCTAAGAGAATGTTTAAATCCATTAATATCACCCATTATCCTTTAATAAAGTCATAATGTAATTCATATCCAAATGTTCTTCTACGATGTCTGCTAAACGATTATACGCATTGTTTTTATGTTCGAAATAATGGAAAACAACAGGTTTTTCATCTAGTCCTTTACGTAAACGCAATTGATTTATAATAAAACGACGGAATTCATCATTATCAAAGATACCATGAATGTAGGTACCCATAACTTGATGACGACCATCGATAAACCCATCAACGACTGTTATAGGAGTTTCACTGCGTTTAGTAATTGTAAAACAACGTTTTACAGTATCATCATTTGGTGTTGTATCCCCCATATGAATTTCATAGCCTACGAGTTCACTGCCAGAAAATATACCGTCAAGGAAATGTAAATTCTCCACATCAAATGTGACTTGATGTGTTGTTTTTTGTTCTTTCATGGTTGTAGTAGAGTTCACTAAACCAAGGCCTTCACTCTCCTCAATAGCTCCTTCCATGTGATGCGGATCATATATAGCAGTACCAAGCATTTGGTTGCCACCACAAATACCAATCACAGGAGTTCCTTTTTTAGCTAGCTCTTTAATCTCATCAGCTAATCCTGAGTTCTTTAAGTATGTTAAGTCCGCCAATGTATTTTTAGATCCTGGTAAAATAATCAAATCACATGTGCCAATAACATCCCCTGGGCCAATAAAACGAACAGATACATCAGGTTCATAGTTCAATGCATCAAAATCTGTAAAGTTTGAGATTTTTGGCGTTTGAATGACAGCAATTTGAATGTCCTTAGAAACAGTATTTCGTTTATTTTCCAAAGCTACGGAATCTTCTTCATCAATATCAAGGTTTTCTATGGCAGGAATAACACCAACTACTTTTTTACCCGTTTTTTCTTCGATGAAAGTCAATGCTGGCTCTAATAATTTAATATCGCCACGGAATTTATTGATTACAATACCTTTGATTAAATCGCGTTCTTCAGGTTCGAGTAACTCTAATGTACCAACAATAGAAGCAATGGCCCCACCTCTGTCTATATCAGCGATGAGAAATACAGGCGCTTGAGTCATTTTTGCAATGCGCATGTTTACGATATCGTTCGCCTTTAGATTAACCTCAGCAGGACTACCGGCCCCTTCGATGACAATCATTTCAAAGTTTTCATCAAGAAAGGCAAGAGATTCTTTAACCTTATCAAGAGCAGTTAAGGAGTAATGTGTATGATATTCTTTAGCACTATAGACACCAACTGGTTTACCCATTAGTACAACCTGAGATGATTGATTTCCCGTAGGTTTAAGTAATACTGGGTTCATCTGTACAATAGGATCAATGCCAGCTGCTTCTGCTTGGGCAACTTGAGCACGGCCTATTTCATCACCCCATTTGGTTACATAGGAGTTTAAAGCCATATTTTGTGCTTTAAATGGCACAGTTTTATAGCCCATTCGATAAAATATGCGGCATAATGCAGTACATAAAATACTTTTGCCTACATTAGAGCTCGTTCCTTGGAACATGATTTTTTTAGCCATTTATATGAACCTCCTGAGATTTTAATTCTATGGTTACTCCACTAATTGTTAAGTACATTTTATTGGCAGCACTAGCAACCTCTCGATTTACACGACCAGTTATATCGCGGAAATATCTTGCCAATTTATTTTCCGGTACAATACCTAGCCCAATTTCATTGGTCACAAAAATAACAGTTTTATCATTACTGTTATTAATGTCCTGTAATAATAATCGCAGTTCTTCTAAAATAATAGATTCAATACGATTAGCATCCTTCTGTGTATTGATATCCCCATGAGCGAAGAAGTGATTAGATGTAAACATTGTAAGACAATCAATTAAGATGACATCACTTACATTCTTAATGTGTTCCCAATTTTTATGTAAATGTAGTGGAATTTCAAAGGTAACCCATTCTTTACCACGGCGTAACTGATGCTTTTTAATGCGATCTTTCATTTCGTCATCAAAAGCTTGCCCTGTAGCAATATATGCCTTTCGTCCTTTTAAGGATAAGGCTAATTGTTCTGCAAATTCACTTTTTCCACTACGAGCTCCTCCGGAGCATAGAATAATTGTAGATTTCATAAAGCACCTATACAAGTATATATAATTTCTGTATCATTATTAGTATAACAAAAGGAGATACACTATGGAAATTATGAATATGAAATTAAAAATGATGTCTACTCTTTGGGAAAA
>CAUTOY010000102.1:0-4152 GCA_963539855.1 uncultured Veillonella sp.
TTGTCATATCAAGTAATTGATATTTCAAAGAAGAACTACCGCAGTTAACTACTAATACGTTCATTGATTAACCCTCTTTCTTTTGCGTAACGTAAATCTTATCTTTAATTTGTTTGCTGATATCAGCGCCTATTTGATCATCCGTAGGATATCTATAGGTTATATTCCACAATACACCCTTATCCATAAAGACATATTGAGAGAAACTAGTTTTAATTTTGTTAACGTAAAAATCACCGGTAATGAGCTGTGCTTGCACCCCATTTAAATCGATAGATTCCACATTAACAGTAGCACCCAATTTTGCATATTCAGCTTTCTTTTGATCCACAAACTGTGCAACCGTTGGCAAAGCTTTATCCGGTGCCGGTTGACGGGCCTCTACAGAAATTAACATATGTTGGCTTAGGCTACCATACGCATCCATAGGGTATCCATCAACACTCGTCGTTTCTGATGTTTTCCCCATTTCATATGGCAAGGCTACAGTCACTTCCGATTGACCGGAACGAATGACTTGATTACCAAAGCTATATATATCCATCACATTATTAGATCCACATCCAGCTAAAGCCAATAAGGATGTACCTAACACAATGGTCTGTAACGCTCGTTTCCACTGTACTTTCATCAAATCACCTCACGTCAAATCAGAATTCACAGTTAATTATACCATTACACCGCCTCCCATTCTAGTACTTTCACAAGAAATTCTATAATTCCTAACAAGAAGGTCGAAAATTCCATACATTACACCTGCCCCCCATTATATAAATCCTTTAATTTATTATATAATAATAGAAAATAAAATTATGAAAGGAACTACGATGAAATCAATCGGTATTATTTGTGAATACAATCCGTTTCACAACGGCCATGCGCATCAACTACATACATTAAGCACTACCTATCCTGATGCATTCCGTATCGCCATAATGAGCGGTTCCTTTGTACAGCGGGGTGAGCCTGCGTATTTTAGCAAATTTGACCGTGCTCGATGGGCTATTCATGGTGGTGCTGATATCGTTATTGAATTACCTACTGTCTATTCTCTAGGCAGTGCAGAACTATTTTGTACTGGTGCGGTGCGCCTTATGAAAGCTCTACACATTCACAGCATTTCCTTTGGCTCTGAACTTGATGATAATGCCATATTGCACACAGCCGCTGAATTTCTAAATACGCCACAAGGACAAGATGCCATTCAACAGCATATAAAAACTGGTGTTTCTTATGGTACGGCATTACGCAAGGTGATTGCTAAGTATGTACAAAATGGAGAACTCATTAACAGTGCTCCAAACTCACTACTAGGCCTTGAATATATTCGCGCTGCCCAACGGTATTTCACTAATCTTATGATCATTCCCATTACTAGACAATCATCACATCACAGTCCCACCTTATCTGAAGGACAAGATTTTCCTTCAGGAACCGCATTACGAAAAGCACTCGTAGAAGGCATAACCATCGATACCTACATACCACATACAATCATAGATGATATGCACAAGGTCATAGCACATGGAGCCTATGTGGACTACGAAAGATACAATGATATTCTGCACGGCATCAATCGCTTACTTTCAGTTTCAGAATTACAAAGATATGGAGATTTTACGGAAGGCATTGAGCATCGTTGGCACAAGGCTATGCAGCAAGTAAGCTGGACGCACGCGCTAGAAGAGATAAAGACAAAACGCTATACCTATGCAAGACTACGCCGCATGGCAGCCTATACTGCGCTACAACTCACCAAACCAATGTTACAAGAAGCTCATATTCTAGGCCCTCAATACGCGCGATTATTGGCATTTAATCAGCGCGGCCGCACGTGGTTAAAGCACAATACACCGAGTATTCCACTTATCCAAAAATGGGCTAAAGCATCAACAATAATTTCCGATTTTAGTCGCCAAATGATGGAAATAGATACGAAGGCTACTGATCTACAGGCTTATAGTTTTAAATCACCTATGGCGCGCATAGGGCACGAAGATTTTCGCTATTCTCCACAATATATTGAAATATAGGTTATAACACATATAGCTTTAAAATATTATATATTCACCTACAAAAAACGACTCGACCATGTACGTCGAGTCGTTTAATGTATGTCGATTTGTTATATCTACCTATTATTGTTCGATGGTTACACCATCGGAGCCATCTAATTCTTGAACCTGTACGCGCACCTTCTCCAAATGAGACGTAGGGATATTTTTCCCCACATAATCAGCGCGTATAGGCAATTCTCGATGGCCTCGATCTACCAATACTGCTAGTTGAATAGATTTAGGACGACCAGATGTCATCAATGCATTTAAAGCAGCACGAATGGTACGACCTGTATAAAGAACATCATCTACTAAGATAATGGTTTTTTCTGTCGTATCGATAGAGCAAGGTTCCCCTTCCTTAGGTCGCGTATCCCGATCATCGCGATACATGGCTACATTTAAAGGTTTACACTCAATATGAAGGCCTTCAATAGCTTCAATTTCACTCTGCAATCGTTTAGCTAGCATAACACCACGTCGTTCAATACCAACAATTACTGCATTTGAAAGGCCCTTATTACGTTCTAATATTTCATGACTAATACGTCTAATGGCACGTCTAATCGCGTCCCCATCCATTAAAATACGTTTTGTTTCCATAGTCTTATCCCTTATCTACGTTCTCTATATTCCTTAGCAAAGGCGATACAATTTTGAAAGTCCTCCGGTATAGGTGCTTCAAAATGCATAGATTCACCTGTAATTGGATGCACCACATCCAATGTATGAGAATGAAGTGCTTGCCCCTCTATAGGGAAATCCATGCGGCGGTATCCATAAAAAGGATCATTAACAACTGGATGTCCAATATGCGCAAAGTGAACACGAATTTGATGAGTGCGTCCCGTTTCTAATACACATTCTACTAATGTATGGTATCCATAACGTTCTAATACTCTAAAATGCGTCACTGCATCCTTACTATTTTCAAAGACGACGGCCATTTTCATGCGGTCCTTAGGATGTCTACCGATAGGAGCCTTAATAATTCCCTTCTCTTCTACAATATTCCCTTGAACGAGTGCTAAGTACGTACGTTTTGCACTGTGAGCTTTCACCTGTTCAGCCAAGCCAATATGAGCTGCATCATTTTTAGCAGCCATCATAACACCAGATGTATCCTTATCTAAACGATGTACAATGCCAGGGCGAATCTCACCATTGATACCGGACAGATCCTTACAATGGTACAGTAACGCATTTACAAGGGTGCCTGAGTAATTGCCAATTGCAGGATGCACAACCATACCACGAGGCTTGTTGACGATAATAATATCGTGATCTTCATAGAGATATTCAACAGGAATGTTCTCCGGTAAAATTTCTACCGATTCTGGTTCCGGAATATCAACAGAAATAATGCTATCTGCATTAAGACGTAAATTAGCCTTACCAACCTTGCCGTTTACCAAAACATGACCAGATTTGATAAGACTCTGGATATAACTACGAGAACCTTCCATCACATCCGTCAGAAATACATCAAGACGCTTTCCTTCTTGATCCAAAGATACTTTGTATTCGTTCATCTATTTCTCCTCATGTTCAGATGTTAGTAAATAGTACATGACACATGCAACGCCTACACATATACCAATATCTGCAATATTAAAAATAGGCCAAATTCTAAAATCAAAAAAGTCTACTACCCCATGTAATACATATCTATCTATGCCATTACCTATGGCTCCCGAAATTAACAATGCTGACCCTACACGCAACGATAATGGACCATTATTAACGCGCTTACGATAGAAACCATATACGATGATTAATACAAACGCGACTGCTAGAAAAAACCATCGTTGATTCGACAACATACCAAAGGCTGCGCCGCGATTGATAATATAAGTAAGATGGAATACATTGTGAATAACCGGTAGTGATTCACCAAGAGCAAAATGGTTCATCACATAATATTTAGAAGCTTGATCCAATACAAGCCAAATAATCGCAATTAAATAAAACAAGTTATACTCCCTTTTAATAATATATATCTTAATAGTCCTATTATACTAAGTTACATGATTTTAGGCAAAATAAAAAAAGCCCCTCAATGAGGAGCTTATCTTATTTGTGATTATTCTGCGGA
>CAUTOY010000103.1:0-4076 GCA_963539855.1 uncultured Veillonella sp.
AAACTATTGCGGTCCAAACTCTAATACTAGAGGATGCGGCGGATACAGAAGATAAAATATTAGACATGACAAAAGCCTATAGTACGATTTTCGTGCTATAGGCTTTTATCATCTATAAGTATTCATAACTCTATAGCACATTAACATAAGTTAAATAAGTGTCGACAAATCGTCGACACTTATTTATACTGAACCTAGAGTCATCGACGTGAGTTAGGCTCATCACCGAAAGGTGGTGATGCTATGAACAATTATGAAAAAGTAATGCTTATCATTGCTATATTGTCACTAGCAGTATCCATTCTTACTTTTATTTTAAAATAGAGTAAGAAAAACGCCTAACGTAAAAAAGCATTCGCAGTGCTTACACGTTAGGCGCATTCTAAATTTGCAATTTTGTAGATGGGCCTAACGCTAGCTACACGTTGATGGCTCTCTTTGTATCTATAATATAACATACTTTACATTATATAGCAAAAATACAAAATTCAAATTATCTTAAATAGATCAATGTATAACCAATCCCGCTATTCCCCACATCACTGCTAGAACTCCAAATATAAATCCCCATATACTAAGGAATAAATGCACCATAGAATAATGTGGATAGACTCTAATTGAATACGTCCTATAATCATCATCACTACTAATTAGATAGCGACGAATCGTACCAAATATCTTTACTATCCGACTAGGCTTATCGTTAAATAATAACTGATACGTCCCCGGATTAGCATAAAATGTATAGAGCTCGAATCGTACGTCGATTACTTTAGTCACACTAACGGGTATCAAGTTAGCTCTTAATGGGACTTCCTTTTCCGTTTCACAGTTAATAACCTGTAGTCCAAACAGCCCTAACGGAGCTTTTTTAAACCGATTGCCATTAAGCCATATACCATAGCGACCAGCTGTTTGTATTGTAAAAACCCCTTTGTCTGTTCTATAAGGCATATCATGTATGGCCGTTACCGTATACACTTTCACAGTATGCTTAATGCTCAGTACGAGTAACAACAGTCCTAGGGGAATCATTAATCCGAAAACATACAAAATAACGCCACCTTTATTACGAATTCATGCGATTAAAGTATTCAATAGATTTCGGTGTAAAACCATCTATACTGAGTATTTCGCCATAACCTATTAAATATCCTTTTTAGCTTATTCTCATAAATATATTAGGGGCAGCTTTCACCATACAAAAAAGGACCCTCATCAGAGAGTCCTTCATTCGTTATGGTATGCTATTAAGCGTTTTTAGCTACTTCAACAAGTTTAGCGAATGCTGCTGCATCGTTAACTGCCAAGTCAGCCAACATTTTACGGTTAACTTCAACGCCTGCTTTAGTCAAACCAGCGATGAAACGGCTGTAAGTTGTGCCATTGATGCGAGCTGCTGCGTTGATACGAGCGATCCACAATTGACGGAATTCGCGTTTTTTCGCACGACGGTCACGACGAGCGTAGTACAACGCTTTCATTACTGTTTCGTTAGCTTTTTTGAACAAACGAGAACGTGTACCGCGGTAACCTTTAGCTAATTTTAAAATCTTTTTATGACGTGCATGAGCTGTAACGCCCTTTTTCACTCTTGCCATTGTATATTCCTCCTAAATTACGATATATCGATCTAATAGTTAACGATTAAGCGTATGGTAAGCATTTAGCTACGCGTTTGTGGTCAGCTTTTGCAACCAATGTAGCTTTACGTAAATTACGTTTACGAGCTGGAGATTTTTTCTCAAGAATGTGGCTTTTGAAAGCTTTTGCACGCTTGAATTCACCAGTACCAGTTACTGCGAAACGTTTAGCCGCTGCGCGACGAGTTTTAATTTTTGGCATAATATAATCCTCCCAATACCTTATTTACTTACTAAAATCATGGTCATGTTACGACCTTCTAATTTAGCTGCTTTTTCAATAGACGCCGTTTCTTTGAGTTCTTCAGCAAAACGTGTCAACACTGCCATGCCTAGTTCTGGATGTGAAAGTTCACGACCGCGGAACATGATAGTTACTTTTACTTTGTTACCTTCACCCAAGAATTTGGATGCGTTTTTCATTTTTACGTAAAAGTCATGGTCTTCAATATGTGGACGTAACTTAACTTCTTTTAAAGTTACGATTTTTTGTTTCTTTTTCGCTTCTTTCTCGCGTTTTTGTTGTTCATAACGATATTTACCGTAGTTCATAATGCGAGCTACTGGTGGTTTAGCGTTAGGTGCAATTTCCACAAGATCAAGATGCTTTTCTTCAGCCAATGCCAATGCCTCACGGCCAGACATGATACCGATTTGTTCGTTTTCAGGACCTACGACACGAAGTTCACGAGCACGAATCTCTTCATTAATGCGTGGTGTATCCTTGCTAATAGCGTTCACCTCCAAGAGAATAAAAAAAACGGACGGCAAACACCATCCGAATAGAATTCTCTATATTAACCTCATACTTCTAGGTATTAGGTGAGTGGCGGATGGCCTCTGCTTCATAAATTACTTAATTATAATAACAAATCGATTAGTGAAAGTCAACACCAATCTTGTATTTTCCTATACATTTATTATTACAACTTCTATAGTATAACAAAGTTTATGTATCTTGTATAGGTATGTATATCGTTTTCTATCATACGAACATACCATAATGTATACAATATTCTTATATATTATCACATATTTATTTATAGAATACTGTATAATAATAGCTACAGAAAGGAGTGTTTATTATGAGTACAGTAAGTAGTACTAACACAACACAACAAACTGCGGCTCCTCCGAAGGGTCGTAGTACAGCACAAAATATCGGACTTATTCTCGCATTTATTATTTTAGGCGTAATTTTATTATTACCAACGCCTGAAACGCTATCCACTGGTGGCCACCGTATGATTGGTGTTCTCGCCTTTGCCATCATCCTATGGATGACATCGGCTGTATCTTATCCAGTCAGCGCGACCATGATTACAGCTCTCACAGCCTTATTGCTCGGTTTCTCACCGAATCCTGAGGCGCCGGCTAAAATGATGGGCACCGCTAACGCATTAAAGCTTATCATTTCTGGTTTTTCATCACCTGCAATGATCCTCGTTGGTGCAGCCATGTTTATCTCTGTAGCCATGCGTAAAACGGGTCTTGACCGACGCATCGCTATGCTAGTCTTATCTAGTGTCGGCACTAAAGTAAGCCGCATTTACTTAGGCGTTATTATTACAGGCCTAATCTTGGCCTTCTTTGTACCGAGTGCAACGGCCCGTATTGCCTGCTTAGCTCCTATTATTATCGGCATTGTTGAGAACTTAGGTATTGAACGTAAAAGCCGCGTAGCAGCTCTACTCATGGTAGGTGCTGTACAGGCCGATGCATTTTGGAATATTATGATTCAAACTGCAGCAGCTCAAAACCTCGTGGCTATAGGCTTTATACAAACTCAGATGAATACTTCTATCAGTTGGATAGATTGGCTAACCGCAGCGGCTCCATTTTCAATTATTATGGTTATTATTACCTACTTCTTAACGCAAGTATTAATTAAACCGGAATTTAAAGAACTCGTTGGTGGCGATGTGCAACTAGCCAAAATGCGTCAAGAAATCGGCCCAATGAGCACTGATGAAAAGAAACTCTTATGCATCTCCATCGGTTTACTTGCATTGTGGGCTACAGGTGGTAAATTACATTCCATCGATACTACGACAACTACAATTGTAGCTATCGCATTATTCTTTATTCCTAAAATTGGTATTATGGATTGGAAATTTGCACAACCTAATATCGACTGGGGTTCCATCGTTATGTTTGGTGCCGGTATAGGTCTTGGCTCTGTACTACTAAAAACAAAAGCAGCCACTTGGCTTGCTCAAGTATTCGTAAATGCTTTCTCCCTTGAAAGCGCTAGCGTGTTCATCTTAATAGCCGTAATGGCAGCCTTCCTCATTGTTATTCACCTAGGCTTTGCATCTGCCACAGCCCTATCCTCAGCTATGATTCCTATCGTAATATCTATCGTAGTAGGTCATAATGCAGAAGGGCTTAACCCTATTGGCGTAACTATGATCATGCAATACGCTATCTGCT
>CAUTOY010000104.1:0-4045 GCA_963539855.1 uncultured Veillonella sp.
TTGTACATTCTTATATCATCATTTTTGTACATTCTTAGAGTATCATTTACAAGTAATTCCTTTAAATTTTTTTCTATTAATTCGTTATGATGATGATCATCTTGATTTTTGGTATAAAGATAGCAAAAATAATAAAAAATGTTTTTTATATGATAGGCGCTTTAACAAAGATTGGATTAAAGATTATGGTGATCTTTGTAAATCCATATATACGAAAAAAACAATAGATTGGGTTTATGAAGAAGAGGCTAGAGCTATAATTTTTGATCATAATTACCAGTTTTATAATGATCAAACTCGAAAGGTGTTTTACGAACCTAATAAGCTTATAGGTATAATATTTGGACATAACACTTCTGTATCAGATAAGCTAAAGGTATTAGGTATTTTAAAGAATAAAAAATCGGTATTGAATGATGAATTTAAAATTTATCAAGCTTATTTTAGTAAAATCAATGGAGAAACAAAAATTAATATTCATCAAGTGAATATAGATTTTTAATTATAATGTGATTAGAAAATATGAAGGGAAAAATTTATGCATATGTAGATTCTTAATAAAATTTCATTTTAATTTATTTATAATTATAGATAAAATACTATTGAAATCTCGTAACTTTCATGAAATCTCTTTATTCAACCTGTATAATACTTTCATTAGTCTAATGAGAGGGTAGATATAGATGAGAGATACGGCAAAGCAAATTATAAATTATTGGTATTCACTGGAGTGTTTGCAACCTAAAGAGGTACCTAAGTATAAAGCGATTCCTAAGAAGTATGTAAAAAAGCTCGTGTTTATTACTGAAAATGATAGAACTACTATTTATCAACAGTCAGTAATTAATCCTTTATGGAAAAAAACAAATTCACGTGTTTCAACGTATGTAGTACCGTTACCAAATAATCCTTATAATTATTCTATTCTTGATGAAATTAAATGTTTTAAGGATAAAAAGAACTATGTGTTAGATGATGAACATGCTGTTCTGTTAAGTGTAGTCAAAGGAACTGAAGTACTAGAAGCTTTTATTGATAAATTAGGGATTGAACATCCAGAACAACCATATTTAGGGAATGTGTATAGTGCATCGTTTGTTGTTGATGCAGAGGGATACTATAAAGAGGGGAGCCTTCAAATTTCTCCTTTTATTTGGGTGATTTATCAAATGATGACTCAGCCTGATGTGGAGTTTAATAATATTAAGCTAGATGGTTGGGATGAGGTTGTTAAATCAATTGAAGATAGTTTTAATCTTCCTGAGGAAAAGGTATCTCTTGATGAGGCTGCACGTGTAATTAATACGTATATACAAGAGCACATCTTGGATTCTATGGGCATTACCATGTTCCGTGCTGGCGATATTTATGGCTACTGTGGCTTTAAGGGCGAGGAGATTCAGCTTGTTAAAGCTGATACAATGCCTATTAATGATTTAAAATCTAGCTTTTTCCTTGATGATTTACAGTTGGTGTTACAACACATTGATACATTAAAGGATAATGATAAGGTATTGTCGTATATCAATAGTCTTAATCAGGATATTGAGCATTATGATTTATTAAAAGATACGGATCAGATGCGCCAATGGTATAATCCTAAGGTTTTACCATTGGGTAGATGGCCTTCAAAGTTTAACTTATCCTTTATGCAGCAAATTGCTGTTAATATTGCTAAAGAGAACCCTAAGGATATCTTTTCAGTTAATGGGCCTCCTGGCACAGGTAAAACAACATTATTAAAGGATATAATTGCCAGTAATATTGTTGAGCGGGCTGTTAAGTTTTGTGAAAGTAATCATGTAAACGATATCTTCAAAAAGGTTGTGGGCCGGGATGGTAAATCATTTTACTATACTATACCTAGTGACATTGCTGTGTATGGTATGCTCGTACTTTCATCAAATAATAAGGCCGTTGAAAATATTACATTAGAATTGCCAAATATTGACTCAGTGGAAGAGGGGACAAATGGGTCTACATTATTTAATCCCGAGTTCTCAGACCAACAGGTTGATTTAGCTTGTTTTGCTAAGGTTGATAAGTATCAATATGTTAAATCTGATGAAGTATATTTTACATTCTTAGCTGATCGTTTAGCAGAGAGTAATGAACAATGGGGATTAATTTCCGCTAGACTTGGTAAGAAATCTAATATAAACACCTTTATGCCTATATTAGATGTATTATCCTCAGATATGTCCTCTATTATGGGGATTCCTGATGCTCAAGCTGCCTTTGAAAGTGCTAAAAGACAGTTTCAGGCTCAGTATAAGCTTGTGAAAACATTGTTTACTTATGTAACAACATATGAAGAGAACACCCAATTAATTCAAGAGTACAAGCTTAAAACCAATCAGCTACAAGAGGAAGTTGTTTCAATCAATGAGCACTTAAGTCAATATGATACATTAGATGATGATTTGTCGCAGTTGATAGAGCATAAGAATAGTATTGAGTCTAAACTAATAGAATATAACAATCAACGCTCTATTTTTGATAAGCTTTGGAGTGCTACTAATTGGTCTATTTTAAAAGCTATGAGTAATCCGGCATTGTTATCGGCTATTGAGGAGAACACTTTAGAGCTTCAAAATGTTAAACAGCAATTGGATGCATTACACCAGTTGGTCAATGAGCGTGAATCTATAACTAATACGAAAGATGATCTGTTATTTGATATTAAAGGGCTTGACGGTTCTGTTCAAGAATTAGACAAAACACAGCAAGAGATTTTAGGTGTATTAAAAACTACTAGTAAAGACACGATACATTGCTTTGATGATATAGCATCAAAATTAATGTCATCTGATGATGACCGTGCAGAGGCTCACACAGCATTTTTATATGTGTGTAACTATTTGAATGAATGTAGAGAGCGTTTATTATATGATGCCTTACAATTACAAAAGGCTGTCGTTATGAGTGATGCTTTCAGAAAAAATATGCAATTACTTAGTCAGTATTGGGGTTCATTAAGTGAGAAGAAAAAGATACAGAAGAACTTTGACCTTGATACGATTTTTCCAGCATTACTTAATTCATTGATGATTGCAGTGCCTGTTATTTCCTCCACCTTTGCTGCTGTGGAGAGATTCTTGATTAACTGTAAAAAGGAACGTTCGTTAGGTACTATCATTATTGATGAGGCAGGGCAAGCGTCACCTCATATGCTCGTAGGGGCATTATACCGTGCACAAAAGGCAATAGTGGTCGGTGATCCAAAACAGATTGAACCGGTACAAATTGTGCAGGATTTGTTTGTAGAAAAAATTGGTGGTGAAGGTATTGGTAAATATCGGAGTAAAGAGCTATCTGTACAAAGCTTAGCTGATGCACAAAATCCATTTGCAGGTATTATCAAAAACCTTGATGGTTCTGAATCTTGGGCAGGATGCCCACTTGTTATTCATAGACGCTGTAAAGACCCGATGTTTACAGTTGCCAATGAATTATCTTATGGTGGATTTATGATTAATAAGACCATAGATTCTGATGAGCCTATTGATCCATGTAAAGAAAGCTGTTGGATAACATATGATGCAAGTAATATTGAATCGAGTATAGGTAAAGATAGATATATATCATTACAAGGTGAAATTGCTTTTGAGTTAATCCAAAAGTTACGAGCTAGAAACGCAGAATTTAAAGATATATTTATTATTACACCATTTACTAGTGTTGCACATGGGTTTAAAACTTATATGCAATCTATCAGTGATGATATCGTTAACTGGACCGACAAAGATAATAAGAGTGTTTGGTTAAAGGATAATATCGGGACTGTTCATACCTTCCAAGGTAAAGAGGCTAAAGTGGTTATTTATATGTTAGGCTGTCAGAGCGACGGCTCTGCTAATGGCGCTATTAAATGGGTTAATGCTAACAACGTAAATGTAGCCTTTACAAGAGCAAAGGAATATATCTATGTTATTGGTGATGCTCAGAAATGGGCAGAACTTAATAAAAACCTTGCATTCTCTCAAAGACACTTGCCTATTTATACGTTAGAGGATATCTAAAAAAATATTGGTTTAAGACGATA
>CAUTOY010000105.1:0-4028 GCA_963539855.1 uncultured Veillonella sp.
CTATTTACGCCATTTATGGCTGGCCTCATCTGGTCTGCTGTGCTTGCAGCTATCATGAGTACTGCATCCGCTCAACTATTGGTAACAGCCTCTGCTATTGCCAATGATTTTTATGCTAACATTATTCACAAAACAGCGTCTGATAAAGAACTCGTTCTTGTAAGCCGTATTGTTGTATTGTTGGTTGCGGCCATATCCATTTTCTTAGCATTAAATCCAGATAGCCTCATCCTTACGATGGTTGCCTATGCTTGGGCTGGTTTCGGAGCCGCCTTTGGTCCTGCTATCGTCTTCTCCCTATTCTGGAAACGCATGACGCGCCGCGGTTGTATTGCGGGCATCGTTGTAGGTGGTCTTACAGTCCTAATTTGGAAACAATTTGCATTCTTTGGACTTTATGAAATTGTACCAGGATTTTTATTCTCATCCATTGCAATTTACCTTGTCAGCATTTTAGACAAATTACCACCAAGACCAGTATTAAAAGATTATAAAGAAGCAGAAAAATTGCATATTCTCTAAGAACATACAAAAGGAGCTATTGATTTCTCAATGGCTCCTTTTTAGTAATAAAGGGCTGTTATATTGACAGCCCTTCTTCTTATACATATTGTGATAATCCATCACGAATGGCTTCACGCACATCGAACACTAATGACGCTGGAGATACTACTTTCACGCTTTGCATATATTGTAGTGCCCAATATTTGAAAGCCTCTCGATTAACATGAACACGACACTCCACCTTTTGAGGCGTCTCGTTTAAAAATGTTACATTTCCATCAAACCAATCAAGAATTTGATTAACAATAGTGCGTTTTGCTTCAAACACTACCGTTACTGATTCACCACCAAACATATAGATATGTTCCTTCATGTATTTATCTACATCAAAGGTATTTTGATTGTGATAGCCTTGAATGTCCCGCAATGGCTTACGGCGAATATCCAATAACTTAATGTTGCCAATTCGATCTACACGAAGTGTAGACATATCATCATGGTTATCGTGGTTACCTACCAAGTAGTAGAGTCCTCGACTAGATACTAATTGGTAGGGGTTAAAAATATAATTTCGCTCATTACCTGCATAATCAAGATTTGGATATAATTTATTATCTGTATTAGGCTGATAATAGACTAACGAAATCTTTCTCCCTTCCGTTACCGCTTTTTCAATGAGATCAATATTTAGGAATAGGTCCTGACTTCTCACAAGAGAATCAGGTGTACTCTTAATTTGTTTTCCATGGGATTTAAAATAACGGCCTCCCAAGGCAGATACCTTATCGATCAAATCTTTACGCTGATTTACACTAATATGACGTGAGGCTAATAGACCATCGATTAGCAAATGTAACTCAGCCTCTTCAAAGGGATGGATCATATAAAAATTAGTACGGCGAATCGAACCATCTGTACCTAGTGCAGATTCCTCACATTCAATATTAAAATTACCAGATTCATATAAATCATTTAGATGACGACCTAAGGTTTTACGATCTACCGTCAATTCATATTTCTTCGCTAAGATGCTACGAATTTCCTCTTGAGATAATGTATGATTTGCATCTGTTTCATCTCGTAGGATTTCTAGTATATATACTAGTACTGCCTTTTTAGATGCCATGGAAAAGCTCCTTTTACAATATACTTATACTAACTAACAACAAAATATGGCCTACTATGACCATATCGTTACATGTACACAAAATCACTCATACAAAGTATATCATAAAAGTCATGTTTACTTCATGTCTTTTTCATGCATTTCTTAATCTTTCCTATATCTTTTATGCAACATAACATAACAAAATGTAATATTTATAAAATAAAAAGAAAATATTAAACATAAAAATAAAGGCCAATTCTATATATCGAGAATTGGCCTTTAACTATCCCCTGTCATACCTTATTATCACATGTTACACGGGGAAAAAACCTTATTTAATTTTATTTTCCAAATAGCCTAATGTTTCCATACGTTTCGTCAATTCAGCATAGAATGCTTCAGCCATAGCCGTTTGATTTTTTGCCTGACCAGCTTGCGCACCGCCAAAGAGATTCTTCTTAATCGCATTAACGATAGTAGATTTTGCCTTTGGTTTATTGAGGATTTCCATAAACATCAAATCTTCATCGGACAAATTTTCTACAGCTTCATTTTCAGAGGTAGCCCCATACATGATGTCTGTACCAGATTCAACTAAAGCTTTCACAAACTTTGTAAATCTTGCAGGCACAAAAGATTGCCCCTCCATATAATAAGCTTTTACATGTGGGTGTTTCAAGAAACGTAGACCACCGCGTACAATATGTTCTGCCATAGCTACATATAACGCATTAACAGCAGCTTCCAAGCTTTCATCATCGCCCTTAGCAGCATCATTAGCAGCTTTCACAATGGCTAAAGCCTCGATCATATTAAACTGACCGCCATCCTTAATAATGGACTGGAATGTATCGCGCACAATATCGTTTTCAAACATGGACAATGCTTCTTCATTGAAGAGAATCGTGTACGTAAAACTATTAATAATAGTACGCATAGGTACAGAATTGACTAAATCTGGATTTCCCATGTCGTAGGTTACTGATTCTGCATGTTTAGCCTTGCATATAATAGATTTTCTAAATGTTGTATCTAACATAAAGTCTAAATACTGTTCCTGCCTTACATGGTCATTAGGTGCTAATTTATCTAAGGTGTCTGCAATATCAGCATCAAAGCTACGCACCATAGATAGCGTTAAATCAGCATCACATAAATATGCTAAATTATGATCTGCCAAATGGTCATTAAATTGATAGAAATATACAGGATCATTATTAGGCTCTAAATGATCGTGACCAACATAGTATTCATCTTTTTGCATAACAGAACGAAGAGCACCTAGAAATTTACTATTTCGTTCCTTTAGATTGTCATATTTTAAAATTTGACTACCTACGATACTGCCAATGGTTTTACCATGCAGTACCTTTTCCTTGTGATTAAACTGAGCTTTATCACGGTTGCTGAACATCATTAACTGACGTACTTCTTCCATCGTATGCCAACCAGGATATGTGTTATACGACACATAGGCGATACCATCCTCTGCTAAATGTTCATCGATAAGGCGCAACAACGCATCTTTAACATCGTCATCGACCCAAGAATATACACCATGGGCGATAATATAATCAAAAGTACCAATCTCACTACCAATAGATGCAATATCAGATTGAACTAAGGAAACATTTGTTAGCCCTGCATTTGCAATCACTTCATTGCCCTTTTCTACTTGTTCTTGTGAAAGCTCAATACCTACAAATGTTACATCGGGATTAAATAATGCTTGGGAAATAATATTGCCACCATAGGTTGCACCTAACTCTAATACTCTTGCAGTGTTAGGGTTAGGTGCTGTAATCCCCACGAGAGCCGCATAGGCTTCAAGAGTAGCCGGTGTGGTATATGGGAATGGCATGGATTTATAGCCTAATTCACTATAAATAGTTTGTTGTACATCATTTGTATTTGTAGTCATAAGATCCTCTATCGTTAAAAACATATATTGTATAAACAATACATGAATAATATACATATATACTATTTATTATACCAAAATCATGTGTACTATACACCTATTCATAAAAATGATAGATGCAAAAGAGGCATCCTCATTGAGGATGCCTCTTGTATATGCAGTTTAGAGAAATTAATTATTTAACTTCGTCAAAACCTTTTTGTAAGCGAACATAGCTTAAGCGACGTTCTTTAGCGTTTTCTTCACATTTAGCGAATAATTCTTCTGCAACGTCTGGAGCAGCTTTCGCCAAGGAAGCATAACGAACTTCACCTTTAAGGAAGTTTTGGAATTCGTCGTAGTTGCCTTCTTTGGAATCCAAGGAGAATGGGTTTTTACCTTCAGCTTTAAGTTGAGGGTTGTATCTGTAAAGATCCCAGTAACCACAAGCAACTGCTTTGCGTTGTTCTTCTTGAGCTTTACCCATACCAGCTTTGATACCATGGTTGATACATG
>CAUTOY010000106.1:0-3976 GCA_963539855.1 uncultured Veillonella sp.
GCCTTATTGGGTATGATATGATTACCCAGTAAAGCATGGAGGATTACTCAAGAGGCTGAAGAGGACGGTTTGCTAAATCGTTAGGGCGGGTTACCGTCGCTAGGGTTCGAATCCCTAATCCTCCGCCATGCTGAGACCTCACATCGTCTGATGTGGGGTCTTTTTTTTTACCATACAGTGTAAGGAATGGGGATAGAGTTGACGTATTCATATCTAATTGCTTATAATGAATTGTATAAAATTTAATTTAAGGAGATTTTTATGAATACACAATATACACGTCATTTGTTGATGATTCGTCGTGCCCTTAGTATTGGGACACTTTGTCTAGTGGCATCCTTCGGTGTGGCTCATGCGGAAGACTTTGCAATTCCTAGTGCACGTCCTGTGGTAGATGGTATGAGTACTGATGATAGTAAAGTAGTATCTGCTGCACATCCTGGTAGCGGTAACCTTATTACACCAAATGATTGGACGTACAAAGCGTTAAAGACGTTGGTAAAACATGGGGCCATTACGGATACACATGGATTTACGTTTGATGATAGCACTAGCTATACAAAGGATGCGTTGATGCCGTTACTTGATGAAGTCGTGGAAAAACGGGAACAAATGAACGATAATGATCGTCAATTTGCGTTACGGATCTACCAAGAGAATATGCGTGATGTAATGGATTACCGTATTGAACGAGATAAGAAAATCACCGAAGAACGCCGTCAAAAATTAGATGAAAAACGAGTTAAGAAATCTGGTAAAGATGTTAAAGTAACTGATGCACAACAGGAATCTCTCGATGCGGCCACTGATGAAGTGGCTAAGCCAAAAGAACGAGCGTTAACAGATGAACAAATCAAGGAAAAAATGAAGAAATTCAAAATTGATGACTCTCGTGTAAAGACTAATGGTGATGTTCGTATTCGCTATACAGGTTCTAAAAATGGTAAATCTAAAGCCGATGCGCGTGTTCAAACAGAAATGACGTTCACTCTATAATCCCTATAAGGGAACAACATGATTAATTTTATAAAAAATAAGTTATTTACTGTTCATCAGAATGGTAAACAACATGTTAGTGAAGTATTTAAGTATATCGGACCTGGTATTATTGTAACTGTCGGATTTATTGACCCTGGCAATTGGGCGGCTAACTTAGCAGCCGGTGCTAGTTATGGTTATGAATTACTATGGGTTGTAACATTATCTACACTTATGCTCATCTTATTGCAGCATAATGTGGCCCATTTAGGGATTGTGCGAGGGCAATGTTTAGCAGAATGTGCTTATGAATTCTTACCGAAATGGTTGTCCCGTACGGTGCTAAGTACAGCGGGGATTGCAGCCGTAGCCACGGCGCTGGCGGAATTTATTGGCGCTGCTATCGCACTAAAGATGTTGTTCGGCACCCCTCTTGTCATCGGTAGTGTATTAACGGCTATCGTATGTACAATTATGCTCATTACAAATTCATACAGTAAATTAGAACGTATTATAACTGGATTTGTATCCCTTATTGCATTGGCTTATCTTGTGGAGGTCAATATGGTTGATGTCAATTGGGCTGCAGCGAGTATTGGCTGGATCAATCCAAGCATACCTAACGAATCGATGCTCGTTATCTTGAGCATTTTAGGGGCCGTCGTTATGCCCCATAATTTGTTTTTGCACTCCGAGGTCATCCAAAGTCGTCAATTTAATCGACAAGATAAGGAGATTATGCATCGCCAGTTGCGATATGAATTCGTAGATACATTGTTATCTATGGGCATTGGTTGGATGATTAATTCCGCCATGATTTTGTTAGCAGCGGCCGTATTTTTTAGTCATGGCATTGAGGTTACTGAGTTAGAACAGGCTGAGGAACTTTTAAGACCTTTGATCGGGCCAGCAGCAGGCACTATCTTTGCATTAGCCTTATTATTTGCAGGCCTTGCATCATCGGCAACGGCCGGTATGGCAGGGGCGAGTATATTTGCTGGCATGTTTGGTGAGTCTTATGATATGAAGGATTTTCATAGTCGTTTAGGATTGGGGTTAACATATATTCCTGCACTATTATTGATCCTGTTTATTACTGATTCATTTCAGGCTTTACTTGTGTCACAAATGTTTTTGAGCTTGCAATTGCCGATTACTATATTCTTACAATTATATATGACGAGCAGTCGTCGTGTTATGGGGAATTATACGAATCGCCGATTTACGGGAATTATTCTTTGGGGCATTGGTATTATCGTAACATTGATGAATATTTACTTATTGGTTATAGGCTAATATATACCGCTTGTTTTTGTGAAAGCTTTCACAGAAATAGGCGGTATTTTATTTTGTATGGAATTAGGACAAAATTGATTGAAGAAATGTAGTTACAGTAACGTATAAGCCTGTGAAATATGGTACAATAGAGAATAGAATTTAATTTGCTAGTATAGCAGTTTATATATGTTTTTTGGAGGATTTTATGGCAACAGAAAAAGATTTGAATGAACTAAATGCACCATTACAATCTGATTATAAAGAGGTTGTTCACGACATTGCAGAAGAATTATTAGCGCGCCTTAACATTGAAGAGGATGGAGCTATTATCGATATGTTCCAAACAGGATCCTTAGATCCTTGGCAATTATTTGTGTTCTTCTCTGCATTAGAACGTGCACTTATGGAATTTAGAACGGACAAACGCAAGAAAACTGTTATCGTTCATGCCCAACCAGAGGCCCTCATTGGTACGGGCCCTGTTGTAACACCTGTATCCACTCTGCTTGAGCATATTTTAATGTTTCGCATAAATGATATGCGTGAAGGCCGTTTGGAAACCGGATTGCTTACGGTGTCTGGTGAAAGCATCGATTACGAAGGGGTTAATCTTAAGGGCCGTCATGTAGTGATTATTTGTGATATCCACGATAATGAATCTCCATACTTGGCAGAATGTATTAAATTATGTAAAGAAATGAAAGCGAGCCATGTTGTGGCATTGCCTCTCATGTTGTGGAATCCAGATCTTATCGACAATTTGACAGAGGAAAGTATCAAGGCGGAATTATCCCATGAAAATCGTCCTCTCTCCTAGTAAGACAAAAACAATTACTAATGCTGCTAATAGCGATGGGGCCGTTAATCCTGCCGTCCGAGATGGACAATTTCAGCCGCACATCACAGAAGAGATTGTAAAACATGTACAATCTCTAACTGTAGCAGCCCTTGGTAAGGCTTTAAAATTAAAGGAAGATAAGGCACAGGCGGTCTTTGATTTCTATCAAGATTTCGAGTCCCATCCTGTTGGATTGGCTTGTGAAAGCTATGATGGTATTGCTTTTAAATATTTAGACTGGCAGAACTTGTCTGATGAGGCTAAGGCCTTTGGTGAAAACCATCTCGTTGTGATGTCTGCCTTGTACGGTGTCGTAGAGCCTAACATGGGTGTTCGAGATTATCGACTCGATATGGTTGATAAGGTGGGTATAAACTTATACGATACATGGCGTGATGCGGTGGATGCATACTTTCACAAGGAAGATTGGATTTTAAATCTAGCGTCTAAAGAATATGCCAAAATGGTGAATCATCCAAAGGTGGTAACCATTGAATTTTGGGAATTACGAGGCGATGCGTTTAAACAGATGAGTACGTCCTCGAAAATGAGTCGCGGTGTGATGGCTCACGAATGTTTAACGAACCAAGTAAAACATGTGCGGGATTTGCCGCGCAAAGTTAATGGGTTTACCTGTGTCACTGACATAGAATCCATTACTATACCAAGCGAATCGATGACGGTTCGTTATGAAAGGAAGTGATTGTTTGCAAGTGCAAGATATCCTTGCGAAAGACCTCGTCGGCGATGAATGGTTGACAGAGGATGAGTTAAGATTTCTTATGTCTGTAACTGATGAAGAACAGTTGCAGTTAATCTATAAAAAAGCTTACGAAGTGAAGGCGAAATATGTACAGCCTGTAGCGTATTATCGTGGCCTCA
>CAUTOY010000107.1:0-3936 GCA_963539855.1 uncultured Veillonella sp.
TTATCTAGTGTTTTTACTCTAGAACAGAATGTATTATTCTATTTTTTCAAATTATAGAATACTGCATCGCCTTTATATTGTGCAGTTTCATATAACATTTCTTCAATGCGAAGTAATTGATTATATTTAGCTACACGTTCAGAACGAGCAGGAGCACCTGTTTTAATTTGGCCCGCATTAACAGCCACCGCAATATCTGCAATAAATGTATCTTCTGTTTCGCCGGAACGATGAGATACTACGCATGTGTAACCAGCACGTTTTGCTGTTTCCATAGCGTCAAAGGCTTCTGTTAATGTGCCAATTTGATTTACTTTTACTAGAATGGAATTAGCTACGCCAAGGTCGATACCCTTTTCAAGACGTTTTGTATTAGTAACGAATAAATCATCACCTACAAGTTGAACGCGCTTACCAAGACGTTCTGTTAATACTTTCCAACCATCCCAATCTTCTTCTGCAAGACCATCTTCGATAGATGCGATAGGATATTTATCGACTAAGTATTCATAGAAGTCAACCATTTCACTAGCGCTCAATACTTTACCTTCGCCTTCTAGATGATATTTACCATCTTTATAGATTTCACTAGAAGCCACATCGAGAGCCAATTTAAAATCTGTACCAAGTTCATAACCAGCACGTTTAACAGCTTCACAGATTACCTCTAACGCTTCTTCATTGGAAGCTAAGTTTGGTGCAAAACCGCCTTCATCGCCTACAGCAGTGCTGAGACCTTTATCGTGAAGCACGGATTTCAATGTATGATATACTTCTGCACAGCTACGCAATGCATCGCTAAATGTTTTAGCCCCTACTGGCATAATCATAAACTCTTGAAGGTCTACATTATTATCAGCATGAGCTCCACCATTTAGAATGTTCATCATAGGAACAGGAAGTTCTTTAGCATTAAAGCCACCTAGATATAAGAACAAAGGCAAATCTAAAGATTCAGCAGCAGCTCGTGCTACAGCCATAGATACACCTAAAATTGCATTGGCTCCCAAGTTAGCTTTGTTATCTGTGCCATCAAGTTTAAGCATTAAATTATCAATCGCCACTTGTTCAGTCGCATCATAGCCGATAATAGCAGGTCCAATTTTAGCATTTACATTGTCTACAGCTTGTAGAACACCTTTACCACCATAGCGTTTTTTATCACCATCGCGAAGTTCTACTGCTTCAAACATCCCTGTGGATGCACCAGAAGGGACTGCTGCTGTTGCAATTGTACCATCTTCCAAACATACTTCTACTTCTACTGTAGGATTACCACGAGAATCCAAAATTTCACGAGCTACGACTTGTTCAATTACTGCCATAATACTACCTCTTATTTATATACTAAATTAATCTAATAACAAACTTTCACCGGTCATATCACTTGGCTTATCAATATGAGCCAAGGCTAACATAGTCGGTGCAATATCACATAATTTACCTGATTTAAGTTGCTTATGTATATTCTGTGATCCCACTAAAATCAATGGCACAACATTCGTTGTATGGGCTGTATGAGGTTTTCCAGTCTCATGATTGACCATTTGCTCTGCATTACCATGATCGGCGGTAACTAAAAGCTGACCTCCAACCTCTAATATAGCCTTTGCAATACGTTCTAATCCTGCATCCACAGTTTGAATTGCTTTCACTGCAGCTTTAAAATCTCCGGTATGACCAACCATATCTGGATTTGCATAATTTAGAATAATCATATCGTATTGACCACTATGAATAGCATCAACTACCTTATCGGTTACCTCAGGAGCACTCATTTCAGGTTGTAAATCGTAGGTTGCAACTGCTGGAGAAGGCACAAGAATGCGGTCTTCGCCTTCAAATGGAACCTCATTACCACCATTAAAGAAATATGTTACATGTGCGTATTTCTCTGTTTCAGCAATGCGTAATTGATGATAGCCCCCATCAGCAAGGACTTCACCTAATGTATGATGTAACGTATCCTTTTCATAGACGATATGAACAGGCAAACCATCTTCATACTTGGTCATTGTCGCCATATAGATAGAGATAGGTTCTCGTTTAAAGCCTTCAAAATCAGGTAATGTTAAAGCCTTCGTCAATTCACGCGCTCTATCAGGTCTAAAGTTACAGAAGATAACTGCATCTCCATCAGAAACCATTCCTTTTGGATCGATAACTGTAGGCACTACAAATTCATCATTAACACCATCATCATAGGATTGTGTAACTGCGTCACATGCAGAATTAGCCTTATTACCAACACCATTGACAATAGCATTATAAGCTAGCTCCACACGGTCCCACCGATTATCGCGATCCATCCCATAGTAGCGACCACTTACAGTAGCAATTTTCCCACAGTTTATATCGGACATAAATGATTCTAAATCCTTAAGATAGGTTAATGCTGATTGTGGTGGCACATCGCGTCCATCGAGAAGCGCATGAACATATACCTCTTTAATTCCTTCATGTTTAGCACCAGCAATGACGGCCTTAATATGCTCTAAAGAACAATGTACATTGCCATCAGATACAAGACCAATAATTTGTAATTTACCATGTTTTGCATGCTTGTATAACTCTTGTATTACAGGCTTTTGAAAAAAATCGCCACACTCTACATCTCTTGTAATACGCGTTAAGTCTTGATATACAATACGGCCGGAACCAAGGTTGAGATGTCCAACTTCTGAATTACCCATTTGCCCCTCTGGCAAACCGACTGCAAGACCTGAAGCTTGTAATGTTGTATGAGGATACGTATCCCATAAATAATTAAAATAACTTGGTTTTGCTTGTACTACGGCATTCGTCGTATCTGTTTGGTCCCCTATACCAAAGCCATCTAGGATGACTAGCATTACGGGTGCCTGTAATTTTGCCATATTTATACCTCTAGTATGTTATTTACTTACGTCTTGAGCCGCCATGATAATTTCATTAAATTCATCCACAAGTAACGAAGCGCCTCCAACGAGGGCCCCATCAATATTAGGCTCACTTAAAATTTCACGCGCATTATTAGCCTTTACACTACCACCATATTGAATACGAACTGATTCAGCTACAGAAGAGGTATATAGTTCCGCTATATAATCACGTATGGATTTACATACTTCCTCTGCTTGATCGGCAGTCGCAGTCTTGCCCGTACCAATGGCCCAAATCGGTTCATAAGCGATAATCAATCGTTCCACTTGATCCGCTGGAATATCTTGTAATGCACATTGTAATTGTCCGTGAATGAAAGAAATCGTTTCATTTGCCTCTCTCTGAGCAAGGCTTTCACCAACACAGACAATAGGTTGCAAATTATGATGAAATGCACTTTTAATCTTTTCATTTACCATAGCATCAGTTTCACCATAGTACTCACGGCGTTCAGAATGACCAATGATGACATAGGACACACCGAGTTCCGTTAACATCAACGGAGAAACTTCGCCAGTAAATGCACCGGCATCATGATAATCCATATTTTGAGCCCCTACGCCAACCTGTGTATCTCGTGTTAAGGACACAGCTCTCTCAAGCGCAGTAAAGGGCGGACAAACAACTACTTCACAGTCCAAGTTTTTATCACCTAGAAAACTAGTAAATGCTTCAATCAAGATAGAACCAGATGCAATGGTTCCGTTCATCTTCCAGTTCCCTGCAATAATTTGTTTTCTCATATTAGGCCTCTGTTAAAGCAGCAATGCCTGGCAAAACCTTACCTTCCAATAATTCAAGGGATGCACCGCCACCAGTCGAAATATGGCTAATTTTATCTGCTAAGCCGCTTTTTTCAATAGCAGCCACAGAATCACCACCACCAACGATAGTCATAGCATTAGATTCTGCAACGGCTTTAGCTACTGCATTCGTACCAGCTGCAAATTTTTCCATCTCAAACACACCCATAGGGCCATTCCAAATGATAGTTTTCATATTGGCCAATGCTTC
>CAUTOY010000108.1:0-3845 GCA_963539855.1 uncultured Veillonella sp.
TCTATGGTATTGCTACCATTTATGCAGACCAAGGGGATGATACTAAGGCCCTTGATTGGCTTGAAAAAGCAATTCACATTGATCCCTCTGTAAAGGCTGTGGCTGCTGAACAAGACCATTTTGAACGATTTCATAATAATGAACGCTTTAAACAACTTGTGGGAAGTAAGTGATGAGTATTAGTTTATAGCGTTTTTTCTACTAATGCTTCTTGTAAAAGCTGAGAAAAATTAATCCCTTTCGCTAGTGCTCTATCGTTTAGCCATGCAGGAATGGTTAAGGTTTTCTTTACGGACTTACTATTTTTACCTAAATCAATATCTGTTTGTACTAGCGTAGGATAAGTTGTATCCGTGCAAGGTAAGTTTCGAATAGATGTAGGGGTTGGTAAACTTTCCCCATCTTCTAAGGCTCCTAAAATATACAGTTCCATTGCCTCTTGTGCATTAGTTACAAGCTCTGTTAGTGTTGAGCCCGTACTACTTGTATATTCTAGGTCTGGAAACTCAGCCCAGAAACCATCAGCGTCATCATGGATTATGGCAGGGTATATAAATTTCATAGGTCCTCCTTACTTAAGTCCCATACGTTTTAAAATTGCGTTTAATAAACCGATGACAAAATAGATATATTCTATTTTTTTATCTTAATACGCGTCGTCATTTGGTTGGAGAGAGTGAACAATACGAGTGCAACCCAGATACAGCCAAAGGCAATGAGTTGTGCTGTACCAAAGCTTTCACCGAAGTAGAAGATAGCCAAGAAAAAGCCCATGGTTGGAGATAGGTATTGTAAGAATCCTAGTACGTTAAGTGGTAATAAACGGGCCCCATATGAAAAAAGGATAAGGGGCACGGATGTGGTAAGGCCTGAACAAACGAGGAGTAGACCGGTGGTGGTCATGTTTTCAATAAAAGACCATGATGTAGTATCTACTGTTAGTACATACCATAGGGCTATAGGGGTAACGAGCCAAGCCTCAAAAGCGATGCTAGAAAATGGATGGATAGTGAGGCGTTTTTTGACAGCCCCATAGAGGCTAAAGGATACGGCTAGAATGATAGAGACGATGGGCAATGTACCTAGTTGAACAGTCATGGCGGCCACACCTAAGAATGCGATGACGATACTTAGTTTTTGCGGCCATAGCAATCTTTCTTTATAGATTAGGATGCCCAGCAATACGTTGAGCAATGGGTTGATGTAATAGCCAAGGCTCGTGTCGAGTACGTGTTGGTTTGTAACGGCCCAAATGTAGGTGAACCAGTTAATGCTGATAAGTATAGCTGCTAGTAATAGTAGTCCTAATTGCGTAAGATGAGTGCGCAAATGTTGTATATCGATGCGCAGTTGTTGGCGCCCTGTGGCAACGACAAGGAAGAACATCCAAAATCCGGACCAGATGATGCGGTGCGATAATACGGAAAAGGATGATACTTGGTTTAAAAGCGCCCAATAGAGGGGCAGCAAACCCCAAATTAAACAGCAAAGCAATGTGGTGCTGAGACCTTTTTTGTTTATTTCGTTCATAATACGACCTCCCGCTAGTAAAATTATTATAACATGCTGGTAGTATAGCAGCGGCGATTTATAGAGGTAATTCCTTTAAATTAGGCCTATGCATTTTTATCATTCTATATATGCATTAGTTATAACCTAAAATTTACTACTTATGATTAACTGTCATGTTCATTGACTTTGTGCATAATTTTACACTATATTGGACTTAGAACAACGAATACAGAGAATAGGTGTTGCAAGACTTAATAGAGAAATCGGTACAAGCCGATGCGGTCCCGCCACTGTAAGGACGAGCCTGCTTTCATAAATGTCACTGGAGTAATCTGGGAAGGCGAAAGCGAGGTGATGAGCCCGAGCCAGGAGAACTGCCTATTTGATAATCACCGTTATGTACCTACGAGCGATAGGAAGGGGATTGAGGTATGCTGGCTACAGTCTTTGCTACAGTGTTTTAGTGTACCCTTCAATATGTAACCTTACGTGTCACTCTCGGGTGGCACGTTTTTTATTTGCCACGCTAGAGGATTTGTTTCTCACCGGTACGGTGCGCTGTTCCCCTGTATGGTTTCAAGTTGAAAAGGAGGCACACATATGTCTGACAAAAAGACTTCAAAGGACGCTGAACGCGATTTACTGGCGCCTGTATCCTTTGATGAATTTGAGAAACCTACGTATGAACGATGGCAGGCTGAAGTTGAAAAAGCGTTAAAAGGTGGCGACTTCAATAAGAAGATGTTCACTAAAACCTATGAAGGGATTACGCTTCAACCGATTTACACACCTGCGTTGCATGCGGAGAAAATTCCAAAAGGTGTTTATCCGGGAGCTGGGCAGTTCCTACGTGGCACGAAAGCAAGTGGCTATATCAAAGAATCTTGGGGCGTATCCCAATATGTTGATGAGTCCTTGCCTAAGGATGCTAACCATGCAAGTTTATACGAAATTGTAAAAGGTGGTACGATTCACAACATCCGTCTTGATGAGGCTACACGTCATGACCAAGACGTACAAGTAGGCGCATCCGTTGGTGTGGGCGGTACATCCTTATCCACAATGGAAGATTGCAACCAATTAATTGAACGATTTAATCTTAAGGAAAACCCTTTATACATTGAAACTGGCGCATCCGCAGCGATTTTGATCGGTATGTTATCAGCTACTGTGAAAGCTTCTAAAAAGCAAACATCCGATTTGAAAGGTCTCGTTGGTGCAGACCCTATCGGCGTGTGGGCTAAAGACGGTGCATTGCATATGTCTTTAGATACTGCCTTTGATGAAATGGCACATACTGTTGTATGGGCTAAGGAACAAGCACCTGAGCTTAAAACAGTGCTTGTATCCGGTGATGTATACGCTAATGGCGGTGCCAACGATGTGCAAGAGGTTGCCTATGCATTGGCAACAGCTGTTTGCTACGTGCGTCAATTAGCACAACGCAACATCGATATTCATACCATCGCTCAGAGCATGATGTTTACATTCTCTTTAGGGGCTAACTTCTTTATGGAAATCGCTAAACTACGTGCATTGCGTGTTATTTGGGCTCGCATTATGGATGCCTTTGGCGCTGATGAAAGCGACCGTGCCGTTCATGTACACGGTAGAACATCTGCTTTCACAAAAACCGTATACGACCCATATGTAAACTTGTTGCGTAACACAACACAAGCATTCTCCGGTGTGGTAGGTGGCCTCAATAGCCTTGAAGTATCTCCATTTGATCAACCAATTCGCAAATCCGATGAATTCTCTCGTCGTATTGCTCGTAACATCCAAGTTATGTTGCAAACTGAATTCGAATTGCGTCAACCAGTGGATCCTGTAGGTGGTTCTTGGTATGTAGAAACATTGGCCGCTGAACTATGCGAAAAAATTTGGGATGAATTCCAAACTATCGAGTCTAAGGGCGGCATCATCGCTGCCTTGAAGGAAGGGTATCCACAAGCGCAAGTTAAAACAATTCTTAATGAACGCTTTAAAAACCTTGCATTCCGCAAGGACGTTGCAGTTGGTAATAACATGTATGCTAATATGACGGAAGAATTGCTTGATCCTAAACCAGAAAATCAAGAAACGTTACGTCAAAAACGGGTAGCTCAAATTGAAGAGTACTTGGCAGGTGCAGAGGCTGATGCGGTAATTAAAGCACAGGCTACTCTAGAGGCAAGTACAACAGAGCCAGGTGCATTGATTGGTCTTATCGAGCTCGGTGCATTGCAAAAAATGACAATGCGTCAAATCCGTAAGGCTTTGGATGCGGGAGATATTTCCTCCGAAACAATTGAACCTATTACGGCTCATCGTTGGACTGAACAATTTGAAGC
>CAUTOY010000109.1:0-3835 GCA_963539855.1 uncultured Veillonella sp.
CTGGCATGAAGTTATTTTTAGGATCTTCTGTAGTGATACGACATTGGATAGCAGTACCTTTACAAGGGATTTCGTCTTGTTCAGGAATACCTATTTCTGGGCTGTGTAAATCATAGCCTTCAGCGATACGAATTTGAGAATGAACAATATCGATATCCGTAATCATTTCTGTTACGGTATGTTCTACTTGGATACGAGGGTTTACTTCAATAAAATAGAAGGAACCATCAGCAGTTACCAAGAATTCAACAGTACCAGCATTAACGTAGCCTACATTTTTCATGATTTTAACGGCTGCATCACATACTGCTTTACGGGTTTCCAAAGGCAATGCAAAAGCTGGTGCCATTTCAACAACTTTTTGGTGACGACGTTGTACAGAGCAGTCGCGTTCATGTAAATGAACTACATTGCCATGTTCATCACCTAAGATTTGAACTTCAATATGTTTAGGTTCAACGATGAGTTTTTCTACATATACATCGTCATCACCAAATGCTGCTTTAGCTTCGGATTTAGCGCGGTCATACGCATCGCGTAAATCTTCTTTACGGTGAACTTCGCGCATACCGCGACCGCCACCACCATTTACAGCTTTAATCATCAAAGGATAGCCGTGAGTTTCAGCGAATTCTTCTAATTGTGCAAAATCACGCAATGCCCCATCAGAACCTGGGATCATTGGAATATCAGCCAATTTAGCTTGTATACGAGCATTAACCTTATCGCCGAACATATTCAAATGTTCTACGTGAGGTCCAATAAAAATGATGCCTTCTTCACCGCAACGACGAGCGAACTCTTCGTTTTCGGATAAGAAACCATAGCCAGGGTGGATTGCATCAATATCATGTTCCTTAGCAATTCGGATGATATCTTCGATATCCAAATAGGCATCAACTGGTTTTTTACCTTCCCCAACCAAATATGCTTCATCAGCTTGGTTACGGTGCAAGGACAATGTGTCTTCTTTAGAATAGATAGCTACTGTTTTAATACCCATTTCGTTACATGCACGAAATACGCGAATTGCGATTTCACCACGATTGGCTACCAAAACTGATTTAATTTTCTTCATAATTGCCTCCTACCGAGTCCTATCGAATGATAGATTTGTGTGCATTGATATACATAATTTACGTGCATATCGAAATACATGTTTTACTTAAACATGTATCACTTTTTTTGATATCCGATTATGAATCAAATATATTTCTATTATACAATAATTTTCAGATATTAAAAGCATTAATCATCAATATGCTTATATTTATAAATTATTTAAATCAATATAGAAATCCTTCCATTCATTATTTTTTCATATAGATTTTCACATGTATCGGATTTGGAATAAGATTATATTTATGTAATTTATTCATCGCCCAAGAAATGTTGCATTAACTGATTCAATTGTTCTTGGTCTTTAGCCCCCATTGTTTCAACAGCGGAATGCATAGCCAATAATGGTAAGCCAATGTCCATCGTCCTCATTGGCAACATAGCCGATGAAATAGAGCCTACGGTCGAGCCTCCCGGAATATCAGAACGATTAACATAAATTTGGTATGCTACACCTGCTTCCTCACAAAGACCTTTCACAATGGCAATAGCCTTTGCATCGCCTGCATAAGATTGACTGCAGGCCTGTTTCAATGTAACGCCTCCATTGAGTACAGGGAAATTTGTAATATCATTTTTCTCTGGATAGTTTGGATGCAATCCATGGGCTACGTCAGATGAAATCATGAAACCACGAGCCACATCTAGATCCATATCCTCACGTCTTAATCCCAAACTGCGATAAACACGTTCTAATAAGTTTGGCAATAGCATCCCTGCTCCACCTTGTTTAGTGCGGCTACCTACCTCTTCATTATCAAATAGAATAGCACAACGAATGCCATCTGTTTGTTTTTTCTTTGCCTCCACGATACCAGCAAGAACACCGAAACAAGACGTTAAATTATCAAGTCTTGGTGAACTAATGAAATCAAAATCTGTACCTACTAATGTACCTTCTATTACAGGATAGAGTGTAATTTCATAGGATAGAATTTCAGAAGGATCACAATTAATCTCGTCTGCCAAAAATTGATTCCACACCTCTTCCTCAGATTTTGTCGTATCTCCATCTGGTTTCATCATGATGATAGGTAACATTTCTTTTTGACGATTTAAGGCCACCCCATCATTCACATTACGGTTCATATGAATCGCTAAATTAGGGATAATAGCGATTGGCCGTTTCGTATCAAATAAAACAGAATCAACATCATATGGATTTTCACCCTTTAAGACAACTGTTCCAGCAGCTCCTAAAGGTCTGTCCAACCAGGTATTTTGAATTAAGCCACCATACATCTCAACGTTGAGCTTTGTATACCCTTTTACATCAGTAATAGGATTGGGCTTGACCCGTATAGCAGGAAAATCTGTATGAGCCGATGCAATGCGTAAGGAATGACGATAATCCTCGCCTATGTGAAAAGCAAATAACGTCGTACCATATACATTAACCACATAATTTCCAGTGGTTAGATTCCAAGGTTCTTCTAAGGATAACTCTGTAAATCCTGCATCTAATAATAGTTGCAAACTAGTATCTACCGTATGATACGGAGATGTACATCCCTTGATATATTTTATTAATTGTGGATTATCAAATTTCATATGACCTCCTACACAATTATTTCATGGTTTACCTTTATATTACAACAAATAATCTATTGCTATTGTATCACAAAAACGCCGTCCCATAAGGAACGGCGTTATGTATACATAAAAGTATCAATCTATTAAATTGTGATTTACCACATACCGATAACTTTCATCCATAAGGAACCGATGCCTACGAAGATAATTAAGTTAATTACGGATGCGAAGAAACCAAGTTTCCACCATGTATTTTGAGGAACATAACCAGTGTTAAAGATTACTGGGGATGGACCTGCTGCATAGTGAGTCAAGGACATACACAAGTTAGATGTAAATGCGATCATCAATAATGTCAACATTGGTGGTGCACCTGCAGAAATAGCGATTGCAGAGAATGCTACGAACATTGCAGAAATATGTGCTGTTAAAGATGCGAATACATAGTGTGAATACATATTAACAAGAACGGCCATAACAAAGGCAATCACCCAAGAGCCTTCAGGAATAAAACCACCCACTTGAACTGTGGCCCATTTAATGAAGCCTAATTTGGAAAGGAAACCGGCAAAGCCCATCAATGTACCCATCCAAACTAATGTATCCCAAGCACCTTTTTCACTTTTAACATCATCCCAAACAAGAACGCTTGTAGCAAGCAAAATAGAAATACCTAAGAATGCAACAGTTGTAGCATCAATTTTAGTGAACTGAGAAGTAGCCCATAAGACTAAAGCTAAAATAAATACGCCTAGCATAACCCATTCTTGAAAGGACATTTTACCAAGTCCTTTTAGCTCTTCTTTAATCATTTGTTGTGCTTCACGAGCATCTTTAATTTCAGGTGGGTATACTTTATAAATGAAGTACGGCATGATAATCAATGCAATAATACCAGGAACGATGGCTGCCATAGCCCAATCACCCCAAGTAATACCAATGCCAAAGGATTGAAGTGCCAATGCAGCAACCAATGTATTACCAGCCATGGATGTTTGGAACATAGCAGATGTAATCGTATTTACTTGGTAAATAGATTGCATCAAGAAGGAACCAATTTTACGAGGACCATCTTGTGGCTCAGAACCGAAAGCTTTTGCCAAACTTGTAGTAATTGGCATGATAACACCGCCCACACGAGCTGTGTTAGATGGTGTTGCTGGAGCCAAAATCAAATCAGATA
>CAUTOY010000110.1:0-3808 GCA_963539855.1 uncultured Veillonella sp.
AAAGCTATCGGTGCTAAAGGTATCCAATTCTACGGTATCTGCTGCTCTGGTTTGTCCAGCATGTACCGCTATGAAAACGTTATTCCATTGTGTAATGCTATCGGTGCTGAACTTGTACTTGGTACAGGCGCTCTTGATTGCTGGGTAGCTGACGTTCAAGACGTTTACCCTGCTATCATGGACGTAGCACGTTGCTTCAACACAAAAGTTATCACTACATCTGATGCAGCTCGTTTGCCAGGTGCAGAACACATCGGTTACGATCATCACCACACTAATTTGGCTGAAACAAAAGAATTGGCTCGCAAAATCTTGGATCGTGCTCTTGAAGCTCATGAATTGCGTAAAGGTATGCCTGTATTCATTCCGCCATACGAAATCACTGCAGAAGTTGGTTTCTCTCCAGAATCTACTGTTAAACATTATGGTTCCTTCAAACCATTGGCAGAGGCTTTAAAATCTGGTAAAGTTCGCGGTATCGTTAACGTAGTAGGTTGTTCCAACCCTCGCGTTATCTACGAAAAAGCTACTGTAGATATCGTTGATACACTTATTAAAAACGGTTGTATCATCTTAACAAATGGTTGCGCATCCTTCCCATTAATGAAACTTGGTTACTGTAATACAGATGCTATTAAAAAATGTAGTCCTGCATTGCAAGAGTTCTTGGGCGATGATCAACCACCAGTATGGCATGTTGGCGAATGTGTAGATAATGCTCGTTCTTCTGGTATCTTCGGTGGTATTGCGGCTGAATTAGGCCTTAACTTACCACAATTGCCATTTGCTATGTCTAGCCCAGAATGGTCCAACGAAAAAGGTATCGATGCATCCCTCGGCTTCCGCTTGATGGGTATTAACTCCTACCACTGCGTTGAGCCACCTACACAAGGTTCTGATGCTGTTACAAAATGGTTAAAAGAAGACACTAAAGATATTTTAGGTTCTGTTATGTATGTTAATACAGATCCTGCTAAAGTAGCTGAAAAAATCTTAGCAGATATTGATGCTAAACGTGCTGCTTTAGGTTGGGCTGAAGTAAAATAATAAAATTGTAAATCATACATAGTAGTTTGTCGTTATAAAACAACACCCTCAAAAGCTACAGGAGATTATTTCCTAAAGCTTTTGAGGGTATTTTTGTGGATTATAGGGTAACATATGGGTTATAGGACAAAAAGTGGGTTATAGGACAAAAAGTGTTGCTATTTCAGTCTCAAAGATTGGGAAGCTTGCGATTATAATTATTTAGACAACGAAAAAAGGACTCCATAAGGAGTCCTTTTTTCATGTAAGGGGAGTGTTAGTATTAATATCAAATGAACCATGTATTTAAACAAGTAGTAGGTTTGGGGTTAGTAATACTTGTCGGGAGATAAATACACGTATAGTAACCAGGGAATTGTTACCTCTGTTTATCATTTGACATTGTTATTATAAAAACAATAAATGAGCTAAAAATGAAGAAATTTAATAAATTGCTTTAAATTTCTTATATTTCTAAAAAACTTAATAATTAAGTTTAATTATTGTTGATAAATATGGGGTAATTTTGGTATTATATATAAAGGAGAAGTTGTATATTTTATAAAGGTTTGATGGTATTAAGCTTTTATAAAGTATACAGCTCTATAGCATGAGAGGAGCAGTCATATGAGTAAAATATTAACCATATTATTGCTTTTGTGGCTACTCAGTATCGGGGGGACTGCTAACGCAACGGACTGGTACTATGTTGGACCAGATGCATCAGGAAACCAATTATTTATTGACAACGACAGCGTACAAAAGAGTGACTATGATGCGCTTTTGTGGCTGCGAGTTAATGAACTGGGTGGCGACGAATTGCGATATAAAGTTTATATCAGTAGATATAATCGAACCATGGAAACATTGAAGGTAGATGCGTACATGGCAGACGGGACGCCGTATGAAAATGTAGAATTTAATGAAAACCCTGAGCCTATTGAGGGGAATACGAATGGCCAAGCCATTTACAATTTATTATGGCATTAAAAGAACCATCTAGCACAGCAAACTAGATGGTTCTTTTTATGTGTAAAATATTTATAAATCCTTAGGAATATTTTTTATATACTACATCCTCAAAAAGTAGAGAATGGTATATACATGAAGTTCATTAGACTTGAGCCGTATTACGTTGTAGTTCTAAGTCTTGAATCATTTGGAGATCGTCCTTAGGAGAGCGACCGCCTGTTGTTAAGTAGCCACCAACCATGATGCCGTTAAGGCCACCTTTTAAAGCATAAGCCTGTAAGTCGCGTAGATTTACTTCGCGGCCGCCAGCGGTACGAATCAATGCATTTGGCAAGATGAAACGGAATACGGCGAAGGTGCGTAAGATATCTAGTGGACGTAAAGCTTTGTTGTTTTCAAACGGAGTACCTTTAACAGGGTTCAAAATGTTTAATGGCACGGAGTCAATATGTAAACGTTTAAGCTCAAATGCCATTTCTACGCGTTGTTCTAATGTTTCGTTGAGACCGAGGATGCCGCCAGAGCAAACGCGAATGCCTGCTTTTTGTGCATTGTCGATGGTAGACATTTTATCTTCATAGGAATGGGTTGTACAAATATCTGGGAAGTGGCTAGGTGCCGTTTCGATATTGGAGTGGTATCGAGTTACACCGACTTCTTTCAATTTGATCGCTTGTTCGTAAGTTAACAAACCGAGAGAACAGCAGATTTCAAGGCCGATTTCGTTTTTGATACGGTCTAATACATGAATGATTTGGTTGAATTCATCTGGGTTATTAGTATTACGACCACTCGTTACGATGGAAAAACGAATAGCGCCTGCTTCTTTAGCTTTACGTGCTGCTTGGAGAATGCTTTCTTCATCCATGAAAGGATACTCTTGAACGCCTGTGTTGTGGTGTGCGGATTGAGCACAGAATTTACAGTTTTCAGGGCATTTGCCAGATCGTGCATTTACAATGGCGCATACATCCACAGAGTTGTCATTGAAATGCTGGCGAATTTTATCAGCCATAGCAAGTAAAATCATAGTGTCATCGTCTGAAGTGTGAATCAGCTCGATTGCTTCTTCCTTAGTGATTTCACCGCCGTTCATAATGCGATTTGCGATAGTAAGGATTTTTTCGTATGTACCCACTTGGGATGGTTGTTGATCTGTAGGCAAAGCCATAATAGCCTCCAAAAATTGTTAACTTAATAAAAACATAAAATATTGACAATTTGATTGTAAACGTTTGAATATAAATTGTCAACCTGTTGGATTTAGTGGTTAACATAATTGAATAAAAATTTACTAACTATCTATTACATGAAAAAACTATGTGATTATCCTATAATTTATATTTATTAATGTTTAAGAGAAGTTTATTTTAACTATGTGTTTTTGTCCCTAATTGATAGCTATTTTTAACTTATCTTTAACGTTTTGTAGTATAATAGACTATTGTAATTACTATATATAACTATAATAAAAGTACTAATACAAGGAGTGGATATAGATGCAGCCATTTCGATTTATACACTGTGGTGACCTGCATTTAGGGGCACCCTTTCAATATGCTACAGGTATTAGCCGCGCCATTGATCGCGCCGTGAGCGAAGCTACCTACGTAGCCTTTGATACAATCATTAACACTGCTATCGATGAGCATGTTCATGCGGTCGTCATAGCTGGTGATATTTATAATAGCGAAGACCATAATTTAGAGGCCCAAGTGCGTTTTGTGCGCGGTATGTATCGTTTGGCAGAACATCGCATTGCAGTCTATATGGTGCAAGGAAATCATGATCCTGCTGAAAGCTGGAAGGC
>CAUTOY010000111.1:0-3795 GCA_963539855.1 uncultured Veillonella sp.
TTATTATTTGTTTATCTGGCCGTGGTGATAAAGACGTAGCGGCTATGGCGAAATACAGAGGGGTGGATCTTCATGAGTAAAATTAAAGACGCTTTCACAAAGGGCAAGGCATTCATCCCGTTCATTAGTGCTGGCGACCACGGTATTGAAAATACAGAACGTTATATTCGCGTGATGGTAAAAGCTGGGGCGGATATGGTAGAAATTGGCATTCCGTTCTCAGATCCAACAGCGGAAGGTCCTGTTATTCAAGAGGCGAGTACACGTGCTCTTTCTACAGGCGTAAAAATCCATGATATCTTCGATATGGTTAGTCGTTTGCGTACTGGTGATGATGCGGTGACAGTTCCACTCGTGTTCATGACCTACTTGAATCCTATCTATGTATTCGGTCGTGAAAAATTCTTTACTCTCTGCGAAGAAGTTGGTATTTCTGGCGTTATCGTACCTGATATGCCGTTTGAAGAAAAAGGGGAACTTGCTAGTATCGCTAATAAACACGGTGTTGAAGTGGTATCCCTAATTGCTCCAACATCTGAAAACCGCATCGAAATGATTGCGAAAGATGCAGAAGGTTTTGTGTACTGTGTATCCTCTCTTGGCGTTACCGGTATGCGTAGCGAAATCAAGACGGATATTAAATCCATCGTTGAAACGATTCGTAAATACACAGATATTCCTGTAGCCGTTGGTTTCGGTATTTCCAAGCCAGAGCAAGCGGAGGCTATGGCGCGTGTATCTGATGGTGCTATCGTAGGTTCTGCTATTGTAAAAATCGTGGCAGAACACGGCGAAAATGCAGATCAAGCATTATTTGATTATGTACAGTCTATGAAACAAGCTGTTTTAAAAGCTGACGCATAATACAGTGGCCTAGTATATATAGGCAATATAGAAATAAGACCTATTGAGGGAAATTTACCATATTACATCCATGTTGATATACTATGGTAATAGTATGTCCCATTGATAGGTCTTATTTTTATGTGAGATTTTTTGCTCATTGTAGAATACATATGATATTTGGTATCATGAATTCAGATATATCGTTTGAGAAAAAAGGATGTTTAATGATACGACAATTAGTAATTGATACAATAAAAGATAATATTATAGATCGGTATTGTGATTTTTCTGGCACCATTTCTCGGGGCGCATTTTGGCGATTTATGCTCGTTGAGCATTTGATTGTTGGTGTATGCTTAGCTGTGCTAGGCCTGCTGTCTCTTCATAGCGCCCTATTTATATATACGATTGGCATAGTTTTTGCGCTGTGGTTCATTTCGATTATGGCGCTTACATTGCCTAATTTGGGTGCTATGGTACGCCGTTTGCATGATACAAATAATAGCGAATGGCTTTTGCTATTAGGGTTTATTCCCTATATAGGCATTCTAATCGTTATCGTATTATTGCTGCGAGGTACAAAGAAACATCCTGTTGATAAAAGAACAGTAGAGTCCTTTGAAGAAATCGATTTATTTAGCGATGAAATAGGAAATAATATACAAAATTTAGATGGTTCTAGTAACGTGGTGCGTACATCGTATAGTAGAACAAGTATTATTGCTACCATTATTCTTACTGTTGTTAGCTGGGCGATTGGGATATATAGTTTTTCCTCTGCTATAGATAAGGAAATCGATGCGTATTTACAGATGCAACCTGGTGCGTTTATGATTATGGCACAAAAGACCTTAGGTAGTAGTACAGCTATTGAGTCCGCTAAACAGGTTTTAATAAATTATTATACATATCTTAATAAGGAGCAGTATCAAGAGGCATATCGTTTATTGGCTCACCGAGAACGTGAAAAATATGGCACCTATGATCAATGGGTCAAATCTGTTAAAGCTACTCATAATCGTCAAATGTCTTCGCTCCACTTACAAGGCGTGTTGAGAGATGATGACGATGTAGATTATATTTCTTTTGAGCTGACTTTCACAGATAAAGCCTATCCTAATCGAATGTTCGTCAAGATGATATATGAGAATGATACGTGGCGTATTGAGTCGATTGTGCCATACGATCAAAAATATGAAGAGAGATAAGGAGGGCCTATGAATCAGAATATGATATATGATGTAAGTTATATGGATGCCCTTAAACGTGGATTCAAGCAATATGTTACCTTTTCTGGTCGTACTAGCCGCAGTGAGTTTTGGCGGTTTATGGTGTGCCGTGAAATCATTTTAGATGGTTTGGCTGTCTTCGGTATCATCGTGGATATGGTGCTCGGTAATACATCGGCTGCCAGTGATTATGCAATGGTCTTACTAGTTATACTTCAACTCATATATTTTTTGCCGAGTCTTGCCATAACCTGTCGTCGATTGCATGATGTAGGAAAAAGTGGGTTAACATTTCTCCTTGTTTTTATTCCTGTTATTGGCTTTTTTGTACTTTTGTCCAATCTTGTTAAAAAAGGTGATAATGCTACTAATATGTACGGAGACAAAACAGGATACACATCTATTACACCTATTATGGAACAGCAAGTGGGGTTAGAGCATACACCTACATTACGAGAAGATATATTGATGGGGGCTCTCACTATTATTTTATATATCTGGGTATTCACCCAACAGTTTATTGAAAGTGCATGGATATCTTTTAACTCTAGAGGATTATTATAAATGGAGCCTCGTTTTACGGTTGCGTAAGACGAGGCTTTTTTATATGAAAAATTTATGAAAGTTTAACTATCGATTTATTGACTATATTGAAAAATATTGTAAAATGAATGTTAGATGAATAAAATGATTTTGTTTAGATAGTAATTATTAATATAGACTTATTAGAGAAAGAGGTTTGCATGCGTGCTTGTCCAAAATGCGGGCAGAGAATACCTATTTCACAGCGTTATTGTCCGTATTGTAGACATATAAAAAATATTCCATTGCCGCTTGATTCCTATGCATTAGGTTTTATAGAAAATTTTAAAAACTGTGTAGTTTATAAATATGCGGATTTTGAGGGACGTGCTAGTCGTGGTGAATATTGGCGTTTTATGCTTAGTTATCAATTGATCGTAGCGATTATATTGTTTATATGTGCTGCTATCAGTTATGTTACACCTGTATCGGGAACAACGGGAGTTGCCTTGGGTCTAGTAGCTCTTTTTATTTTATCGATTGGGTTTATAATTCCCGGTGTAGCTGTTGCCGTTCGGCGTTTACATGATGTAGGGTGGTCCGGGTGGCCTATCTTATTGGCCCTTGTTCCTTTTGTAGGAATCCCTGTAGTACTTATCTTAATGGCCTTGCCTGGCAAAACAGTAAGCAATCGCTTTGGAAATCCAACCGGAACAGAAATTATTACAAAGCAAATGGCACATAAATATGGTTTTATTGATGCAACACCATCTACAATATTAACGATGGGACTTGTGGTCGTTTTAATTATTTTATGGTTATTAGTGGATTATATGTTAGTAACATAAATAAATTTATGGTAGTGTCAATAATTTTGTGTAAACGTCTTTTTATTCTCAATTACCAAACATATTTTGTAACTCGCTAAATGCTGCACCAAATCCACGATGTATTTTACCAAAGAATTTAGCATTATACTCACTAGCAAATGTGCATACAAAAGTATCTAATGACTCGATTGATGGAAACTGCTCTTTATGGCTGATTCGTCTTTTTAGGTGTTTATTCCAGCCTTCAATTAGATTATTAGAATAGATTGACAGCCTAATCATACGAGTTATATGTACCCAACAACGTTGAAAACGTGCTCTTGGATATATTTCCTGACAAGCTTGCTGCAATCCTTGAAAACCATCAC
>CAUTOY010000112.1:0-3794 GCA_963539855.1 uncultured Veillonella sp.
AGGCGGTAGAAGCCATTACAGGTGGCAAAATCGTAAAAGGTGATGTTGTAGTTATCCGCTACGAAGGCCCTAAAGGTGGTCCTGGTATGCGTGAAATGTTGACACCAACATCTATGATTGCTGGTATGGGTCTAGATAAAGATGTAGCTTTGTTGACAGATGGACGCTTCTCTGGTGCGACTCGTGGTGCATCCATCGGACATGTATCTCCAGAAGCAGCTGCAGGCGGTACCATTGCTATCGTTGAAGATGGTGATATTATCAATATCGATATTCCAAACGGTAAATTGGAACTAGCTGTATCTGATGATGAAATCGCTCGTCGTAAAGCTGCATTGAAACCATTCAAATCCAATGTAACTGGATATCTTAAAAAATACGCTCTTCACGTATCCTCTGCAGCACAAGGTGCTATCGAAGTATTTGAAGACTAATAATAGACTTTCATTAATACTGACTAGAGGAGATGGTGCAGATGCATAAGTTATATGATTTTATGGAGGCTCGTGAGCGACTCAACACAATCACGGTGAAAACAAAATTACTTCATAGTGATGTGTTCTCTGACGAGTGTGGCAATGATGTATATATCAAGCCAGAAAACTTACAAATAACAGGCTCCTTCAAGGTCCGCGGAGCTTATAATAAGATTGCAAAATTGACGGAAGAGGAAAAGGCGCGCGGTGTTATTGCCGCGTCTGCTGGCAACCACGCACAAGGTGTGGCCCTTGCCGCAAAACGCCTCGGCATCAAAGCTACAATCGTCATGCCAAAACATACACCTCTCATCAAGGTGAATGCAACGAAACAATATGGAGCAGAGGTCGTACTACATGGTGAGATTTATGATGAAGCTTGCCAAAAGGCGATGGAGCTCCAACAAGAACACGGCTATGTCTTTGTTCATCCTTTTGATGACGAAGATGTTATCGAAGGGCAAGGTACAATTGCTCTTGAAGTTCTTGATGAATTGCCTGATGCGGATATCTTGCTCGTTCCTGTTGGGGGCGGCGGTATCGTGTCTGGTATTGCAGCAGCAGCTAAATTAAAAAATCCTAGTATCAAGATTATCGGTGTAGAACCAGAAGGCGCAGCTAGTGCTCTCGCAGCATTAAAGGCTGACCATCCAGTACCACTTGGTGAAGTGGCAACGATTGCGGATGGTACGGCAGTCCGTCAAATTGGGGAAACTACATTAGAGTATATTAAGAGATACGTAGATGAAATTATTACTGTTTCTGACTATGAATTGATGGAAGCATTCTTGTTACTCGTAGAAAAACATAAGTTAGTAGCAGAAAACTCTGGTATTTTACCATTGGCGGGTCTAAAAAAATTAGACTGCCAAGGCAAAAAGGTAGTGGCAATTGTTAGTGGTGGTAATATCGACGTACTTACTATTTCCTCTATGATTAATAAAGGTCTCGTTTTGCGTGGTCGTATCTTTACTTTCTCTGTTAACCTTCCTGATAAACCAGGCCAGTTAGTGGCCGTATCTCAAATGCTTGCAGATGCCGATGCAAACGTAATTAAACTCGATCACAATCAGTTTAAAAATCTTGACCGCTTCCACGAAGTAGAATTACAAGTTACTGTAGAAACCAATGGTGAAGAACATATTCAAAGCATTATTGATACTTTTAAAAAGAATGGTTATACCATTAAACGTTTAAATTCCAGCGAGATTTTATCTGAATAGCTGGTTGAAAGGGTTCCTATGAGCGCAGAAACAATCAATGGGGCACGCATTGTCCTTGAAACATTGCATCGCCTTGGTGTAACCGATATGTTCGGCTATCCAGGTGGCGCGGTAATTCCAATTTATGATGAAATATATAGTTTCCCTGAAATTAAACATTACTTTGTTCGCCATGAACAAGGTGCTGCACATGCGGCAGATGGCTATGCTCGCGTATCTGGTCGCGTAGGTGTATGTCTTGCTACCTCTGGTCCTGGCGCAACGAATCTTGTGACAGGTATTATGACTGCGTACATGGATTCCGTACCTATGGTGGCCATTACTGGTCAGGTTGGACGGCCCTTTATCGGTAAGGACTCCTTTCAAGAGGCGGATATCCAAGGTATTACGATGCCTATAACCAAGCATAACTATCTTGTTCAAGATATTCATGATTTGCCTCGCATCATTAAAGAGGCGTACTTTATTGCTGGCACGGGTCGCCCAGGCCCTGTACTCATCGATATTCCAAAGGATATTCAAACAGAAAAAATATCCATGGCGGAATACAACAAATTGTACGAAGTACCTATTCATCTTGAAGGCTATGATCCAACCTATAAAGGTCATCAAGGTCAAATCAAAAAAGCAGCTACTCTCATCAAAAACGCAAAGCGCCCACTTATCATTGCTGGGGCAGGTGTATTGAAGTCTGGCGCTATGGATGAGCTTAAAGAATTAGCTGAAAAGGCTCAAATCCCGGTGACGAATACATTAGTTGGTCTTGGTGGCTTGCCAGGAGATCACGAATTGGCTCTTGGCATGGTTGGTATGCACGGTTCTGTAGCCGCTAATAATAGTACAGATGAGGCAGATCTCGTGATTGCTGCAGGGATTCGTTTCCATGACCGCATCACAGGCCATCCAGATTTCTTCTGTAAAAAAGCTAAAATTATCCATATCGATATCGACCCAGCTGAAATTGATAAGAATGTTACAATCAACGTGCCTATCGTAGGGGATCTAAAACAGGTATTAACAGAGCTTAATGCTCTTGTAGAACCTACAACGCATGAAGCGTGGCTTGAGCAAATCCGAGAATGGCAAGCGGAATACCCTATGGTAATCCCTGAGTCTAAAAATGGTGTATTACATGCACAATATGTGTTATCTGAGCTTAATAAAATTGCCAAGGATGATGCCATAATCGTAAGTGATGTAGGCCAACATCAAATGTGGGCGGCTCAATTCTTAACTCATAAAAAACCTCATACTATCGTTACCTCTGGCGGTGCGGGTACCATGGGGTATGGCTTGCCGGCGGCTATCGGTGCTCAAGTAGGGGCGCCTAAGAAACAAGTTATCCTCGTTGTCGGTGATGGTGGATTCCAGATGACTTGTGAAGAGCTCATGATGGTGCGCCAATATAATTTGCCAATTAAGATTGTTATTATTAATAATGGCTATCTTGGTATGGTTCGTCAATGGCAAGAAATATTCAATGATAGACGCTACTCCTATGTAGATTTGGAAGTGAGTCCGAACTTCGTGAAACTCGCAGATGCATTTGACTTGAAAGCAGCGCGTCTAGATAATGTTGAAACTTTCAATAAAGAATTTAAATCATACATTACATCGGATGAAAGCATTGTCTTGGATTGTCGCGTTGAACGAGAGGATAATGTATTACCAATGATTCCAGCAGGCGGCACGATAAGCGGTATGATGGGGAAGAAAGGGGTGCTATAATGGCGAAAGAACATCAAGTCTTAATCATTGCAAAAAATGCACCAGGTATTGGTACACGTATTTTGGCACTCTTTAACCGTCGTGGCTTTAACGTTACAAAAATGACATCTGGCATTACAAATCAGCCAGGTTATGCACGTATTACTATTACTGTAGAGGCCGATGACCGAATTCTCGATCAAGTGCAAAAACAAATCTACAAGCTTATCGATGTTGTTAAGGTTAAAGTGTTTGAAGATCATGATGTGGTATGCCGTGAGTTAATGCTTATCAAGGTAAAAGCATCTGCTTCCACAAGATCACAAATTGTACAGATTGCCGATGTATATCGTGGTAATGTGTTAGATATTTCTCCTACATCTATGAT
>CAUTOY010000113.1:0-3779 GCA_963539855.1 uncultured Veillonella sp.
GCTTTTCTACTATTTCTAAGATTATTATTAAGATGTTTGTCCTAATTTAACCTGTGTACTCTTCATTTTTCCATTATGAGTATAGGATACTAAAATTGTATCCCCAGGGCTCTTAGCATCGATCTGCTCTTTTAATTCCATTAATGTAGTTACATCCTTACCATCAATTTGAGCAATCGTATCGCCTTCCACAATCCCAGCTTTCGCCATAGGCCCAGTTTGATCTAACTGAACAATAAGAAGTCCGTCTCCTTCATAGCTTACATTATTGCGAGCTGCCGTTTGACGGTCCACAGCCCATACGCCTAAATATGGGCGAATGACCTTACCGTTTTTAATGATAGAGTCAATAATAGGTTTTGCAGAATTAATAGGAATGGCAAAACCCATTCCTTCTACACCCTCTTTAGAAATTTTAGAGCTATTAATACCAATTAACTCACCATCAGCATTCAGCAATGCACCACCAGAGTTCCCTGGGTTAATGGCAGCGTCAGTTTGAATCAATGGGAAACGTTGTCCTTGATCATCAATGGTACGAGCTAAAGCACTAATTACACCAGATGTAACAGAACCTTTGAATTCAAGACCTAATGGGTTACCAATGGCAATTGCTGGTTCACCGACCTGTAAAGAATCGGAATCGCCTATGGCAATAGGTTGAATATTTTTAGGTGAATCTATCTTTACGACAGCTAAATCAGACTGTTCATCAGTGCCCATAACAGTACCTTTGACGGTAGTACCATCAGACAGCGAAACTGTAACCTCCCCATTTTTAGCACCGGATACAACGTGGTTATTCGTTACAATGTGCCCTTCATTATCAATTAAAACGCCGGAACCGACACCTTCCCCAGCATAAATTGTACGATTAAAAATATCTTTCTGAAAAACTTGTGTTGTAATACCAACCACAGCTGGGCCCGATTTTTTAGCAGCTTGTACAACATATGTATTTCGAGCGTCCGTCAAAGGCTTAGTTTGCTTAGTTTGTTCTGTTACAACAGTTTGTTGATTCCCTACAGGTGTACCAAAGAAATAATAACCACCGCCTACACCTATGCAAGCGGCAATAGCACACGCTATAATTTGTTTCTTATATTGTTTTATATTCATATACTGTCTCCTATTTTAATTGTATACAATCGATCTACACTCATTATAGGTCTTATTCCTTAGATTTGCAATGCAACAATTTCTATCATTCCTAAATTATGTGTAAAAAGATAGGAAAACAAAAGAGGTATTCATTAGCATTAACTAATGAATACCTCTTTTGCATATAGTTTGAGAGTGTAAGGACTGTGAGAGAGAGTTATATATGAAGACGGAAAAGTTGAGAGAGAACTTATTAAGAGAGAGAAGTTAAGTGTATCTTTTCCGTATATCTTCATAATAATCCTTACAGTTATAGTATACACAAAATCTCTAAAAAATAAAGCGTAGTATATAAAAAATATATAAAACTTCGATTATTTCTCTATAAGATAAGCCCTAAAAACATATATAACATCAACAACTCACCAATCCATGAACTAAAAGTGAATTCAGTTATGCTTTTTATACAAACTTGTAACCTACACCCCAAACTGTGATGATATGTTTGCTATCAGATGGATTTTCTTCGATTTCTTCACGTAAACGATTGATATGAACAGCTACTGTTGCATAATCACCATAAGAATCTAATCCCCATACACGGGAATATAATTCTTCTTTGGAGAATACGATATCGCGGTTACGCATAAGAAATTCTAATAGTTGGAACTCTTTTTTCTTAAGATGAACTTCTTTGTCATTTACCCAAACCTTCATCATCTTAGGATCAAGGCGAATATCACCGGATTGAATAGCATTTGTATCAACAACATCTTTTTCAGTAAGTCGTTTATATTGTGCTAACATAGCTTTAATTTTTGCAATCAACACAGATGGAGAGAATGGTTTTTCGATGTAATCATCGGCACCTACACCAAGGCCACGGATTTTATCAATATCATCGAGGCGTGCAGTTACCATCACAATTGGTACGCGCACTTTATCACGAATGGCGCGACATACTTCAAAGCCATCCATTTCTGGCAACATAACGTCCAAAATAATTAAATCTACTGGCGTATTCAAAGCAGCTTCAATACCATCAGTACCATTATTCATAACAGTTACGTCATAACCAGCAACCATCAAATAATCACGCTCAATATTAGCAATATCAATATCGTCTTCAATTATTAGAATATGTTCACTCATGATTTTCTCCTTTTTTTGGGAACTCTAAAATAATCCTAAGTCCATGTGGTCTAATATTTTCTATCACTACACGACCTTCGAAAATTTCCATAATACGTCTAATAATCGAAAGACCAAGTCCACTCCCCTCCTGTGGATTAGTGCGGGACGAATCAACTCGATAAAACGGACGCATAAGTCGGTCAAGCGACTCTGGCGGAACCCCAGGGCCATCATCACTTACCACACAGTACACATGACTTTCATCTTCGGTGACATCAATAACACTATGTCCTATATCTGCCATCTTATATTTTGCACTATTATTTAAAATATTTTGCAAAACCCGCTGTAATAACTGCGGATTCGCCATAATAGTAGCATCCTTAACCGTAATACGTTGGCTCAGTTCAAGACCTCTAGACTTATAATGTTCTATATGATCTTCTACAAAACCTTGTACATATTTCCCTACTTCTATTTCCTCCGATGGTCTAGATTCCTTTTTATAGTTCAATGTTGTAATAAGGAATAATTCCTCCAACATAGAATCTAAATCATTGGCACGCTTCAAAATAATTCCCATGTAGCGCTTTTGTTGCTCTTCGGTTGGCGCGATACCATCTCGGACGCCTTCTGCATAGGCCTTAATCGCAGTTAATGGAGTTCGGATATCATGAGAGATACCTGCAAGCAATTCTTTTTGTTGCTCCTGCTCCATTTCGATTTGGTAATTAGCAGCTCGTAATGATTCCGTCATATTGCGGACGTGAATCATAATGAACTTCGTCACAAATCGGTTAATTACAAAAAATGTAACTATAAACAAAAGTAACGCAACAATGCTAATGTAGAACGAAACGGTCTCCATCAAGCTATCACTACCATACACAGCTCGTTTAATAGCTATGTGATATAGATACGCATGACGTCCTTCATTATTACGCATTTCGTACACAAAGGTATGATTTGACTGATAGAGAATCCCTTGTAACTCAGGGTTTACATCAATCAAGCCAACGATAGCAGATTCATTATAAATCTGTTGTGTACCGTAAGAATATAGAACCTTTCCCTGATCGAGAATTTCTACATACACCTCATTAGGGTCTAACAAACTATAGCTTGGTTTAACAAGAGAATCCATTAAACCATTGTCTATACCATAAAATGTAATAATCTCAGCCACACGGCTAACACTTTTAAATTGTTGTTCTTGCTCGATACGCAAATAGTATCCGGCATTCGCTAAAATGCGTAGTCCTGAAAAATATAACAAAAATAGAATAATTGCAATTAATATAGGAACTACAAATAGAACAACATTGGATATCCAAATTCTAATTTGTAAATTCACAGGATTACCTCAATATCATAATTAGTAGATACTCCTTATAGTGTACGCTATTTTACTCATGATTAGCAAGAGAAAATATAAAATTCGTATAAAATAAAAACAGCCCTACCTGAAAGGTAGAGCTGTTAATATTAAGATTAACGACGGTTAGCTTCGAAGAAGTTAATAGCAACTTCTGGGAACATAGCGT
>CAUTOY010000114.1:0-3778 GCA_963539855.1 uncultured Veillonella sp.
AAATCCTTGTCCGATATGCTTAAAGGTAAACAAGGTCGTTTCCGTCAAAACTTGCTCGGTAAACGTGTTGACTACTCTGGTCGTTCCGTTATCGTAGTAGGTCCTGAACTTAAAATGCACCAATGTGGTTTGCCTAAAGAAATGGCATTGGAATTGTTCAAACCATTCGTTATGAAACGTTTGGTAGAACGCGGTCAAGCCTCCAATATCAAGGCAGCTAAACGCCAAGTAGAAAGAATCGGTCCTGGTGTATGGGAATCCTTGGAAGAGGTAATCAAAGAACATCCAGTTCTCTTGAACCGTGCCCCTACATTGCATAGACTTGGTATTCAAGCCTTCGAACCAATCCTTTGGGAAGGCCGTGCTATCAAATTGCATCCATTAGTATGTACAGCCTTCAACGCCGACTTTGACGGTGACCAAATGGCTTGTCACTTACCATTGTCCGTAGAAGCTCAATCCGAAGCTCGTACATTGATGCTTTCCGTTCATAATATCTTATCAACAAAAGATGGTAAGCCGGTTGCTATTCCATCTCAAGATATGATTTTGGGTACTTATTACCTAACAGTTGTACGCGAAGATACTCGTGATAAAGCAAAGACATTTGCTACATATGACGAAGTAATGCTTGCTTACGATTCTCATGTTATTGGTTTGCAAGATATTTTATACATTCGCTTGCCTGGACACGGTCGCGTAGAAACTACAGCTGGTCGCTTGATCTTTAATAACGCTTTGTTCCCAGAATTATGGCAATATGAACAAAAAGAAGATGGTACTTACACATTAGGTAAGGTTATGGATAAGAAGACGGTTGGTAAACTTGTAGATCAATGTTTCCAATTATTCGGCAATGAAAAAACTGCTGAACTCTTAGACCGAATTAAATCCCTTGGTTATTCCTTTGCACGTCGTGCAGGTATGACAGTAGCCATTGCAGATATTAAAGTGCCAGAAGAAAAATTCGATTTACTTGATACTGCAGAACAAGAAGTAGAAAAAGTTTCTCGTCTATATCGCCGTGGTCTCATTACAGAAGAAGAACGTTATCGTAAAACCATCCAATTGTGGACAAAAGCAACAGAAGATGTTACTGATGCTATGATGGATAATATGGCGCGCGATAAAGATGGTTTCAACCCTGTATATATGATGGCTATCTCCGGTGCCCGTGGTAACAAACAACAAATTCGTCAGCTTGCTGGTATGCGTGGTTTGATGGCTGATCCATCTGGTCGTATTATCGATTTGCCAATCAAGGCAAACTTTAAAGAAGGCTTGACTGTATTGGATTACTTTACATCCTCTCATGGTGCTCGTAAAGGTTTGGCCGATACAGCGCTTCGTACAGCTGACTCCGGTTACTTGACTCGTCGTCTTGTTGACGTATCTCAAGACGTTATCGTTCGTGAGGATGATTGTGACGTTGTAGGTATCGATCTCGTTCGTGAACGTGCTCGTTTGGCTACATCTCCACGTCAAGCTCTTGAAATGTTGAAAGACAAATTAATTGGCCGCGTTCTCGATAAAGATGTAGTAAATGCTGAAACAGGTGAATTGGCTGTTCCTGCAGAAACTATTCTTGATGAACAAAGCCTAGTTGATATTGCAGAGTCTGGTGTAACAGCTATCTCCTTGCGCGGTGCACATTTAGGCTCTGATAGTGATATTAACCATACTAATTTAGTACAAAAGATTCTTCTTGGTGAAAGCGATGATAGTATCCGTGCAACATTAAAAGAAACTATGGTTCAAAATATGTTGAACAAGGATACTGTGAATGCTATCGTGGATAGCAATGGCGTAGAAATCTACCCTGCCAATACACGTCTTACAGAAGAAGGTATTGAAGCAATTCTCAACTCTGACGTAAAAGAAGTACAAGTACGTAATAATGAAATTAACGGTATTGAAGTAGAAGCTATCGTTGAAGGTACTGGTATTATTGAACCGTTAAAAGACCGTATCGTAGGTCGTATTGCAGCTGAAGAATTAGTCAATAAGGAAACTGGTGAAGTTATCGTTCCATTGAATGGTGAAATTACAGACGAACTTGCTGATGAAGTTGTAAAACATTACGATGTTGTTAAGATCCGTTCCGTATTGACTTGTTGCAGTCCTTATGGCGTATGCCGTAAGTGCTATGGTCGTGATCTTGGTACAGGTGACCAAGTTCAAGTTGGTGAAGCAGTTGGTATCATTGCGGCTCAATCCATCGGTGAACCTGGTACACAATTGACAATGCGTACATTCCATACAGGTGGTGTCGCAGGTGACGATATCACACAAGGTTTGCCTCGTGTTGAAGAATTGTTCGAAGCTCGTAAACCAAAACGTAATGCAATCATTGCAGAAAATGAAGGTGTAGTACGTGTTGTGCCTAATGAAGGTAAAAAAGGTACTAATACTATCTTTATTACAAGTGAAGATGGTGTTGAACTCGATTACCTCATCCCTTATGGTTCCCGCATTATCGTTAAAGACGGTGATGTTGTATCCTTAGGTGCGCGTTTGACAGAAGGTTCCATTAATCCTCATGACATCATGCGTGTAATGGGCACACAAGCAACACAACGTTACCTCGTATATGAAGTACAAAAAGTATATAAATCTCAAGGTGTAGAAATCAACGATAAACACATTGAAGTTATTGTTCGTCAAATGCTTCATAAGGTTAAAATCGAAACTGCTGGCGATGCAGATATGCTCCCTGGCGATATGATTGATATCAACACATTTGATGAAGAAAATCGTCGTTTAACATTGAATGGCCGTGAAAAAGCTACTGGTAAACGCACATTGTTGGGTATTACTAAAGCTGCTTTGGCTACAGATTCCTTCTTGTCTGCTGCATCTTTCCAAGAAACTACACGTGTTCTTACAGATGCCGCTATTAAGGGCAAAATCGATCCATTATTGGGTCTTAAGGAAAATGTTATCATCGGTAAATTGATTCCTGCTGGTACTGGTATGAGCCGTTACCGTAAAATTGAAGTAGTAAAAAAGGCTCCTGAAATTTTGGAATTAACTGATGATGGTGAAATCATAGAAGAATAAGGTTTATAGCTTATAGCTATGATTAGTCAATAAAAGAGATATTCCTAGATTGGTATATAATTTAGGAATATCTCTTTTTGTTATATCAATTTTGCATAACAAGACTGTGTAAAAAGAATTGATTATGTATAAACTGTATAATAATAAGCAGAATTATCTATATTTGTATAAAAAAACGAGAATATTTCATGTAATTCTTATAAATGAAACACACGGATAAGTGTACATATTAAATACAGTGAAATAGCGGTTTTGAGTGTTAAAAAACCTTTGACATGCGTTTGAGTAATTGATATACTTACATAGTGCTTAGAGGGTAAGTGTGCCCTGAGCATAGTTTCGTAAGGAGAAGATGTAATCATGGACATTGCCCATTTAGCATCGGCGAACAAGACAATAGGTGCTAAGCAAACGATTAAATCGATTGCAAAAGGCTCTGTTAAGTTTGTGTTTCTCGGCTGCGATAGCGATAGCTATGTAGTAGATCCTGTACGGATGGCTTGCGTGGAACATAATATACCGTTCGACGATAAGCATACGATGGATGACCTTGGTCGTGCGTGCCGCATTAAAGTGCGGGCTACAGCGGTAGGCATCCTACGTTAATCTCGGTAATATCCGATGTAGCACTTTGTTATGACGGATCAATTATAAATCTCAAATTTTGGAAAGGAGGTGCCCAAATGCCAACAATTAATCAGCTAGTACGCAAAGGTCG
>CAUTOY010000115.1:0-3697 GCA_963539855.1 uncultured Veillonella sp.
TAATAAACGGATGTATAAAATACTAATAGTTTGAAAGTTAATAGATATTGAAATGATACAAAGGGGCTGTTTTGTTACAGCCCCTTTTATTAATAGAAACACATATGTGGCAAATTTCCCTCATATTTACAAATACACAAATCTTAAATATAATTAAATTATTTAATGATAGTTTATAGTTTGTAGAGAGAGGGTTCTTATGAAACGTGCATGTAAAGCGAACTTATCTTTAGCAATTGCCTTGACAATTGCTAGCTCTGTAGGACAGTATGCAATGGCGGAGAGTACATATGTTACTAAACCTGAAGGTGCATATCTTACTGCCACAAATGGTAGTAAACTTACTCTCGGTGAAGTGGCTGGTCGTACTGCTGGTATTGATGCGGATACAGGAGGTACGATTAATGTAGATAATGTGTCTTCTAGCATTCCTGCAGAACGTCGTTCTTTCATTATCAGTAAAAATGGTGGTACTGTTAATGTTAAAGCTGGTAATATTCAAATGGGAAGACTTAGCAAACCTGTAGTTATTGCTAATGGCGGTACCGTAAATCTTGGCGTAGATGGTAATACAGGTAATTTTACGAGCCATGATATGTCTATTGAAGGTGATGTGCGAATTGATGGCAGTGCTACTCATCCATCTGAAATTAATATTGGTTTAGATAGTGATGAAGTACTATGGGCTGGTTTTGCTCTTAATTTAGCAGCTGAAAATGCAAAACAACCAAACCATATCAATGTATTCCTTGGTAAACGTGGCTATTGGGATCATTTTTATCAAGGTGGTTTAGATGGTACTAGCTTTAGTACAATGACAACACCAAGCCATGTACATCGCTTGGTAGGTTCTGAAAATCGTAGCTTTGAAAATGCTGTAATGCAAAATGAGCACAATGAAATTCATATCGATAAGTTAGAAGGTCATGTAAACTTCTTTTACGATATAAATGGTGAGTACGCTGATACGGAAGATCCAGAATACACACCACCAACAAAAACGTATAATGGTTTAACGTCAGATTCCTTCTGGGGTGGAGATATTCATATTACAAGTGCGGCACCTAATGCCTATGCCCATGTATTCTCTAGTCAAAAAGGGCTTGATGTATCTTCTGAGGATAATGTAAATAAAATTTTAGATAATTTGGCTCACAAGATTTACTATCATAACTATGTAAATGGTGAAAGAAACCTTCAAGGTACTGTAGGGATTGCTTCTGATGGTGCTGAGTCTGCACGCTTCAAGGTGTTAACTGAAGGGGATGCTAAGGAAGGTGCTATTACTTGGCAGGCAGATAAAGACGGTCAAGGTAAATATGTGTATGGTGAAAATAAACCGGCGCCGAAACCAGAAGTAAAACCAGAGCCAACTCCGACTCCGAAACCAGAGGTAAAACCGACTCCAAAACCTGAGCCTAAGCCAGAACCTAAACCAACTCCAAAGCCAGAGGTAAAACCAGCTCCAACGCCTCAACCTGAGAATCATGTTGTGTTAGGTGATTTTGATACACCTCATATGCGTGGTGCTCGTTCTGCCATCATGAGCAACATCAATGGTTGGAGAACATTGACAGATAATATGTATCGTCCAGGTGTATTGCAACAAGGTGAACCTACAGGTATTTGGGCTCGCGTTGGGGGCGGTAAATACAGCTATACTGCAAACGGTATCGACACAGATACAACGTATACACGCATACAAGGTGGTTACGATGCTAAAACTAGTAGCGGTTGGACCGTAGGTGGTCAAGTGTCCTACCTTCGTGGCAACGATGATTACGTATTCAACGGTACTGGTAAAGAAAAAGCCTTCGCTGTTGGTGCGTACGGCTTGAAAGATCTTGGTAACAACCAATATATCCACATCGAGTCTCAAGTAGGTCGTGCATCTAACGACTTCACAGTTCGTAATGAGATTGGTGAAAAACTTTCTGGAGAGACTAAAGCGAATGCATACTCTATCGGTGCTCGCTATGGTAAAACTGTGAAGCTTTCAAATGGTACATACATTGAACCACAAGCACAATTGAGCTACACTCACTTCGGTGGCGATAGCTTCAATGCTGGCAGCATGCATGTAGAACAATCTGGTGTGAGCAGCACAGCAGGTGGTCTGGGCCTTGAAATCGGTAAAAACTTCGGTGCAGGTAACATCTATACTCGTGTTGGCGTGAACCATGCCTTCTCAGGAACAGTGAAAACTGCGTACACTAGTGGTGCTACAACTAAATACACATCCGAAGACATTAAAGGTACTTGGACAGAGCTAGCATTCGGTGGCCGCTATGGCTTCAATGCAAATAACAGTATCTTCGCTGATATTAGCACAGGTCTATCTGGCGACTATAAAGCAGGCTTGTCTGTAAATGCAGGATTTACACATAAATTTTAATATATTGGTTAACATATAAACCTATGTAGTAATAATAGAATAAAAGAGCCCCACGTAATGGATATAATGAACCGACCTCCTTAACGTTGAGATTTTTGGTCTAACATTAAGAGAACGGTTCAAAGATAAACCATTTTTTTGATTAAGATTATTTTTGATGATATAATAGGGTGGAAAAGGAGGCTATGATATGTTAATTAATTTTGCAGTTGCAGGATTTGCATCGATTGATCAACCTCAAGAACTCACATTTTCTGCCTTTAAAGGACAAAAAATTTTATCAACAAAATATGAGCAAAATTATATCTTATCTAGTGTAAATAGACCAACAAAATCTAGCGTTATTTTTGGTAATAATGCTGTGGGTAAAACTAATATTCTATATGCGTTATTAGGTTTACAACAAATGATTTCTACCGGGTTGCCAATTAAAAATGAAAGAGTTTTTAATCGCTTATCTGATACGATTTCTTTTGAGATAATCGTTGAGTCTGATGAAGGTAATAGCTTCGAGTATACTATTCAGGTCAATAAAAATGAACAAATCATAGTTGAAAAGCTTATTAAGAATCAAGATATTATTTTTAATTTTTTTGATAACAAATTATATAGTGAATTACTAGATGATAAGATACAAGAGATTTATTCTAGAGAATCTACTTCAACTCTTTTATCTAAATTAAAGGATTTTATAACCGATATCTATAATGAATTTGTAGCTACTATTAATAATATATCTGTAGTAACAGATATGTTTTTAAATTCTGATGTTAAATGGTTTAATATCACATTTTCTAATAAACATAAAGAGTTAATACAAAATAATAAAGAGTTAGCGATACAGATTTTAAGACAGGTTGACCCTACAATTAAAGATATTGAGTTTGAAGAACGTATTTCTGATGATTCTGATACACCTATTTATGATGTTAAGATTGTAAGGCTAGATGAATATAAGCAGCCTATAAGATTTCTTTTGGCATTTGAGTCAAAGGGGATTAAGCGAATCGTTTTCTTGTTAATTAATTTATTAGAGGTACATTTAGGTAAAACTATTCTAGTAGATGAACTTGATGCATCTATTAGTACTAAATCCCTCATTCTATTATTTAATGAAATTATCAATTCTTCTAAGAATCAAAAAGGACAATTAATTGTAACATCACATAATTTAGAGTTATTTGATTTATCTTTGTTTGCACCGCAACAAATATATATTGTTTCAAAAGACCATTCATTATCTACGATTGTTAATTCTTTAGCAGATTTTCAATTGAGAACTAATAAAAAACGTTTAGCATT
>CAUTOY010000116.1:0-3655 GCA_963539855.1 uncultured Veillonella sp.
AGTCAGACCCGGCCGGTGGAGATTTCTTTAGAGGGTTCTCGCATTCTTAAGTATTTAAGTTTAATTGGATTGAGAAGAAGATTTCGTTGCGCCTGAGTATTTCTGTTATAATTAAAATATATGATACAGGAGGTATTGTTATGAAAAGGTATTCTTTCCCTTATGATTATAAAAGTGTAGATGTGTCTATTGATGAGCGATTTGTGCAAGGGGTTCTTATGTCTAATGCGGCGGCGTATAAGGCAGAGAAGAGTCCGGCTGAGCTTGTTGAGGATGCCCTTGATCATCCTATTAATAGCCTTCCTTTAGAGAAGTTGGTGGAAGGGAAACGTAATATGGTTATCATTACGAGTGACCATACGCGTCCTATGCCAAGTAAGGTGACATTGCCTATTTTACTCCGTCGTATTCGCGCGGTGAATCCGACGATTGATATTACGATTTTGATTGCTACTGGCTTTCACCGGGCCATGACGCATGACGAGATGGTACATCGGTTTGGCGAGGATATCGTGAATAACGAAAAACTGATCAATCATGACTCTGAGGATGCTGCGAATATGGTGGAAATCGGCGTGTTGCCATCTGGCGGCAAGTGTGTCATCAATCGTTTGGCGGTAGAAACGGAATTGCTCATCTCCGAAGGGTTAATTAACCCTCATTTCTTTGCGGGCTTCTCGGGCGGCCGCAAATCCGTGTTGCCTGGTGTTGCCTCCAAGGTGACGGTGTTGGCTAATCATTGTGCTGAATTTATTGAAAGCGAGCATTCCCGTACCGGTAAAATCGATGAAAATCCAATTCATAAGGATATGTTGTACGCTGCGCGAAAAGCGAATTTGCAATTCATCCTAAATGTTATTATCGATAGTAAAAAGGAAATCATCAAGGCTGTAGCAGGTGATTGTGTAGATGCACATAAGGAAGGATATGAGTTTATTCGCTCCTTGTCTTCTGTGAAAGCTATTCCTGCCGATATCGTTATCACAAGTAATGGTGGCTATCCATCTGACCAAAATCTATATCAATCTGTAAAGGGCATGACTGCTGGCGAAGCCTCTTGTAAGGATGGCGGTGTTATCATCATTGCTGCTTCCTGTAAAGAAGGACATGGGGGACAAGCATTATATGAGGCTTTCAAAAATATGGAAAGTCCTCAAAGAATTCTAGATGATATCCACGGCGTACCTCGTAATGAGACCAAGCCATATCAATGGAAAATTCAAATCTTAGCGCGTATTTTAAATCACTATAAGGTTATCGTTGTGACTCAAGATTGCGACCATCAAGTCATTCGCGATATGCACATGACGCCTGCGTCCACATTAGATGAAGCATTGCGCATCGCCCGTGGCATTATGGGTGAGGAGGCATCGATTACCATCATTCCTAATGGCTCTACTGTGATTGTAGAATAAATCTGTCGTGTTTGAATAACTAGGTGTTGTTTGCGTGGTACCATAGGAGTGTCAGTATGGTTGATAATATAGTTTTATTCTATCTGTTTTTTATCGTAGTTGGATTCTTTACCGCTATGTTAGGTACTATTATTGGCGCCGGCGGGGGCCTCATATTTGTACCACTATTTATGTATTGGTTCCCAGAGTGGTCACCATCCATGATCGTTGGCACATCGCTGTTTTCTGTTATGTGTAATGCTATTTCAGGATCACTGGCATATCTTAAACAGAAAAAGGTATATATTAGCGCTGCTCTAATCTTTAGTGTAGCAACATTTCCAGGGGCTATTATAGGGGCTCAAATGTCTGATGAATTTTCTGGGCCGGGATTTAAATTCGCTTTCGGTTGCTTTATGTTATGTGCCTCATTTCTGATTGGTTTTAAGAACTTTGGTAAAAAAGGAGAACGGAAGGAAGAATCTCTAACAAAGGATCAGGTGACGTACAATAAACCAGTCGGCATTGGCATCAGCATTATTGTTGGCTTTATCTCTAGTATTTTCGGTATTGGCGGTGGGCTAGTACACGTGCCAGCTCTGATTTACATCATGGGGTTTCCCACACATTTAGCAACGGCTACTAGTCATGCTATTTTGGCGGTGTCTACTGCGGTTGGTGTTATTACCCATCTTGTAGAAAATCATATTGTATTTAGTATTGCTATTCCGGCTAGTATTGGTGCTATATTCGGGGCCCAAGTAGGCGCTCAAATAGCAAAACGCCTCAGGGCTAAGGCTATCTTGGCTCTTATGAGTATCGGCGTATTTGCATTGGCTATTAAATTGATTATTGGATCTGGAATATTGTTTTAAGAATAACGGCGAGGAGTAATAATAGATTGGTATTAGAGGAAGAAAAAATGGTAACTCTATTCCTAAAATGCATAACTAATTTATATTGATAATTCTTAATGTATAATATACAGAATACTTATAAAAATAGAATAAGTATTCATATATTATTATTGGATTGTAACGGTGATATACAGTGGGTAATCCTTATGAATACGCATATTGGTAGAGAGTACATATAGGAGCGTTCATGAGTGGTTATTATATATTTTTATTGATGTATGTTTCTAGCAAATGAATTGGATTTTGTAATAGATGAAATTAGTTTTCAACTAAAATGTGTTTTATATTGTGCATCTATAGAATTTATATTTTGTATACAATTTATGCATAATGGTAGCGAGCGAAATGAGAACGGCGTATACTAGTTATAAATGAAATTTTCCTAAGGATAGGATTGGAGGCTTTTCAAGTGAGTATATTAGTTAAAGATTATGATCGTTTTGCCAAAGAGGCGCAAGCGATATGTAAAGATCGTGTGTATACAGACCGTCTGCGCCGTTATGCATATGGTGTAGATGCATCTTGTTACAGTTATTTACCAAAAGTAGTTGTAAAAGCAGAAAACGAATCCGAAGTACGTCGTCTTATTCGTTTGTGTCAACAATGTGGCACACCATTTACATTCCGTGCGGCTGGTTCATCTTTGTCTGGTCAATGTTCCAGTGAAGACGTGCTTATCGTTTGTAATGATGGCTTCAAAAAAATGGAAGTTATCGACGATGGTAAGGCATTGCGTTGTGAATGTGGTGTTATCGGTTCCGATGCGAATGAGTTGTTGAAACCTTATAACCGTAAAATCGGTCCAGACCCTGCAACGCTTGCAACAGCATTGGTAGGCGGTATTTTGAACAATAACTCCTCCGGCATGTGCTGTGGTACTGCACAAAACTCGTATAAAACAATTCGCTCTATTCGCGTTGTCTTATTAGATGGTTCCATTTTGGATACATCCGATAAAAAGAGCATCGATCAATTCCTCAAAGAAAAACCTCAAATGGTTGAAGATATCTTGCAATTGCGCAAAGAAATCTTGGCTGATGAAGAGTTGACTCATTTGATTCATCACAAATACAAAATCAAAAATACTACAGGTTACGGTTTGAACTCCCTTGTAGATTTTGAAGATATCATCGATATTATCAATCACTTGTTCATCGGTTCCGAAGGTACATTGGGCTTTGTATCTGAAATCGTGTACAACACTGTTGAAGATGTACCTCACAAAGGTTGTGGTCTCATGTTCTTCAGCACATTGAACGACGCATCTCTTGCCGTTGTAGCCTTGGCTAATATGGGCCGTGAAAAGGTTGTTGCCGCTGAAATGATGGACTATCAATCCCTTAA
>CAUTOY010000117.1:0-3638 GCA_963539855.1 uncultured Veillonella sp.
CTGGATGACAGTTCTTCACCTCACGACCAATAACGTTGGCACTGCGAGGGAAAATACGATGTGGTGTATCGCTGTAGAATTTAACAAGTTCGTTTTCATCTACATAGGATAAATCCACGGGAAGATGACGGAATAACAAATTGATTTGCTCCAATGTCAATTTGCCAGTGGCTACATCTAGAATAGCATCCTTATTTACAGCTGCACCACCTACAGGACCAACATATTTGGATAATAGGCCTGCCAAATCATTTAAGAACTCATTAGACACGGCCCCACCTTGAGCTGCGCCTGCACCATTTAGTTGCGCCCCGGAATCATTGATGCCTAGCACCACATATAAACCTGGCTGATCAATGATAGCATACCCAATTTCATGATCATTTTTACTCATGCGCACAAACTCTTCATCACTTAACAGTTTATACGATGTTGGCAATAGCACTTCTAACTCTTTAGAGTTCAAATCGCGTAACTTCTCTAACGTTTCTGGTACAGATGCTAAGAATTCTTCGTATTTATCCTCCCGTAGCAACGCATAGGATGCAGAGATAGCATCGCGCACGCCGTCATCAAAGGTCCACATAATACGTGTTGGGCGGTCAAAACCATGATCCTCTAACATTGGATATAATTGATTTTGCTTACGAGACAGATGCGTTCTCCATTGCGCTAAAGAATCAAAGATACCAAGCCATGGATTCTTAATAAACTTCTCATGCTTCAATAATTCATCGGCTTCAAGAGCTACCTTTTCAACAGCATTGATTTCTTCTAAGTACACCCACAATGGATGATTTTCAGGATACTCATTTTCTGCGCGAACTAATACGCCATCAAACAAGTTCAATAGGTCATCCATCTTATCTAGGATTTCTTCATCCTTGTAAACACCTTTTAAACTTTGCTCTGCATAAGCAAACTCATCAGGCGTACAAGTACCTAGTTTTTCTTTCAAAATGCGATTGCCCTCTTCTAAGGACAATTTACCGTCTAAATAATCTTCTTTAACGGACACAATAATTCTGTAACGTTCATTGTTAATATCTAGCTTTTGTTTTAATGGATTCATATGTGTATACCTCCAAGGGCTAATTGATGATTATGAATCTATTATATCATTTTGAAAGTAATTTTCAGTTGCTATGGATACAGTTTTATTATTTTGTAAAAGTTCACACAAAAAAGCACCCATACTATTGTAACGGCCCCAAAGAGTCTAACTTTTTGAGGTCACCACACATGTACGGGTGCTTTTATTAGTTATTAAAATCAATATATTCAGTTTTAGATGATGCTACTGGATTCCCATTAGAATCTGTAGCAGGATTAAATCGCCATGTAGAGATTTTTTCCACCAGTGCTTCGTCAAGGGCACTAACTCCACTGGACTTTACGACTTCTATATCTCCTACAGATCCATCTTCATTAATGGTAAAACGCACATCAGCACTATGAGCCGCGCTACCATAGCCAGCAATATTAATTTGATCTAAGGACGGTGTAGATATCGCTACAGGAAGTTGAAACGGAGCCGCCAACACTGAAGCTACCATACTAATTACAAACAACGTACTCAACAGAGCACAACGCAACACTTTATTCATCATATTCTCCTTATTTAGCTGTTACAGCTTGTTTAGGTAGAGTAATTGTCATGCCAATAATAGAAGAATGAGCTTTTTTATCTGTACCAATAGCTGGTGTAAACTCCCATTGTTTAATGGCTGCTTTTACCGCTTCATCCACAGGACCATACCCAGAGGATTGTTCTATGAAGACATTTTCAACCTTACCTTGCTTATTAATTAAAAAACGTACTCGCATATGATCTGCTATAGCAACGCCACTTGGAACAGCCGGCATAGTCGGTTTTACAATAGTTACTTCACGAGGTGCTTCAATAAATCTGCCAGCAGCCGCATCAACATGCGTCGGCATCATAGCCCCTACTGCAAATGTAAGAACAGCAGCACAAGCAAATCGAGTTACTATATTCATGGTTTATTCCCCCTCTAGATTAATAATTATTGATATATACATATGATACTCGATTTAAATGAAGAAAAGAATACCTAACCACAAAATATACTCGATTAATCTTAATGTTCTTTCTATCATCATTCTTATTGATAGTTTTTATCATTATAAGCACCTGTTTCAGCATCTACTGTAACAACTACTTTTTTACCATCTTGATGCATTGTTACATAGTACAAGATTTCACCGATAATTTTTTTAGGTTTGCCCCCTTCTTCCATATCGGAAGTATTGCCAGTGATTACATCGATTTTCATCTTGTATTGATGATATTTACTATAGCCAACAACTTTGTAACCATAATTTAAATCGTTAGAGTTAAGCTCTACGGAGTGAAGCGCAGCATTCGGGAAGCGATTTTGGAATAGACAATATACTATAAACCTTCATTTGATGCAAGTCGTCCATCTACATCAGATATAAGTAATTTATAGCATGTAGCTAATAAAGGGACACCAATCAACATGCCAATGACACCCATCAAATTACCACCTACGATAACCGCAGCAAATACCCATAATTCTGGCAAGCCAATGGAGTTTCCGACGATTTTAGGGTAAATGAAGTTGCCTTCAACTTGCTGAAGAACTACTAAAATAACCACAAAAAGTAATGCATCCATAGGGTTAACAGTAAGTAATATAATAGCACCGATAGCACCACCTACATAGGCACCAACTAACGGAACCAAAGCAGTAAGTCCAATTACACAGGCAATGGTTGTGGCGTATTCAATGTTAAATAGCCATAAAGTAATACCTACCATAACACTTAAAATCAAGGCATCAATAAACTGTCCTACAAAGAAATTACTAAATGTTTGAACTGCCACACGTGTTACATAACTAATACGATTTGCCAATTCATCAGATGCATAGGCTTTTACAATACGTTTGCCTTGCATCATAAGGCGTTCTTTATCAAGGAGCATATAAATAGCAAAAATCAATCCAAGACCGATATTTAACGTCCAAGATAAAACTGAGCCCATTGCATTAACGATGTATGTACCGCCTTTAGCCCCCCATTCACGAGCATACGTAACGATACGGTCACCAATCAACGTGTCCATAAGTGTCTGGTTAGACGCTATTGGAATCGTATCTTTAAAATGCTGCATCCAAATTTGGAAATCCGCATAAAGTTGAGGCGAAGACGCCACGATGATCGACAAAGAATGAACCAATTGAGGAAGCGCCAAACGTGCAATAAAATATACGATTGCGCTAATTGTCACAAGAGATAATACAAGACTGAGAGGACGTCGTATCTTATACCTCCATCCAGATTCATTCTTAGGCCATAGCCATTTCTCATAGCGCACTACTAAAATATCTAGTACAAAAGCAATACAGGCACCTACGATAAGTGGAACAAAAGCTGTAATAATTGTATTAATAGCATTAGCAATATCACTGATATGTAGCGCCATCATGATCATAATACCAGCTAGTATAATAGCACCTATAAGTGGTTTGTAATATTTAAAATCTTTCATATATAACCTTCTTTACTATACTCACACCGCATACATTATCAAATCTGGCAGTGTAATATATTTTGTGTAAACTGTTCTCAAACAATTGAAAAGAGAACCA
>CAUTOY010000118.1:0-3633 GCA_963539855.1 uncultured Veillonella sp.
CGAGTAGGACTCGAACCTACGACCGATCGGTTAACAGCCGATTGCTCTACCAACTGAGCTATCGAGGAATGTATGGAGCGGGAAACGAGATTCGAACTCGCGACCCCCGCCTTGGCAAGGCGGTGCTCTACCGCTGAGCTATTCCCGCATACAGAACCGATAATTACTATATCATAATTACCTTCTGTTAGTCAAGAACTAAACTAGGTCTGTTCTGACTGCCTTATAATAATATCAATTTACACATATAGTGTCAATGGTTTTTCAATGAATTTCCTATAAAAATAATACGAAATCTATACATACAAATCTACGTAATTTATAACAAACATGCAAAAGAGGACTTTCAAATATATACTTCCTTTACTAGTTATCAAGTAAAGAAACTATATACCATGAAGTCCTCTCTAAGATTATTTAATATCTTCTTGTCTACCTTTACCGGCACCATCCTCAGCGGCACGAACCTCTGCTTCTACGAATGTTTTCATGTCATTTAACATATGCATAGATGCATCTACGATAGACAGCCCCATTGTAGAGCCTAAGCTTTCATCGATTTGTAAGTCATAATGTAATGGAGGTTTTACATCTAAGAAACGACATTGCTCCCTATGAATAGGATCATTATACACAGCGGATGGGAACACATAGTCTTTCACTAATGGTTCCATCGTCACTGCTGCGAGTACGGCAGCACCAGTTAGTGCATTATCGAATACAACGGCCATTCGATGGCTAGCAGCACCTAAAATAAAGCCTGTTAAGAAGGCAATATCGAGGCCGCCTGCTACATGAAGTAAACGCAATACCGCAGTGCGGCGGTCACTTTCAGACAAAACAGACCAATCATCTACAGCAATATCAAATGAATCTACAAACGAATGGATATGCTCTGCTCGCTGTGCAATGGTTGGTCCAGACTCAGATTCGCTCAATAAAAACTCGTACGATGCGCCTGTAATAGTTGCAGTGGTGACTAACGTATCAAGGAATGTGCGTTCACCTATATTACCTAAGGCTATCACTTGTAGGCCCGATTCATATAATTTATCTGCATAACCAAAGCCCATTTCAAGAGCCTGTTCCAATTCATCATGACTCATAGAAGGTTCTACGCCAAAGAAGTGGGACCCTTTACGGATAACTCGGGAATCAATATTTGCCAAATAATTTGTATCTTGTTCCAAGCCAACGTTAACCACATACACTGGAGCCTGTAATTTAAAAGCTGCCCCTTGCGTAGCACTCATGCCTTCATTAAACCGTTTTATTGCATTTAAACTAGTATATCCATGTTCAACATTTTGAGGGCCATCCACAAGATGGTCTGCCCCTACAACAAGAACACCATATTTTAAATGATTGGGTTTAGGATTAGCCAACACGCCTGCAAATCGTTCAGCTATCGTTTCGAGCATAGCAAGGCTATAAATAGGTTTGGTTAAATTATCAATGCGATACCGGCATGTTTCCATAGCTTTCGTATCTAATTGTTGAATATTAAAAGCTCTCATGCCTTACCTCCTGTTACAGACTTATACATATAAACCGCAAGGTCAAGCATCCCCATTTGAACAGAACCACCAGAGGCTTCCCCTAAGCAAAGGCCTAAGTCCACATAGGCTTCTAAGCCAAGATTTTGTAGTGAAGATTTAGCCGCTTTTTCTGCAGATAAATGAGAGGCCATAACGTAGTCCATGGAGGCCGGAACCAATGTTTTAGCCACCAATGCACAAGCGGATGTATTAAAGCCATCGATGATGACCATTCCATGATGAGCAGCGGCCCCCAAAATAACACCTACGATACATGTAAATTCAAATCCCCCTACGGCAGCTAAAATACCAATTGCATCGTCCTTTGGAATATCCTGATATTTAACCAATACATCGTGAACGATGCGTTGTTTTAATTTAAGGCGTTCATCGGAAATATTGGTGCCTCGCCCCGTTGCCTCTTCTGCAGTGAGGCCCGCAAACTTAGCCGTCATAAGTGCACTTGCGGTAGTATTGGAAATTCCCATTTCACCTACAAGAAACACATTATATCCGTCAGCCAGCTTTTCTTGAACCAATTTGATGCCCGTTTCAATGCCTTCGATGGCTTGTTCACGCGTCATGGCCGGTTCTTCTACAAAATTCTTTGTCCCCATCCCCAATTTGTGAGAACGAAGTCCAGGGACCCAACTCATATCCGCATCAATACCCATATCGATGACTTCCATTGTAGCACCACAATAATTGGCTAAGGAATTGGCACCAGCCCCTTTGGGAATTAAGTAATTTTGCGTCATTCCAACAGTCGTTTCCTTTGGATAAGCACTAACCCCCATATCGGCAACGCCATGATCGGCAGAGGCAATAATCATACAAGGTTTTGGAATTGTAACAATCTCTTGATTTGTGGCCGCCCCATATTGAGCCACCATATCGACAAGACGTCCATATTGCTTAATATCCGACGCATCATTCCAGTTCTTAATAATATGTTGTTCAATCTCTTTACTACGACTGTGAATCGCGTCGCAGGTTTCTTGTAGTAACCCCATAACAACTCCTCTTAATTATTCTTAATTTGTCCCGTCAAGTACGGTAATTTATTTCTAACATCTCGGCTTCTATTTAAATAGTCTTCTAAGGCTTGGCCTTCGTCTTCTTGTGAAAGTAGTTCTTTTACCCGACGAATTTCGTCTTCCATTTTAGATAAGCCTTCTAATACATTATGACGATTACCATAAATAATTTCACGCCACATGGATGGTAATCCACCTGCTACACGCGTACAGTCACGGAATCCACCTGCGGATAAGCGCATACGTAATTCACCGAGCTCATCGCCACCAGCCACTTGTGTTAAAATGGCGGCCATCAAATGCGGCATATGGCTAACCATCGCTAAATACGCATCATGAGCGTATACATCGACAAATTCGATACGGGAACCAACGGCGCGCCCCATATCAGCTAATTCATCGGCCACCTCTGCATTATACACATCAGACGCCTTATCCTCTAATACAATCCACCCCATACCTTTAAACAGGTTTTTATGAGACACTTCATATCCGCCCTTTTCAGATCCCGCCATAGGGTGAACAGATACGAAAAAGGTTCCCTTTGGAATAGATTCATACACAGCACGTACAAAATTTTCCTTTGCACTAGATACATCGGTTACAACTTGACCTGGTTTAAACAGATGCGCCACCTCTGTAAAAAGTCGAGCATTGGTATCTGGAGGCAAGGAAAACACTACGATATCCGAATGTTCAATGAGTGGTTCTACCTCAGTCCAAGCTTGAGATACAACACCATCTTGTAATGCTGCGTCACATACCTCTTGTCGACGTGCATATCCTACCACATCATAATCTGTATAGGCTTTCAAAGCTTTTGCTAACGAACCACCTAATAAACCTAATCCAATAATACCTACGGTTTTACTCATATAAACCCACTTTCATATGCACCATATATCTCCAATATATAAACGCAAAATAACTATACCATTACACCTCAATGAGGCGTTTTTCTTTCCATTTTCCACTCTGCCAACGATAAATAAACAATAAACCTCTTAAGTTCTCATCAACAGCCATGTAAAAATCCATTCATGGCAAGTGATAAAAAA
>CAUTOY010000119.1:0-3621 GCA_963539855.1 uncultured Veillonella sp.
TATTATCATAATTACCGTAAAGACCCCCTGGCCTTGGCTAGGGGGTCTTTATTTGATACATATATGGTATTTATTATATAATAAATAGGTAAGAGCATTGATGACATAAGGAGGTCTCATGAACGAAGCCTTATTAGAATATATAGACCGTAAATTGAATGACGAAGAATTGGGACGCGTATTCCCAGTCACCTTTCAAGGCAATGAGTATTTTGTAAAACGCGCTGTAGGTAATAATCGATCATCATGGATTAAACCATCCCCCCGTGCATCTTTTGACCATGAGTTCTATATGATGAACTTTGTGCGTACCCAATTACCATTAGCTCCGGAAATTGTAGGCTTTCGAGAAAATTATTTCGTGACACCGAATTATGGCAAGAACTTGACCTACTATGGCCATTTACCGCAGGAACATCTAGAAGATGCATCCCTAGAAGATATGGCTATTCATATTTTTTATGCCTTTGGTAAAGCCCTTGGCATGCTCCACGATTATGGGATTGCCCATGGTCGCCCTGCATTACGAGATATTGTATATAACCCAGACGAGGATGCCGTGGTATTTCTCGATTGGGAAAACTCACGCCGCTGGCCAGAGTTCACTCCTGCTGGATGGGATTTACTGATTTTTATTCATAGCTTTATCCGTGAAGGGGATTTGCCTAATACCTATCTATATGCAGCTATGAATGGCTATAGTTCTGCACGCTGTGCACGGGATACCGTTCTTCATGTACAAGAGGTTTTACGAAAACGTGACTATCTATTTAAATTCTGTCGCCTATTGGAACCATTCCATTTTGTCGATACAGAAGCGGCTGTAAAATCCTTTGATTTTATACAAGGTCTTAAAACAGAGTGACTGTAGAATGATTAATAGTCATGGTAAATTAAATATGATTAGTATTGTAAATGACCCTGCCTTGTGGTGAGGGTCATTTTATTATGGTAAAATAGATTGTATACATGGTGGAACTTTCACCATAAAGATACAAGATATTTAAATGAGTATGAAAGCTATTTTAATTCGTATAAAAGAGGTATAACAAGTGGAATATATTATTTCGTTCATGGAAACCTATGGCTATGCAGCCATGTTTATTACGATGGTACTAGAAAATGCAAATGTACCGATTCCTAGTGAAATTGTGCTTGGCTTTGCAGGGTATTTAATTGCTCAAGGTATATTTGATTTGCATACGACAGTGGTCGTTGGTACATTGGCTGGTGTCGTTGGATCAATTTTGTCATACTGGATGGGTGAATATGGTGGACGGCCTCTACTTTTGAAATATGGTAAATATGTATTCTTTAACGAGCATAAATTTGAACTAGCGGAAAAGATGTTTAATAAATACGGTGGGGCAGCCGTGTTCTTTGGACGTTTATTGCCTGGGGTTCGTACGTTTATATCATTTCCAGCTGGTATGGCGCGGTATCCAATGTCCCATTTTATTGTTTGGACCATGTTAGGTACGATTCCTTGGACGATTTTACTCGTATATTTAGGTAAAGTACTCGGGGAAAACTGGAAAGATCTTATTCAGTATAATCATGAATTTTTGCTAGTTGTGATTGTTATCTTTGCGGTTGTGGCTGCAGTGCTCGGATTTAAATACTATAAGAGTCGCCGTAAATCATAAGGAGGTCACAATGAAATTGTCTCGTTTGACGCCTGTGTTGTTTGTTGTTTGGCTGGTATTCTTTATGGTAGCTAATAATGTGCTACCTGTAACCGATCCAGTAGAATCCAATTATGCGTTAACTGCTAAGGAAATGGTGTTGTCTGGCAATTGGTTATCGCCACAGATTTATGGGACATATTGGTATGACAAGCCGATAATGATTTATTGGCTTATTGCATTAGCTTTTAAAATCTTTGGTATTGCTGATTGGGTAGTGCGTTTGCCAAGTGCTATATTTGGTGCTTTGTCAGTAGCGACCATGTTTCAAGCGTTAAGGACCTTTAGCAGACGTTGGCTTGTTGGTTTAGTAGGTTCTTCAATTCTTGGTACATCTCTTATGTTCTGGGCTGTAGCTCATGGTGTTATAACCGATATGGTGTTGTTGTATACGACGTTAATGGTTATGATGTATGCGTACAAAGGATTGAATGAAAATTCTAGTACGGCCATGATCGTAGCTTACGTATTTTCCGGACTGGGCGTTTTAACAAAGGGGCCGGTAGCCCTCGTTTTGCCAGGACTTATTTTGCTCGTTTATACAGCGATTTCTCGTTCAAAACAAATGCTAGTTCGCCTTTTTGATTGGAAGGGAATTTTAGCGTTCCTTATTGTCGCAATGCCATGGTATGTTTATATGTATAGTGCCCATGGACAAGCTTTTGTAGATGGTTTTTTAGGCCTCAATAATGTAACGCGTGCGACGCAATCTGAACATCCGGAAGATAATGTATGGTGGTATTACATTGCGATTTTCTTAGGTGCCTCTTTACCGTGGACTGGGGCCGTTATTTATGGTATGATAACGGGCTTTAAACAGCGCCATAAGTGGTATTTATATTGCATGTGTTGGGGCGTTGGTACCGTTCTATTTTATTCTTTAATGGCTACTAAATATCCTTTATATACATTTATTAGTCTCGTACCATTTAGTATTTTAGGTACATTAGGGGCGTTGAAAGCTCTGCGACCAGGGAGACCTCGATATGTACCGTGGATTGTAGTAGGGCCTACACTCTTATTATGGATTGCATATGTAGTGGCATCCTTCTTTGCTCCTTGGGGTTATTATGGATTGCTCTATGTTTTTGCAGGTATATCTTCGTTGGGGTTGTTCTGGTTCTGGTGGACTCGCCAACGGTATCGTTTGTTGAGCATTGTCGTGATTGGAACCATGCTCATTTCCTCAATCGTGATATTCGAAGGTTTGGTGCCTCTTGTTAAGCAACGTAGTTCTATTAATCTTATTCCTGTTGTAGATAAGTACAATGGCGATGTGTATTATTATAATGGATATAGTACATCTGTCGTTTACTATACAGGGCATGAGGTCATTCGTATCAAGGGTGACAGCAGTCGTTGGGATGATAAAGATAAGCTAAAATATCGTAGTGCTGAATGGGATAAAAAATATCTCATGGAACAAGTGTCTGAAGATGAGTTTCTTAAGCGGCTGGCTGAAGGTAAGCAAATCATGGTTATTGTTCCAAAAGGAGAGATTAGTCATTTTAAACAGTCTAGTATTGCTCCTTATATTGGTGAATATAGTGAGGCTGGTAGCTCTGAGATTTATATTTTGAATAAACGACAAGCTTATATTGAAGAATAATATATAGTTAATAGTGTTTGTGAAAGTAGCATCAACCGCTTAATGCGGTTGGTGCTCTTTTGCGTATATGATCAAGATGATTAATGTATATAGTATGTCCAAATTACTATGTATAACTTTTTTAAGAAATAAGACCTATTATAATTATATGTATTGTTGACATATTAAAAACATATTGGTATAGTAGGTTATATAATTTTTTAGAACGAGGTGTTCTGAAACCTTATTTCATCTAGGTTTTAGAAAAGTGCGGAAAAGGCATGTGTCAAAAGCGCCCCTTGTTATGAGGTAGAAAGAGGGGAAGTCATGAAGAAAACTTGGTATCTA
>CAUTOY010000120.1:0-3617 GCA_963539855.1 uncultured Veillonella sp.
ACTTTGGTAATCTCGAAGAAATGATTATACAGTTATATCAAAAAGGTATTACCACACGTGAAATAGCCGATATTATTGAGAAAATGTATGGTTGCTATTATTCGCCACAAACTATTTCTAATATGACTCAAGTCGTTGCAGAAGAAGTGGATGCGTTTCATTGTCGGTGATGGTTTTCAAGGATTGCAGCAAGCTTGTCAGGAAATATATCCAAGAGCACGATTCCAACGTTGTTGGGTACATATAACTCGTATGATTAGGCTGTCAATCTATTCTAATAATCTAATTGAAGGCTGGAATAAACACCTAAAAAGACGAATCAGCCATAAAGAGCAGTTTCCATCAATCGAGTCATTAGATACTTTTGTATGCACATTTGCTAGTGAGTATAATGCTAAATTCTTTGGTAAAATACATCGTGGATTTGGTGCAGCATTTAGCGAGTTACAAAATATGTTTGGTAATTGAGAATAAAAAGACGTTTACACAAAATTATTGACACTACCAAAATATATTTTTAAAACTACCAAGATATCATTATTGAGATTTATTTTTTATACCAAATTCTTTTATTGATAATTTTTCTCATTTATGTTATATTGATTCCAAGATAACTGTTCGGACTTACATATCAGGTTGATATGACAGAAAATTACACAAAGGAGGTTCATCATGAGACGTAGAAAGCGTATTCAAATGAAGGTCATGATGGTACTTGGTATCATTGCCCTCATTGGGCCAAACCATCTACAATCTCTCATCCACTAATGGATCGTGACCCTAGCAGAAGAACGTATAACTGCCAATAGCCGCTACGTTAGTAGCGGCTATTTTTCCGCATAAATCAAGGTAGTATACCACCTTTTCAAAGCATTGTATCTGTTAATTATTTATATTAGTTTTTCTACATTATCATTACATCATGTTTGTATTAACAAGATAACTACAGTTTTTAAATTCACTAACTATAAAAAGGAGGTTTATTATGAAATTCAATCGAGTCGTATTAGTCGTCGTATCATTAGTACTTATGTTATTAACCCTTGCGGGCTGCGGTAAAGACGCCACTGCAGATAGTCAGAAGAAATTAAATGTCGTTGCCACAACGACAATGTTAACGGATTTAGTAAAAGAAATCGGCGGTGATCATGTGTCTGTACAAGGACTCATGGGTCCTGGCGTAGACCCTCACCTCTATCAAGCGAGCGCCGGCGATGTAACAGCCATGTCTAAGGCAGATGTTGTAGTGTACAACGGCATTCACTTAGAAGGTAAAATGGGTTCCATTTTCGACAATTTAACAAAACAAAATAAAGCTACCATTCGCGTATCTGATGCTATTGATCCAGCTACTCTACTCGACTTTGACGAAGAAAATGGCGTAAAAACAAAAGATCCTCACATTTGGTTCGATGTAGCAAATTGGAAGCTTGCTGCCAAAGCCGTTTACGAAGGTCTTGCTAAAGCAGATCCAGCTCATAAAGAGGATTTCAAAAAACGGTATGATGCATACCTCACTAAATTAGATGAAACAGATGCATACATCAAAACACAAGCTGAATCAATTCCTAAAGAATCTCGCGTTCTCGTAACAGCACACGATGCCTTCCAATACTTTGCTCGTGCGTACGGCTTTGAAGTAAAAGGTTTACAAGGTGTTAGTACCGCTACAGAAGCGGGCACACAAGACATGAACAACCTCGTTCAATTCATCGTAGACCACAAGATCAAAGCCATCTTCGTAGAATCTTCTGTACCACATAAAACAATCGAAGCCGTTCAAGAGGCCACTAAAGCTAAAGGTTGGAACGTTACTATCGGTGGCGAATTATACTCCGACTCCCTCGGCTCTGAAGGCACTGAAGGCGGCACATATATCGGCATGGTAAAAGCTAATATCGATACCATCGCTAAAGCACTTAAATAATATATAAGGCTAGTAGCACTCATTAATACAAGGAGGTCTCTATGGAATGGGCCGTTGAAGTTGAAGATATGACCGTAGCCTATACGACAAAACCCGTATTATGGGACGTAGACATGAAGGTACCCATCGGTTCCTTAGCGGCCATCGTTGGTCCTAATGGAGCTGGTAAATCCACATTACTAAAGGCCATGCTCGGCTTACTAACAGTTATCTCAGGTAGTGTTAAGTTTTATATCGACCACCACTTAGCGATGGACAAAAAAGATTTCAAGAAAATCGCCTATGTTCCTCAAAGTGGTAGCGTAGACTGGGACTTTCCTACTACCGTATTAGACGTTGTACTGATGGGCCGCTATGGTCATCTAGGTTGGTTCAAACGACCAAGTAAAAAGGATAAGGAACTAGCCCTCTCCATGATTGAAAAAATGGGTATGACCGACTATGTAAACAGGCAAATCCGTCAACTTTCAGGGGGCCAACAACAGCGTGTATTCCTCGCAAGAGCCCTCGTACAAGAGGCAGATATTTACCTCATGGACGAGCCCTTCAAGGGCGTCGATAAAACGACGGAGCACGCCATAATCTCTCTTTTACAAGAAATGAAAGCCCGCGGCAAAACGGTTATCGTCGTACACCACGATTTAAATACGGTGCCTCAATATTTCGACTGGGTAACGATGGTCAATAAGCAAACTGTTGCCTATGGCCCTGTTGTAGATACCTTTACAGACGAAGCCATTGAGCGCACCTACGGCAAGGGGAGGATTGTATGACCATACTCCAATCCTACACGACGCAGATGGTATTGCTCGGCACAGCTCTCTTAGGCCTTGCCAGTGGCATCGCAGGCACCTTTGCAGTACTACGCAAGGAAAGCCTCATTGGTGATGGCCTCTCCCACGCGGCACTGCCGGGTGTGGTCATCGCGTTCTTGCTAACCGGCATAAAAGACATTGAAGTACTGATTATAGGTGCTGCCCTCTCCTCTATCACTGCGGCGTGGCTCATTACCATCACCGTAGAAAACAGTAAAATCAAATTCGATGGCGCTTTAGCTACTATACTATCTGCTTTCTTTGGCCTTGGTATGGTGTTACTCACATACCTTCAAAGTCTAAACAATGCAGGTCAGGCGGGACTTTCAAAATTTATATTTGGACAGGCCGCCACCATATTAGCTCGCGATGTATATATTACATCGGCAGCAGCGCTTATCATCATCGTTTTAACAGCCCTATTTTGGAAGGAGTTAAAGCTCATTTCCTTTGACGTAGAATACGCTAAAACATTGCAAATTCCTGTCACCTTTACACTCATTCTATATCGTTCCCTACTGATCATGACCATCATCATCGGCATTCAATCAGTAGGTGCCATCTTGATTAGTTCTCTACTCATTGCACCGGCCGTAGGGGCACGTCAATGGACAAACAAGCTAGGTACCATGTGTATACTAGCAGGATGTTTCGGCATGGTATCCGCTATAGGCGGTACCATTTGGAGTACAACAGTACAAAAACTGCCTACAGGGCCTGCGATCATCGTCATTCTGTCGATTATCGTACTGTTCAGCCTCATCTTTGCCCCTAATAGAGGCATTTTGTGGCAATTCCGGAAAAGAGGTGCGCCATGACCGTACATACAGAGATTTTACTCATCGCCATTGCAGTATCCATCGCGTGCGCTATCC
>CAUTOY010000121.1:0-3588 GCA_963539855.1 uncultured Veillonella sp.
TATGGTAAAGTTTACATCAGATAATGCAGTAACCTTTTGCTTATTAACGTCAAATTCTTTGGTTACGTTTCGTATAGCAATCACTGTACCACCTCTTTCCTTTTAAATCTATAGGAATTAATCTCATTTTAAAACATATCTCAAAGGTATGTTTTAATGATATACCTAGATTACTACAATTTATAAGGACTGTCAAACAAAAAAGAACCTCGCCCATTAAAAGGTTGAGGTTCTTTGTTTATATAGATTCAGCCACTAAGAAATTTAACTTATCTATATCGATTAAATAAGAACAATGATCCTAATATGATTGGCGCCCCAATATAAAGTCCCATGTTTGGTATTTCACCTAACAAAAAGGCTGCCACTATAGCTGCCACGATTGGCGAAATATACATAAAGTTGGTTACATCGGAAACCTTTTCCGCATGTTCCAAAGCAAAACTCCAGAAAACAAAGCCTAAGGCACTGGAAAAGAAAGCCAGATACACCATGGCGATTTGTGCACTAAGAGGTGCCTGTACAATCATTTCAATGGCATGATCTGCAAAAGGCAGTGCCATAATGGCACCTGTAAACATTGACCACATAGCTATAGTAATGGAGTTATAACCTTTCAAACTAAGGCCTCGATTGAGGATGTTATACATCGCAAACAATATCATACCTAATAAAGTCCACAATGCACCCAGAGGAATTGTAAGGGTAGAATTCCAAAGAATAATTATGGCTACACCTATAAATGCAGTGATGGTAAAGATCCATCCGGCAGGACGTATTCTATCTTTATACACCACTAACGCTAAAAGTGCTGTCGTCATGGGCGTTAACGCCATAATAATACTTGACGTAGCCGCTGGGATTGTGCGAAGCCCTTCATTAAAAACAACTTGATAAACGAAGTTCCCTGTAGCACCTAACAAAATATATATGCCCCACTCACGCCAAGATGTAGGGATGTGTAATCCTTTGAATACACCAATAATGAGCATGAGTATAGCGCCACCTACAACTCTTGCTACAGAGAGTGTCAATGCATCCACTGATTGCAATGCAAGTTTGCCAAACGGAAATGCTGTAGCCCATACGGCAATCGTGGCAGATGCACCCAAAATAGCTTTCATTCGATTTGTCATTAGCATCCACCTTTCTTCGTAATGCCTAAATCAATACTATTTAAATATTATCATAATAACACGCTACATTTACAAGCACTCATAATACAGTAAATCGAAAATATTTCATTTATTGATATAAATTTTCATTATTTAAAAATAACAAACAAACTAAGTCATTTAAGTATATAAATAAAATAATCACCTATATAATGCCTTAAATACTATTTTTATAAATAATAATTTTATACATACTCATTACAAATAACATCTATTCTTACTAAATTTGCATAGCATGTATTGAAAATTCATATCATTTATGTATTGTGAGTTTTAGATAAACATTGTACACTAGATATATCAAAATCTATAGTTATATCCATTTATGGAGGTGCAAAATGCAACATACTGCATGGAAAGATTTTAACACAGGTGTGTGGGATAAAGCGATTGACGTACGCGACTTTATTCAAAGAAACTATGTTCCCTATGAAGGGGACGACTCCTTCCTAGTTGGTCCTACAGAACGTACTACAAAATTGTGGGACAAGGTAATGAAACTATACGAAGAAGAACGCGAAAAAGGTGGCATGCTTGATGCCGATACTTCCGTGGCTACACACATCACTGCGCATGCGCCAGGATATATCGACAAAGACCTTGAAACAATCGTGGGCTTACAAACTGATAAGCCTCTAAAACGCGCTATGTTCCCTTATGGCGGCCTTCGTACAGCAAAATCTGCTATTGAAGAATACGGTTTCAAAATGGACCCTAAAACAGAGGACTTCTTCAAAAAGCATCGCAAAACTCACAACGACGGCGTATTCGATGTTTACACTCCAGAAATGCGTGCCGCTCGTACAGCACACATCGTAACAGGTTTGCCAGATGCATACAGCCGTGGCCGTATCATCGGTGACTATCGTCGTATCGCATTATATGGTATCGACTATCTAATCGAAGAGAAAAACCAAGAATTCAATATCACTATGGGTGATATGCTTGAGGACGTAATCCGAGACCGCGAAGAAATCAAAGAACAAATCCGTTCCTTGAAAGAATTGAAAGAAATGGCTGCGTCCTATGGTTACGATATTTCCGAACCAGCTAAAGACGTTCGCGAAGCTATGCAATGGATTTACTTTGGCTACCTTGGTGCCATCAAGGAACAAAATGGTGCCGCTATGTCCATCGGCCGTAACTCTACATTCCTCGATATCTACGCTGAACGCGATCTTCGCAATGGCACATACACAGAAGAACAAATCCAAGAATTCGTAGATCATTTCATCATGAAATTACGTATGGTTCGCTTTGCACGTATCCACGAATACAACAACTTGTTCACAGGCGACCCTGTTTGGACTACTGAATCCATCGGTGGTATGGGGACTGACGGCCGTACATTAGTTTCCAAAATGTCCTTCCGTTACCTACATACATTGACTAACCTTGGTCCTGCTCCAGAACCAAACCTCACTGTATTATGGTCCCCTCGCATGCCTATCGGCTTCCGCCGTTTCTGTGCAAAATTATCCATTGAAACATCTTCCATTCAATACGAGAATGACGAATTGATGCGTCCTAACTCTGGTGATGACTACGCAATCGCATGTTGCGTATCCCCAATGCGTATTGGTAAAGAAATGCAATTCTTCGGCGCTCGTTCTAACCTAGCTAAATGCTTGCTTTACGCAATCAATGGCGGCGTTGATGAAAAACTTAAGAAACAAATCGGTCCTAAATACCGCCCTATTACATCCGAATACTTAGACTTTGACGAAGTATGGGAAAAATTCGACGACATGATGGAATGGTTGGCAGGCGTATATGTAAACGCATTGAACATCATTCACTACATGCATGATAAATATGCTTATGAAAAACTAGAAATGGCATTGCATGACCGCAAGGTAACTCGTTGGTTTGCAACTGGTATCGCTGGTTTATCCGTAGTAGCTGACTCCTTGTCCGCTATTAAATATGCTAAGGTAAAACCTATTCGTGACGAAAACGGCATCGCTGTTGATTTCGAAATCGAAGGGGACTTCCCTAAATATGGTAACGATGACGATCGTGTAGATAGCTTGGCAGCAAAAGTTGTTTCCACATTTATGAACAAAATTCGTAAACATCCTACATACCGTCAATCCGTTCCTACTATGAGCTTGTTAACAATTACTTCTAACGTAGTATATGGTACTGCCACAGGTTCCACACCAGACGGCCGTAAGGCTGGTCAAGCATTCGCTCCTGGTGCTAACCCTATGCATGGTCGTGACTCTCACGGTGCTGTAGCTTCGTTGTCTTCCGTTGCAAAAATGCCATGGCGCGATTGCTCTGACGGTATTTCCAATACCTTCTCCATCGTTCCAGACGCATTAGGTAAATCTGGTGAAACATTTGTATCCGTAGGCGATTTTGATATTGAGTTAGACCCTTCTCAATTGCCTAACAGCAATACAAACTT
>CAUTOY010000122.1:0-3582 GCA_963539855.1 uncultured Veillonella sp.
AGTCTGAAATCAACAAGATGCTTACCGAAGGCGTTGCCATGGGTGCTTACGAAGAAGAGGAACCAATTCTCGTAGAAAATATCTTCCACCTTGCAGATATGAACGCTGGCGACGTAATGACGCCCCGTACGCAACTCAAATGGATTGATCTTAACAGCACTGAAGACGAAATCATGGATGTCCTCAAAAATTCCAACCATTATCGCATTCCTGTCGGTACCGATTCCTTGGACGAACTCAATGGTCTCGTTACCGTATCTGATGTATTAGTTCAAATTATGTCTCGTCCTAGTGAAAGTTCCATTCAAGATATTATCAAGTCTTGTCTCAAGGAACCTGTCCTAGTGCCAGAATCCATTCCACTCATGAAGTTATTGAACGTACTTCGTACCGAAGGTGTTCACGAGTCCATTATCCTCGATGAGTATGGCGGTTTCACAGGTCTCGTAACCTTGCATGACATCATGGAAGAAATCGTAGGTCTTATGCCTTCTGGTGAAGAAGAAATCAAAGAAGAAGAAGATAAAATCATCGAACGCGATGGTGCATGGCTCGTAGACGGCCTCCTCGACATAGATGAATTTAAAGAATTCTTCCACATCGATGAAGAATTGCCAGGTGAAGAAGATGACTTGTATAAAACAATGGGTGGCCTTTTGAATCTCCTCTTTGGTCGTATTCCAAAAGAACTAGACAAGGCAAAATGGAATGGCTATACCTTTGAAGTCATCGACATGGATAATACCCGTATCGATAAAATCCTTGTTACCTATGAAAAACCTATAGTAGAACAAGAAGAAGAAAAAAATTAAGATACACATGTATAACAAGAGTGAGTTCTCTAAGGAGGACTCACTTTTTATATGAACATTTAAGTTCATAACCTAGTTCATATATAGACTTTTAACTAAATACCATCAATTATGTAAATAAAGTATATAATTCTTTTATTTCGGACATAAATGCTAGCTCTTTCTATTTAAATATAGTATTATTAAATTGTATAAAATATATAATCAGAATATTTTTTATTTCCTTATCGTGTGTACGTATATAAAAATATGCTAATAATACAAGTCCTATGATGTTTACTTGTAACGAATATGTTGCAGCTTTCATAGGGCTTATGTGTGGTATTAAAAGGAGAGATTCTATGAATCAACGAGTCATAGTAACCATAGGAGCCCTATTAATAGGGACTGCCGTTATAAGTGGTTGTGGATCAGAAAAGCCACCTGAGGATACAAGCCTCAAGGTACGAACCATCACCATCGGTGAAGAGTCTGGCACTACCGGCGCTGGCTATGCAGGCACCATCCATAATAAAACAGAAACAAACTTAGCCTTTCAAATTGGAGGGCGCGTGCTCAACAAATTCGTCAATGTAGGAGATTCCGTTCAAGCAGGACAAGTGATTGCTCAAATCAATAGTTCTGATACAGCGGCACAAGTGCAAAAGTCTGAAGGGGACGTAAAAGCGGCTCAATCAGCTTTCGAATTAGCAGAAACGAATGCCAAACGATACCGCGAACTCTATGCGCAACAAGCGATCAGCAGATTGCAGCTAGACCAAGCGGAAAACCAATTGAATGTGGCCTCTGCACAACTACAACAGGCACAGGCAGGCCTCAATTTGAGTAGCAATCAAAGTAGTTATACCACTTTAACAGCCCCAGATACGGGCATTATTACGGCTCTCAATCTTGAATCAGGCCAAGTGGTAGCAGCAGGTCAAAACGTCGGCACCTTAGCGGCTGGTCATGATCCAGAAGCAGTTATCGCTTTACCAGAACAAGAATTGAGTAAAATTCACGTAGGAAGCCCTGCTAACGTTACTTTCTGGGCCTTGCCAAATGTGACGGTCCAAGGTGTGGTTCGTGAAATTTCACCAGTTCCAGATCCTGTGGCGAGAACGTATACCGTAAAAATTGCCTTACAAAATCCACCTCGCGAAGTACAACTGGGCATGACCGTAAATGTTAACCTAGCCACAACGGATACTAGCCATATTACGATTCCTTTGACGGCTCTTGTGAAAGACTCGAGCGGCAACAATGCAGTCTATATCATCCGCGATAAGAAGGCTCATCTCGTGCCTATCAAAACAGGCGATTTTGGTCAAAACTCAGTGATCGTCACATCTGGTTTGACTAAAGGCGACATTGTCATCACCGCAGGTACCCAACAGTTACAAGAAGGGACGGCGGTTAGTCAATGAAACAATTTAACTTAGCCGAATGGGCCCTTAAACATAAGTCCATTATCTACTACTTCATGGCTGTGCTCCTCACCTTTGGTATCTTCTCATACAACCAAATGGGACGTATGGAGGACCCAGACTTTACGATGCGCACCATGGTGGTCGGCGTTGCTTGGCCAGGGGCTTCCCCTCAAGAAATGTCGGATCAGGTAACGGACAAACTAGAAGAAAAACTGCGCGACCTTCCAGGTGTAGATTATACGAAATCTTTTACAGATGGCAGCAAATCAGTCATTTATATTAATCTGAAAGAAAATCTACCAGCTGACAAAATCCGTCCCGCTTGGGAAGAAGCGCGGAACATGATCAACGATGAATGGAAATCACTGCCGCAAGGTGTTCAAGGCCCTACCATCAACGACAGATTTGACGATGTATACGGCATTATCTACGCCATTAGTGGCGATGAATTCTCGTACGAAGAAAAGAGACAACAAGCAGAAGACATAAAACGTCAGCTTTTATCTGTGCCAAATGTAAAAAAAATCAGCCTCATTGGGGTTCAGCAACAAACCCTTAATATAACGATTAATAAGGATAAACTATCATCCTATAAAATTAGTACACAAGAGCTATTAACGGCTATTAAACAGCAAAGTATGATGGTTCCAGCTGGTATGATTACGACGGATACAAATAATGTATATCTCCGCGTCAACGGTCTATTCGATAGTCCGCAAGCTGTACAAGATATGCCAATTCGCATCAACAATCAAACATTGCGCCTCGGCGACATGGCTGATGTAACTATGACCTACCAGGACCCTAAGGATCCTCAGTTCTACTTTGAAGGCAAGCCAGCTATAGGCATTGCCATCTCTATGGATGCAGGGGGCAATAATATTGAATTCGGTGAAGCTATCGATAAAAAACTGGCAGAATTAAAGAAAACCATTCCTGCCGGCCTCGAACTTAGTCAAGTATCGAACCAGCCTCATATTGTTAAAGAATCCATTGGCGATTTCTCTCAATCCTTATTTGAAGCCATCGCCATCGTATTGCTCGTAAGCTTTGCATCCCTTGGCTTGCGAACAGGTGTGGTCGTAGCCCTTACCATTCCAGTCGTTGTGTCTACAACGTTCATTTTGATGTATGAAAGCGGCATTTATTTACACAAGGTTAGCCTAGGTGCCCTCATCTTGGCACTGGGACTTCTTGTAGACGACGCCATCATCGTTGTAGAAATGATGAGCGTTAAGCTCGAAGAAGGTTGGGGACACTTTAAAGCAGCTACCTATGCTTACCAATCGACAGCGTTTCCTATGCTATCTGGTACGCTCATTACCTGTGCAGGCTTCTTGCCATTGGCACTAGCAGAAGGG
>CAUTOY010000123.1:0-3560 GCA_963539855.1 uncultured Veillonella sp.
GTTTGGTAATTGAGAATAAAAAGACGTTTACACAAAATTATTGACACTACCAAATGCGCATATAATATTATTGATACTAATTTAATCAACTATTATTTGATTAAATTCTTAACAACATCTATATCTTCTTGATTTAAGTTTTCTAGATTATCAATTACGATAAAATTATCTCCATAATCACTCTTTAAGCGTTCTAACGACCTATCATAAATACTAGATACCTCTTTTTTGCTTAAATTATCATAATATTCCATACTAGGGACTTTAACAATCTTAGGATTAATAGTATTTAGAGTAAATATGGTTACACCAGATTTTCCATGCATATAAAGTTTATCATCCTTAATTACACACTTATAAATAGCTCGCTCAATACCATTATCTCTCCAAGTATCTTCAAATGTTGATTCTGCATGTAGTTTGTAACGGCCAAAGCAAAAGTATTGGTTATAATCGTAATGTATATATTTTAATATATATTGTGAAAAAATTAATCCACCTAAAATTAGAAAAATAATATATTTCTTCATATGCAATTTTCCTCTTTACTTTTATGTATTAATCTGTACTAACCTCATATGTTGTTTTAAATGCAAACGTCCTCCTAAATCCAGATTGCTGTAATATGTATGCAGCCTCATATATTCTTGGATAATGCACTAATTCTGCCAGCATCTTATCATGATTCCAATTATCTATAATCGTAACAATAGGTCTATCATAAGGTTTATTCTTATCAAAAGTTGTTATTGTGCTTGCTCGACCTAAAGCTAATGCAGGATCTGCTCCATATGCATAAAAATTGTGGGAGGTTGTATAGGTAGGCATAGATACATCTGCCGTCCCTACCTTATTAACCGCATCCGAAACAATATCTAAATTCATAAAGTAATAATATGGTGATCTAAATGTTTTATTGAGTAGTGAATCAGGCCCAAATGTAAAAATAGAATAGCCATCTTCAGTCTTATCAACAGCTATAATTCCGTGAGCATTTGGATTTTCATCTAGGAAAAAGCCTAACAAATCTCTAGCAGCTGGTGTAATACCAAAAGCTTCTGCATTGTTATATGCATATAATAAATCATTATATGCCTTATCAACTTGTTCTTGTGTGTATGGATTTCCCTCTCTAAGCTGCTTCAAATACTCATCATTAAAAGTTTTCTTAAAACTATTATACTCATTCATTCGCACTTTTTTTGCATGTTCAGTTAAATTTAAATTCCACTTTGTTCCATATTGCGCCTCAGTCGCTCCAGTAACCACAGGCTTACCTAAAGCGCCATTAACAACAGCACCAAGAGCCGCACTCAACCATTGTGCTACAGCAGGATTTGTCTTAGATATTTTCTGAATTTCACCAATCAAAGCCTCATTGCTAAGACCTGCATAAAATCCACTTCCAGCGGGATTCCCTGCAATGCGAGCAGAAGATTCTGCTACTACAGCATGAGCCAATGCTTTTGCAATTTTCTCTTCTTTAGTTTTAGGCTGCCAGTAGTGAAGTTGTTCAAATGCATCTTTTGCAAATAGCCGAGCCAATTCTTGACGTTCTTCTACTTTTTTCTTATCAAAAATCGTAGCTAGTTTATTTAGACTAGATTCCGTATCCCGTGAGATTTTCTCAATATCAATATTGGAAGACTGTGTCTTTATTATACCATTCGCAATAGCAGACTTTGTAGTACTTTCAGAAGATTTACTAGAATCTGGTAACAATTTAGGTAATAACCCCAATGAATTATATACAGCATCCTTACCAGCTTGACTTAAATTTTTAAACCCAGATACAGAGGTATAACTTAAACCTGTATTGCTAGATGTATATTCAGCTTTATTCTTAATATCTTTAAGCGTTAAAGAATCTGTCACTAATGAATTTTTATCTGCTGTTGCCTTGCTTCCAATAACGGCTCCTTCTAACGTTGTATTGCCTTTAGTTCGAATTGCAAAGCCACCTGTTCCAGCATATATGCCAGCCGGTTCTGTAACACTAGCATAATCACTTTTCATAGTTCCATTTGTATATTCAGCAGATACACTACCCAATTGTAGCCCATTTGTGGAGACACTAAAACCGGCATTCTTAGATTTTCCACGATATATTTCTGTATCTTGTAAACTTTTTATCATTAAGTTACCACCAACCTCAGCAGTAACTGAATCACCATAAACTTTAGAGCCAGCAATAGTAGTATCCTTACCAGAATGTAAATTTACCTGATCAGCTTGTATTACTGTGCCAGTATGTGTTGTTTTAAATGTATTACCACGTTCCATACCTTGGTTATAATTCGCATCTAACCCAAGTAATCCTCCACCATTAACACTAAGATTAGCACCTATTGACCATCCTTTACTATCATAGGCAACCCGTTTCTCAGATGTATTCGTAGCTGCTAATAAGGAAATATCTTTACTAGCCTCTAATGCTACAGACTTGCCACGAATAGTTTCACCTACAGCAACAATATTACCTTTATCTTGCATATTAGGTTTAGCTACCAACGTAATACCCTCATCAGATACTAGTTGCCCACCGGCATAGTTACGACTGTTAAGAGTTGTTTCACTACGACTTTTACTAGAACCTATACTTACATGAATATTCGCTAATCCATCTTTTTTAGCTCGCTTCTTAGCATGATATTGTTTTTGATCTTTCGAATTAATATCTTGTAAATCGTTCGTACCTTCAGCATGCTCTTGATTGGCTTCCTGTTCCAAACGATTTCTATCTTTTTCTAATCTGCGTATGTCTTTATCAGACAAGTTTGGATTTTTTAATTCTTTATCAATTTCAGCAACATAACCTTTCTTAATTTTGCTTGAGTCAATTAAGCTTTCCGCTCTTCGTTTTACAAATTCAGGTGTAAATTCTTGATACTCTTTAATCTGCTTATAACCTTTTTTGAGTTCTTTACCCGCTTCTATATTTTCAAGAGTTGCTAATCGTTTATCATTTCGACTGCTTGCTTTGCGTTGTAAACCATGTGCGGTATTTAATGCAGATGCAATGGAACCACCTAAGCTTACAGTCAAGCCAGACCGTTTTTCTTCATGTACTTGCTTTGACATAGCTACATCATGATTACCATCAAGCGTAATATCTGCTGCACTTACCGTTATACCATGTTTACCAACAATATCCGTACTTGTAATATGAGCATCATTATTAGCATTAATAGCAATAGTACCATCAACAGAACCAATTAATGTATTAACATTTGTTGTATAAGAATCTGCCTCTGTATCTTTAACCTGTTTACTACCAATAGTAAATCCTAAGCCAGCTCCCATAAGACCTTTTTTCTTGCTATGTTGATATGTATCATTGCGACTGCTATCTTCTACAGAATTTGTACGAATCGTATTACCAGCACTAATAGCTACATCACCGGTACCTAACACATTAGAACCAGTGACATTTAAATCATGGTTAGCTCCTACTTGAATTGTATTGCCACCAATAGTGGATGCTGTCACTCCCGTATGTTCATTATCTTTACGAATCGTATTGACTGTACGAGATAATAGCCCTTTTTCCTTGTACTGTA
>CAUTOY010000124.1:0-3554 GCA_963539855.1 uncultured Veillonella sp.
CCTATTATCGCTGCATCTGGTACCTTTGGTAATGGCCCAGAATATGCTGGTTATTTAGACCTTAGCAATGAGGTAGGTGCTATTTCTGTAAAAGGATTAACACCGAAAGGTCGCCACGGCAATCCAGGCCCTCGCATTGCAGAAACACCATCTGGTGTACTAAACTGTATCGGCCTTGAAAACCCTGGGGCAGAACATTTTGTGACACATATTTTGCCGGACCTTAAGAAATACGACGTACCATTACTTGCGAATATGTCTGCTGGTACGGTAGATGAATTTGCGTGGATGGCTGAAACGTTATCTGTAGATGGCATTGCAGGGCTTGAGGTCAATGTATCTTGTCCAAATGTAGCTTGTGAAGGTATGGCCTTTGGTGTGGATTCAAAGGTAGTTGAAGCGGTAACTAAAGCGGTTCGTAAAGTAACGGATAAGCCCGTTATCGTAAAGTTGTCACCTAATGTAACAGATATTGTGGAAATTGCAAAGGCTGTAGAGGCCGGTGGTGGTAATGGGGTCAGCCTCATCAATACATTGTTAGGTATGGCTATTGATATCCATCGTCGTAAACCTGTATTGGGGAATATATACGGTGGTCTGTCTGGCCCAGCTGTAAAGCCTGTTGCTCTTCGCATGGTGCATCAAGTGTATAAAGGGGTAAATATTCCTATTATTGGTCTTGGTGGTATCATGAATGGCACGGATGCTATCGAATTTATGATGGCTGGTGCACAAGCCGTTCAAGTTGGTACAGCTACGATGGTAGACCCAACAGCTATTTCTCGTATTGCTCGTGAAATGGGTGAATATGTAGAAAAATACAATCTTAATAGCATTACTGATATTGTTGGTGCAGTTCATCAATAATAATTGAATAGGAATAAAAAAGCAGGAATTGGCAATGCCTAGTTCCTGCTTTTTCGTGTATATGCAATTATGTGGGGGATAGGATAAAATGTGTTGTTATATCAGTCCCAAAGATTGGTAAATGTATTATACGTAGGCCTTATAGAAATCTATAAATTGTTGAGCTACAGGGGATAGAGCATGTCCTTTTAATGTAATGAAGGCCTTCTTGTAATCCCCAGAGAACTCAGGTAGTTTAACCCGCGACATTTTACGATGATTGACCATTTCTTTGGCATCCATCGGCACGAGTGCAACGGTTCGACCAGAAGAAGCCCATTCGATAGCGGATGTTTTAGTGGTCGTAATAGCACTTACATTAAGATGTTCCATATCTGTTAAGGATGATTGCATAATCATTCTTACGGATCCACCAGATAAGGAGAGCGGGCATTGTTTGATATCGTCCCAGGTGATAGTATCGTGTTCGCGATCAGTCCAAAAGACATCGCGTCTAAATAATGCATATAGATGTTCCTCTTGGGTTAAGAGAATGTCAAATTTGTCAGTATCTACCATTTGGATGTTAGCAATTCCAATTTCTGCACTGCCACTGATGAGCTGTTTTACGACATTGGTCATGAGCCCTTCGTAAATCTCAAAGTGTACAGATGGATATTTCATGGAGAATGCTGGCAAATATTGTTGCACGATGGGGGTGGAACGGGATGCGGAGGTAGCGATGCGCAGCGTACCTTCGATTCGTGAGTTTAGCTGTTGTACCGCATTATACGTGGATTCTTCTATAGAACATAATTGCTGTGCTTTTTCATAAAAAATTTTACCTGCATCGGTAAGTTGTAAATTGGACCCTCGTTGGCCTCGTTTTATATTGATGAGCTGAGCGCCAAATTCTGCCTCTAAATATTTTAACTGCTTACTCAAAGCCGGTTGTGTAATGTGGAGAATTTCAGCAGCTTGTGTCATGTTTCCTGTTTGAACAAGGGTTATAAAATTGTGATAATACGATGTGTCCATAAAATCCCCCTTTAATACACAAATCATGATAAATACAATTTATAACTAATAAAGGAATAGTTATTTTACCTTTTAAGAAATGTCATATATACTATACACATCAAGAGAATTAAAGCGCATGAAATTTGTTTTAATAATCTCATTAATATTTTTGATATAGTTATAGTGACTAGGAAAGTGGGTACTACTATGGGCGTAGTAAAAAGAACATTAGGTAAAGCAATTCGTAATTGGGAAGCACGTAGATTAATGACAGCACATAATGCTGGAGTAAGTCGTAAAAAACAATTAGAACGCGTATGGCCACATCCATTGACAACTGAAAAACGTCATGAAATGAACCAAGGCATTACTGGTTTAGTTCATAATGGTAACTAATTAGTTAGTGTACGAATTGATTGATCACTTAATCTAGTGGTAATACCACTTCGATAGAATCTAATACATTACAAGTAGCAGCTCCATGACTCATGTCTTGGAGCTCTTTTTGTATGCGTTCTATATCGGTAGGTGGTACCAAAATGGTTAGATCTATTTTTTCTCCAAAGGCAGCTTCAAAATGTAGTTGTGCATCTTGTAGATAGCGTTCTACTGTGCCATATAATGTATAATCTATAATCGCTTGTAATTGCGTTCTTGTGGTATGCAATTCCTTAGGCGCAAGACGCAATGTTTCAGCGACGGAGTGGGAGTATGCTCGGATTAGTCCACCAGCCCCTAGTTTAATACCACCAAAGTAGCGGGTTACCACGACGGCCACATTTGTAATACCTGTCTTTTTCAAGACTTCTAGCATAGGCTTACCAGCTGTGCCCGAGGGTTCACCATTATCGGACGAGCGTTGTTGTTCTTGCTTTGGTCCTAATGCGAAGGCCGTACAATTATGTCGAGCATCCCAAAACTCTTTATTGATACGAGCGATAAAAGATTGCGCATCTTCTTCTGTACTACATGGATATATGGTAGTAATAAATCTAGATTTCTCTACTACATATTCATGGCGGAATTCTTTGGCGATGGATATGAATTCCACGGTAGGGCTAGTTGTATCTGGCATTTCCTCACCCCCATTCTAATTTCTATCACTATAGTATTTATTCATCATCATCACTTTATTATAAGCTATTTATAAAGGTAATGTATAGGTTATGAGCAGTAATGTTTAATAAGATATATATTTAAACATTATATAGTGCTACAATCACAATTATTAATTCCCTCACAGAAAAGGAATAACCCTCTAGTTTTAGTAGGATATTGACGAATTGAGAATCTATGTTATTATAAATAGTATATATATGAGTGTTTATTCATGTAATAAATGTTACAAATATACTGTGTTTATCATATTTTATGAATCTATGATTTGAATTGTATCGAAGGAAGTTATATATGAGTACTAAAAAACAAGAGTTTGACATTACAGGCATGCATTGTGCAGCCTGTGTAAAACGGGTTGAAAACGTTGTGTCTAAGGTTGATGGCGTAGCTTCTGTAAAGGTTAATCTACTAACCCGTAAGGGGAGCGTAGAGTTTAAAGATGGCGCTACCGTAGAACCACAACAAATTATCGACGCCATCACTAATATCGGTTTTGGTGCTACTGAAGCGGATGAAACAAAGCAAGAAATAGAAAAGGTTAATTTAAAACCTCATATTACACGTCTTAT
>CAUTOY010000125.1:0-3512 GCA_963539855.1 uncultured Veillonella sp.
TGTTTCAATAAAAAACAGGTGTGGATCTATATGGATTAGAAAAAAAGATATGGTGTTTAGGTAAGGTTTGAGAGGTATAATTTGTTTGGCTAATTTATATATATAGTTTAATGAGGGGAGCCTACTATTTTCGTAGCGACTTTGGCCCTGCGGAGCCCGCAGGGCGGAGTCAGACCCGGCCGGTGGAGCGAGAAAATAGTAGGCTCTCCTCATTACCTAAATGTAGTAATATTATTGTCAAACAAATTATACTTATAGATTTTAATCAAAACACCATATCTTTTTTATATAAATATATAGAGAAAACCCTGTTTTTTATTGACAGATTTGCGTTTTCCCACTATAATTACCCTGTTATGGTATAAGTAAAACAAATATAAAACGAGGAGGTGTTTTACTAATGAAACGTACATATCAACCAAATACTCTTTGGAGAAAACGTACCCATGGTTTCCGTGAACGCATGAAAACTATTGGTGGCCGTCTCGTATTAAAAAGAAGACGTGCTAAAGGCAGAAAACGCTTATCTGCATAATATAATGGCTCAGCAAGAGCTTTCAGAAAACTTGGCGCTCTTGCCAAGTTTTTCTATTCTATAGGACTCGGACGATACAATGGATTACCGCTTAGATAAAACGAGACGTATTATAAACAATAATGAATATCGCCTTGTGTATAAGCATGGTAAGTACGAGGTAGGACGCATGTGCGTGTTATATCGTATGCCTGTAGCGAAGCAAAAGACTCGCATCGGATTTGTGACGGGGAAAAAGGTAGGTTGTGCGGTTGAACGCAATCGTGCACGTCGCCTTATGAAAGAGGTATATCGCCTCAATCAGCATCAAATTCGCGAAGGGTATCATATTGTTATCGTTGGACGTGGCCCTCTGAAGGACGCAACCTATGAACGAGCGGAAAAGGAAATACTGTACTTATTGCGTAAAAGCAAGCTCTTAGTATAATCCTATATAGGACCACAAGCATGGACAGCGCTATGCTTTGGTCCTATTCGCGTATTATGAGGCTTACGGGTTTATGTGCATATAAACTAAGCCTTTAAGCTACATTAGGGTGAATTCTATGAAAGAAACATGTATAACTATATCAAACTATATAAAACGAGGTGCAACCTTTGTTTTATGGCTCGTTATTCGCTTCTATCAGATTGCCATTTCCCCTCTCAAACCGGGATGTTGCCGATATTATCCCACTTGTTCCGCATATACTCTGCAGGCTATTGAAAAATATGGGCCTTTGAAAGGTAGCTGGCTTGGGCTAAAACGCATTTTGCGTTGTCATCCATTCCATAAGGGCGGGTACGATCCCGTTCCGTAGATGGATATTGATGAAAGTTAACACTAGTTGAGTCTTTCACAATTAACATTCGCCTAAGCGAGCACAGTTTTGGAAATACCTGAGCATCTGTATGGATGAAATTTAGACCATACCATAACGATATATGGATGCGAGAAGGAACCCAATTTAGACCTGCACTCGAAGGAGAAACAATGGAAATTTTTAACTATCTAGTTGAATTTATGCGCACACTTGTGACATATGCTTTCAACTTCACTGACATGGTCGGCTTCCCAAGCTATGGGGTGGCTATCATCATCATTACTGTCATTATTAAAGCGATTTTAGCGCCGTTGACAGTAAAACAAATTAAATCTATGAAAGCAATGCAAGAGTTACAACCTCGCATGAAAGAGCTTCAAGAAAAATACAAAAACGACCCTCAACGTTTACAAGCTGAGATGGGCGCTATGTACAAAGAAATGGGCGTAAACCCATTGGCTGGTTGCTTGCCTTTATTGGTGCAAATGCCGTTCTTGATTGCTATTTTCTACGCATTGCAAGGATATCCTTACAATCCTGAATTCGAACGTTTCTTATGGCTTCCTAGCCTTGGCGAAGCAGATCCATACTACATCTTACCAGTATTGAGTGCTTTGTCCACATGGATTATGTCCCGACAAACTGGTATGGGTGCTAGTGGTGCCGCTGCACAACAACAAAAGATTATGCAAATCTTTATGCCATTGTTCATCGGTTACATTTCCTTGAACTTCCCATCTGGTCTTGTTATTTACTGGATTGTATCCAATGTGTTCCAATTGGTGCAACAACATTTTATTTACAAAGGCTTAGAAGCTAATAAATAGGAGGCACTATGGAATTTATCGATGTATCTGCTAAAACGATTGAAGATGCCATCGCTAAAGGGGTTGCAGAACTTTCTATAGATGGCCGTGAATTGGTAGAAACAAAGGTTATTGAACAACCTTCTAATGGTTTTTTAGGTATTGGCCGTAAACCAGCTGTGGTTCGTTTGTTTTATACAACGGTAGCACCTGCGGCTACGGAAGAAGAAAAAGAAGTCATCGCTGAGACTTCTGATGCTGTGTCGGATGTGCCTGTTGCGACTGATGAACGCGATGTGGCTGAATCTGTTGATGATTCTCCAGTATCTGTGAAAGCTAAACAAGAGCTTTCAAAAGAAACACAACAAATCATCGCTGAAAAAGGTAAGGAATTCCTTGAAAAGATGTTTGCTCAAATGGGCCTTATCGTGATGATTGAAAAGATGTTTACCAATGATAAAATCACGTTCCAAGTACATGGTGAAGACCTTGGTATCTTGATTGGTAAACATGGTCAAACTCTTGATGCTATCCAATACTTAACGAATTTGGTAGCTCACAAAGAGGTGTCTGGCCATTGTCACATCGTGGTGGATGTGGAAAATTACCGCGCTCGTCGTGAAGAAACGTTGATCAATCTTGCAAAACGCCTTGCAGCTAAGGTAAAACGTAACCGTCAAAAGGTTTCCTTAGAACCTATGAATGCATTTGAACGTAAAATCATTCATACGGCGTTGCATGATGATACAAACATCGTCACAGAATCCGCTGGTGATGAACCATTCCGTCACATTGTGATTTCTTACAAAAAATAATGATAGTAATGCCTGTATTCCGAGAACCTCCACCGGCCGGGTCTGACTCCGGCCTGCGGCCTTTGCAGGGCCATAAGTAGGGTGTGAGGCAGCAGAGGAGCTTTGCGACGTATGAGGCCCACACATCACTTAGTCCTGAACGTAAGATTTCGTGAAACGAAATCCACAGTGAAGGTAAAGTCGGTTTCGGAATACTGGCATCACTTTTCTAATTTCTAATATAGGTACGGTGGTGATTATCGGAACGCCATTGTTATCGCAATTAATAAGTTATGGTGAAAGCTAACTTAAGGTAATCTTCGCATGGGTAAGATTGGTTTAGTTTAACTTTCACAGGCGAAGAGAATAGTAAAGATATTCGAAGTACGGAGATTTTTATGTATATAGATGATACAATAGCGGCCATTGCGACGCCGCCCGGCATCGGCGGGGTTGGTATTATTCGTGTTAGCGGCAAGGATAGTTTTCCTATTGTAAATAGCCTGTTCAAGAGCGCTGGCACCGTTCCTTTGATGGACCGCCAAAATAGAACGATTCAATATGGGACCATTGT
>CAUTOY010000126.1:0-3392 GCA_963539855.1 uncultured Veillonella sp.
TATTATGCACTCCTAATAATAACATAAATGCAAGGTCAATGCAATTCTTCTCAATTTACACTAAAAGACCACCCCAAAACGGGTGGTCTTTATACGTTTTACATAATTATGCCAATTAGTTATCTTTAGCGATCAATTTGATGATGTCGCGGCGAGACAAGATACCGATTAAATGGTAATCCTTATCTACCACTGGTACATTTTTCAAATGTTGGTCTAACATAACAGATACAATTTCTTCTACATCTTTATCTGGTGTAGTCGTAATTACTTCATCAGTCATCAACTCATGAACATGAGATGCCAACAATTTTTTGAACTTTGCATTGTATTCGCCAATGCCATTGTAATAGATGCTAGCGCCTAAAACATTTACATAGTGAGGTACATGAGGGCGCACTTTTTTATAAAGCAAATCACCTTCAGAAATAATGCCTACCAATTTATTATTGTCATCCACTACGGATATAGCAGTTAAATTGTATTTAACTAATAAATCAGCTACATCAGAAATTGGTGCATCTTTACCAACAGTAACAGGGTATTTATTCATTACTTCTTGAATTTTCATAGCGAATTCCTCCTTACAAATACATCTGGGTTTATTATACTATTCGACACGGTATAATAAAACTCCTTTTTTTATAAAAGCCTTATATAAATTATTTATAAGTATATTCCTAGGGTATAAGTTATATTAACTACACCTACTTAAAGGACTAGAATAAAATTTATAAACTATGGAACTCACCAATGATATGGTTCATTCCGATTAATTTTTGAAGCCCGATATATTTGTTCCACCAATAGTAATCGCACCATTTGGTGAGTAAAGGTCATGGGGCTAAAGGATAATTTATAATTTACAGACTCACGTAGAGTTTGACTAACACCAAAGGCTCCGCCAATAATAAAAGCCATATCGCTAACCCCATCTACCTCTAGCTTTGCTATGGTTTTCGCTAGATCTTCGGAAGACATCGTTTTACCGTACACATCAAGTAAAACAGTATAGGAATTCTTTGGAACAGCTTTTAATAATCGTTCCCCTTCTTCATCTACTACTTGCTTACGATCTGCATCACTTGGTTTATCTCCAATTTTACTTTCATTCAGTTCTGTTATCGCAATTCCCCCGTATGATCGCATCCGTTTTACAAACTCCGCAACGCCATCACGTAAGTAAGCATCTTTTAGCTTACCAATACAAACTACATAAAATCTCATATTTTACCTCTTTACAGATTTCATAGACACAATTTCATTAGGTTGCCCATGTTGTAGTTTCATTTCTTGTCCAATGCGAACACCCCCATCAACGAGCATTTTGCCAATCGTTTGTGTTACAAGGACCGCGTTATTATTATTTTCAGACCGGTGAGCCAAAATAACTTGCATAAAGTCAGGTCGTTTCATCATAAGCAACGCTTGCGCGGCCATTTCATTACTTAGATGACCTTCATCACTAGCCACCCGTTGTTTCAAAAACGGTTGATATGGACCAAAACGCAACATATGTGGGTCATAGTTAGCTTCTAACACTAACAAGGTCGTGTCATCCATACGGTGTAAGATACTATCGGAAATCACACCTGTATCGGTAACGACAGTAGCCTTATCTTTGCCTGTAAAGACATTAATACCGATTGGATCAGCCGCATCATGGCTCACACTAAAAGGTTCCACCACAAGATTACCGAGTGTTAGACTTCCCTTAGTCAGTTCTATCAACTGATTCTTTGGCACGATGAGCTTGTCCTGTATCTCACGCCATGTCCCTTGTTTCGTATACACAGGAATATCAAAACGTTTCAACAGTTGCTGTAGCCCTGCAATATGGTCGCTATGTTCATGACTGATAAAAATCCCCTCTACCTGTGCCATATCGATATGTAATTCTTTCAATCCATTGACGATGCGACGACAACTAATGCCTACATCGTGCAATATGACGGAGTTCCCTTTTTTTATTACTGTACAATTGCCCTTGCTACCACTAGCAATGACATGGACCTCTAACGGTGAGGATTCACTCATCAAAACACTCCATATACTTAATCATAAACCTATTATTTCTGTGAAAGTTGATAACTTAGTCATTTACTTTAACTATTAAATTAAGCTATGTAAATACAAACTATCATTATCTTCTTTCACTTAAGCGAGTTAAACGCTCTACAAAGTATGCCATATTTAATTCGATGTCTGGACCTCGACGGAACATATCACCGCCAACAAGGAACATTGTATCGTTCCCATACAAATCTACTAGTTCATTAAGGCGTGCATCTGTAACTCCACCGCCCGGTGCAGGACATGCTGCTTTCATCAAACCCATCGGCTGTTTAATATACGATGAGATTCTTTTACATTGTTCTTCTGTAAAAGTAAAACGTCCACCGTAAGAAACAAAGATTGGCATATCGGCCCCAAAGATACGAGGCAACAAGCCTAGTTGTAAATAGTCTGCCACACCAGATGTACCAGGGCTTATAAAACCACCGGAGTAAGCTGGATGATGAATAATAGGCAATCGTAATTTCTCATCAGTAGCTAATTTATGGAGCCACCCAAAACCTACAAGACCTGACGCCACCATGAGAGCCGTGGCACCAGCCTCTTTAGCAAAATAAGCACGTTCAATTACGTCTGTACCATCGCCAGACACATTAGCTGCATATAAGGTATGTGCACCATGTTTAGCATTCATTTCCTGCACTATAGCAGCACATCGTTTTACTCGATCTTTATATTGAGAAAAAGACTGATTGGAGATGCCGTGGTCATCCTTAATCACATCTGCCCCACCGCGTGTATACGCACCACACATGCGAGCCAATTCTTCATTCGGTGTTCCCATCGGCTTTATAACAGCTTGGATCATTGGACGTGTCGGCGTTTCCACTAATCGACGAATACCATGCAAACCAAATCGTGGTCCCTTAAACACATCGTAAAGCCTTGGACACAACTCAATATCTACCACCCAAATATGCGGCTGTAACGAAGAATTGCCAAAGACAACATTTAAAAATTGTGTCGCTTCTAAAGCCGTAGTATCTACGAGGTATGAAATACGAGCCACATAATAACGAGATGCATCGATTACAGTATTTGGCATGATACCAACATTTACATACGCAGAATCTTGTTCCATAGGTTCAAGACTATCTAACCGACCAGTGATATTTTCTTTAATATATGGATCATTGACAAACTCATAAGGAAACTCTATGGTTTGTTCTACTTGAACGGCCCAAGCAATTGCTTTTGCTTCTTCATATGAACTTGCTTCTATTCGATACGTGACTATAAATCGCTCGTCTTTCATAATGCTTCTCCTTTGCAATAATATTATTTAATTATATACCAAAGTAGTATACGATTCCATA
>CAUTOY010000127.1:0-3383 GCA_963539855.1 uncultured Veillonella sp.
ACACTAGAAACGACAGAACTCGTTTCAATTCCCAACCACATACGTACCTCCTAAAGTATTCAATGTTTCAGCGTCAAGTACATCGCTCTCTAATGTAATTCGTCTAGAGTGAGTATCAATCGAATCAATATGAATCCATAATATTTCATCGGGCATTTCATCTTCAAACTTATCCGCCCACTCCACGATGGCCACTTGATCCTCTGTAAACTCATAAAATCCTATATTTTCTAATTCACTTACATCATCCATGCGATATAAATCAAAATGATATATTTCACCGGCCAATGTCATATATGTATTCATAAGAGAAAATGTAGGACTTGTAATATCCTCCGACACGCCAAGTCCCTTTGCTATGCCCTGAGACATATGAGTCTTACCAGTCCCTAAATCACCGATTAAGGCCACGCATAGAGGACTACCAGACTCTTTGATCCACGTCCCTAGGCGTTCGCCAAAACATTGCGTATCCTGTACGGAATGCGTTTCTAATATAACTTTATTTTTACTCATAAAAATGATTATATCCTTTAGCTTCTAATAATCGTATCTCTTTATCCTTAGTCACCGATTGTACCATCGCTTTTCCCTCTATGACCTCACCTATTAATGTGATAGGTCCCAACTGTTCTAATGCCTGTGAAAGTTCCTTAGGCGCCGTAAATACGAGCTGAAAATCTTCGCCACCCAACAATGCATAATCAACAGGATTAGTATGTAATGCGTTTGCTAATTTATATGTTTCTTCATGCAGCGGTATAAGTGATTCATCAATAATGATTGAAACATGTGATGCCTTTGCAATTTCATTCAACTCACTACTAAGGCCATCACTAATATCGTTCATACTATGAATGCCTAGGCATCGCAATTCTTGGCCTAATTCAATCTGTGGGTCTGGTCGCTGGTGTCCAATTCTCGTCATTAGATAGCCATCCAGATTATACGATAAAGAGCCTAACCCTGTTGCAGCATACCCAATATAATTAGTAACGCCTACTACGTCCCCAGGTTTAGCTCCACTTCTTAATATCGCTTTACCTTTAGGTACCTCACCTATGATGGTAATAGTCCACACCATGGGGCCATCTGTATTGACCGTATCACCACCAATAAGGTTTACATGATATCGCTGACATTGATCCTTAATACCTCTATAAATTTCATCTAAAATTCGCGTATCTATATGTCCTGGGACAGCCACAGACAGTACAACTTGACGAGGTATACCACCCATCGCAGCAATATCACTCAAATTAGCCGTCATCAAACGATATCCCACATCATAGGGCATCATGTATTGAAAGCTAAAATGAACACCTTCCACCATGGTATCCGTGCTTACAAGTTGGTCATACCCTTCCGTCGCCTTATAAATAGCACAATCATCGCCGATGCCTTGCACCACTGTGTTATCGTCATATATTGTATTCGATTCAATACTATGTATGAAATTAAATTCACCAAGAGTTTTAAGTTCCACAATATCACCTTTTTATCTTATGCACTATATGTATTGTAACATATATAGGAATGCAAAAAAAATCGACCTCATCATACCGATGAGGTCGATTTTTACATTATTTTTTTATAAGTTGATCCATTCGTTTAACAGGACTCTTCGTATCGAATGATCCTACAACAGGAACCTTTTTGCCATCACATACAAAAAGTACTCCATTGATATTATCAAAAGATGTTAATGTATTCACGATAGCAGCCATTTGCAACTTAACAGTTAAATCGCCACCTTTACCATCAACAAAAGCTTGATTCACCTCTACAGAAGCAATTCCATCCTTAACTGTTACAGAATTGATTTCTATAGCCTTATCAAAGATAGGATACTTTTGTTGTCGATCAGCTTTTAACATGGCGAGTAATGCAGCCTTTGGGGTTACCTTATCAGCTGCAATATCCACGGATTGCTGTTTCACACCTGAACCATCTTCAGTAGGGACAAAGAATACCATTTTAACAGCTTCACTAGAAGCCTTAGCTGTTTCAGCATCTTTATTGACCTTCACCTCTTGACTTACTGTCGGAGAACCAGTATTAGGTATTTGATTGGAATTACAGCCCGCTGTAAAAGCTAAGATACCAATACAAGCAATCACTGTCATTTGATTTCGAATATTCATCCTTAGCCTCCAAAGTAACTAGCAATACCAGCAGCAATACGATTAGCAAAATCTTGTTCTGTTTGTTCGCTCTTCAAAGCGCGCTCTTCATTAGGATTAGAAATAAAGCCTAATTCTACGAGAATAGCCGGCATATTTGTATGTCTTAATACATACAAATTACCTTCTTGGATACCTCTGTCACCATTGAAACCTGGTACATTAGCAATTTGATTTTGTACTTTTTGTGCTAAACGAGCGTCATTACCAGTTTTAGAATAGTAGTATGTAGCAATGCCACCTACACTTGGATTGTTGAAGGAGTTAATATGAACACTTACGAAAGCATCCGAATTATGGGAATTTGCCACATTAACGCGAGCACCCAACTCATCAACACCACTCGCATTAGGACCATATACATCGACATCTGTAGTACGCGTCATGAATACCTTTGCACCACGAGCTTCTAGAGCTGATTTCAAATATTTAGAAATCGGTAATGTTGCACTTTTTTCTTGGAACCCTGTAGGTCCAATAGCACCTGGGTCGCTACCACCATGACCTGGATCAATAGTAATCACCTTACCGGATAAACCTCCTGATACAGAGTATTTACCGGACCCTCTACTACTTGCTGGCGCTGTAGCTGGAGATGGTTTCTTACCATAATTGATAGGTTTTGGAGCCACGCCTTTTTTCTGTACATCTACAACGATTCGATACGGCTTTTGATTGACTGTATCCTTCTTCAAAGAGAAAACCTTCACATCATTAGTATCCAATGCGGATGGAGTTTTAATCGTAACTGCCACATCTTTGCCAACTTGTGAAAGTTGAGCTAAGCTAGCAATGGAAGAATCCATATAAATAGTGTTCTTCGCCGTTTTTAGCTTCGTATTCTTCAAAGTAACCGTCGTCGTTTTTCCATCTTTACTGATGGATGCTGCCGCTTTCACAGGAGTAGATAAATCCATAACCATACGTACATATGGAACAGGTGCATCAGTTCTCGTTACCCAACGAGCATCCTGTAAATTAGCAGCCTTTGCTTGACTTAACATCAGTGGTATAGCCATGAGAAAAGCAAAGCAAATTAAAAATAGTTTACGCAATACATTCACTCCAATCTAACTGACATACTTTTTGTCCAAACCATAGAGATGAGCCGATGATACTAATGTTTCGTCTCATCGTTCCAATCTATCCATAAACTAATGTTAGATTATAGATAGATTATTTCATACAAACATGAAGATA
>CAUTOY010000128.1:0-3383 GCA_963539855.1 uncultured Veillonella sp.
CAATCAATGGGGCACGCATTGTCCTTGAAACATTGCATCGCCTTGGTGTAACCGACATGTTCGGTTATCCAGGTGGCGCGGTAATTCCAATTTATGATGAAATTTATAGCTTCCCTGAAATTAAACATTATTTTGTGCGTCATGAACAAGGTGCAGCTCATGCAGCTGATGGTTATGCTCGCGTATCCGGTAAAGTTGGCGTATGCCTTGCCACATCTGGCCCTGGTGCTACGAATCTTGTAACAGGTATTATGACTGCTTATATGGACTCTGTGCCTATGGTAGCCATTACGGGTCAAGTAGGACGCGCACTAATTGGTAAGGACTCATTCCAAGAGGCGGATATACAAGGTATTACGATGCCAATTACAAAGCATAACTATCTTGTGCAAGATATTCACGACTTACCACGAATCATTAAAGAAGCGTATTTCATTGCTGGTACAGGTCGTCCTGGCCCTGTATTAATCGATATTCCTAAGGATATCCAAACCGAAAAAATATCCATGGCGGAATACAATAAATTGTACGATGTGCCAATTCAACTTGAAGGTTACGATCCAACCTATAAAGGTCACCAAGGACAAATTAAAAAGGCCGCAACCCTTATTAAGAATGCGAAACGTCCTCTTATTATTGCCGGCGCAGGTGTATTAAAATCCGGTGCCATGGCAGAACTTAAGGAATTGGCCGAAAAGGCTCAAATTCCTGTAGCTAATACTTTGGTAGGCCTTGGTGGATTCCCTGGTAACCATGAATTGGCTCTTGGGATGGTTGGTATGCATGGATCGGTAGCGGCTAATAATTGTACAGAAGATGCAGACCTCGTTATTGCGGCGGGTATTCGTTTCCATGACCGCATTACAGGTCATCCAGATTTCTTCTGTAAAAAAGCAAAGATTATTCATATCGATATTGACCCTGCTGAAATCGATAAAAACGTAACTATTAACGTACCAATCGTAGGCGATTTAAAACGAGTATTAACCGAATTGAATACTTTGGTTGAACCGACTACACATGAATCTTGGATTGCACAAATTCGAGAATGGCAACAAGAATATCCGATGGTTGTTCCTGAATCGACTCATGGTGAGTTGCATCCTCAATATGTATTATCTGAACTCAATAAAATTGCCGAACAAGATGCTATTATTGTCACCGATGTAGGCCAACATCAAATGTGGGCTGCTCAGTTCTTAACACATCAGGCGCCACATACCATCGTAACCTCTGGTGGTGCCGGCACAATGGGCTATGGCTTACCAGCGGCAATCGGTGCTCAAGTGGGTGCTCCTAACAAACAAGTCATCCTTGTTGTTGGCGATGGTGGTTTCCAAATGACCTGTGAAGAACTTATGATGGTTCGTCAGTATAATTTGCCAATTAAGATTGTTATCATCAACAATGGATATCTTGGCATGGTGCGTCAGTGGCAACAAATCTTCAATAACCGACGTTATTCCTATGTAGATTTAGAAGTGAGTCCTGATTTCTTAAAGCTAGCTGATGCATTTGATTTAAAAGCAGCGCGCTTCGATTCAGTTGAAACGTTCAATAAAGATTTTAAATCCTATATTACATCTGATGAAAGCATCGTCTTGGATTGTCGCGTTGAACGTGAGGATAATGTATTGCCAATGATCCCAGCAGGTGGTACTGTGAGTGGTATGATGGGCAAGAAAGGGGTGCTATAATGGCTAAAGAACATCAAGTGTTAGTGATTGCCAAAAATACGGCGGGTATTGGTACTCGTATTTTAGCACTCTTCAATCGCCGTGGTTTTAACGTTACGAAAATGACTTCTGGCGTTACAAATAAGCCTGGCTATGCACGCATTACGCTTACTGTTGAGGCTGATGACCGTGCACTTGACCAAATTCAAAAGCAAATTTACAAACTGATTGATGTGGTTAAGGTGAAAGTATTTGATGATCATGATGTAGTTTGTCGTGAGTTAATGCTTATCAAGGTGAAAGCAACGTCTACAACGCGATCTCAAATTGTTCAAATTGCCGATGTATACCGCGGTAATGTACTTGATATTTCCCCTACATCTATGATTATAGAAGTTATCGGCAGCGACGATAAATTACGCGGTTTCGTACAAATTATGGAAACCTATGGTATTCTTGAAATCGCTAAAACCGGTATTACCGCTATGAGTCGTGGAGAAAAAATGTAGGAGATGATTGTGTGAGTAGTGAAGTACTACATTATGAAGATGTCAAATTTCGTCGCGATGGTCGAGAAATCCTAAAAGGCGTAGATTGGCACGTGGAAGAAGGCGAAAACTGGGCTCTATTAGGCCTCAATGGGGCTGGTAAATCAACGATGCTCAGTATGATTCCAGCCTATCAAATCCCGACGACAGGTCTGTTGCGCGTATTTGGCCATGAATTTGGCAAATATGCATGGGTGAAGATTAAAAATCGCTTAGGATTTGTAAGCGCTACATTGGGCCAATTTCAATCTACCTTAGATCGCCAATTGGTAGAAAATGTCGTTATTTCTGGTGCTTTCAACACTATCGGCGTCTATAAGGACGTCTCTGAAGACCAGCGAAAAAAAGCGGCAGACCTAATGGAAGAATTTAAAATCTCCTATTTGGAGGGCCATAAATTCTCCACCTTGTCCGTTGGTGAACAACGTCGTGTACTATTGGCTCGTGCCATCATGGCAGATCCTGATTTGTTGATCTTAGATGAGCCTTGTTCTGGTCTTGATTTGCCGGCTCGTGAGCAATTCTTAAGAACCGTGGAAAACATGGCTCGTGATGAGAAGAAGCCTTTTATCTATGTATCTCATCAAATCGAAGAAATTATGCCTAGCATTACACATGTAGCAATTATTAAAGATGGTCTCATCGTGTATAAAGGCAAAAAACAGGACATCTTAACCGACGATATATTGACTGATGTTTTCGGTATTGATGTATCCGTTGTTTGGGAAAAAGATCGCCCTTGGGTTATCGTTAAATAAGGTATGAAAATTTCAGAATTCATATTTTTTTAATACAAAGAGGGTACAAATTTAGTTATGAATTAGTCTATTTGACTATTCGATAAATTACGATATACGCTACAAACCTTGCAATTATTTGTAAGATTGTGTACAGTATATATATTAGATATTCTATTGAATATAATATTGGAGGTTGTCTAACATGGCAGGTAAAATTTTAGGTACAACAGTTTACTATGATGAAGATTGCAATTTAAGTAAATTAGAAGGTAAAAAAATTACAGTTTTAGGTTACGGTTCCCAAGGTCATGCTCATGCATTGAACTTGAAAGAAAACGGCTTTGACGTAACTATCGGTCTTCGCGCTGGTTCCAAAAGCTGGGCAGTAGCTGAAGAAGCAGGTCTTCCTGTAAAAGAAA
>CAUTOY010000129.1:0-3350 GCA_963539855.1 uncultured Veillonella sp.
CTATTTTTATTGGTATTTATTTGAAATGGTTGCGTCCTGGTAAAATCCAAGAGGCTACTGTCATTGGTGTAGCGTTAATCTTCGCAGCTATCATTTATGGTCCAAACGTAGCGGCTAGCGAATATGCGTCTTGGTTCACATACGACTTGCAAACTATTGAAATTATGCTTGCCGTGTATGGTTTCTTTGCAGCAGCATTGCCTGTATGGTTATTGCTTGCTCCTCGTGATTATTTGTCTACATACCTTAAAATCGGTACTATTGGCGCCTTGGCTCTCGGTATTATCATCGTAATGCCTGAAATTCAAATGCCAGCTGTTACTCCATATATCTGGGGTGGTGGTCCTGTATTGAAAGGTTCTGTATTCCCTTACATCTTCATTACTATTGCATGTGGTGCTTTATCTGGTTTCCATACAGTAATTGCTACAGGTACAACTCCTAAAATGCTTACTAATGAAAGAGAAATCTTACCTATCGGTTATGGTGCGATGTTAACAGAAGCCTTCATCGCTATGATGGCGTTGATTGCTGCGACTGCATTGCATCCAGATGATTACTTTGCTATTAACTCCACAGTAGAATCCTTTAAAGCACTAGGTCTTCAAGTTCATGAATTGCCAGCATTGTCCGCAATGGTTGGTGAAGACTTGATGCACCGTCCTGGTGGTGCCGTATCCTTAGCAGTAGGTATGGCTCATATCTTCTCCAGATTGCCTAATATGGATCACTTGATGGGTTATTGGTATCACTTCTGTATCATGTTCGAAGCCTTGTTCATCATGACTTTGATCGATGCTGGTACTCGCGTAGGTCGTTACTTACTTCAAGAATTATTAGGTCATTTCCATCCTAAATTCAACGACCAACACTGGGCTCCTGGCGTATATGGTTGTGCAGCTTTGATATGCGTATTGTGGGGCTACCTAGTTCTACAAGGTAACATCGGTACTATCTGGCCTCTATTTGGCGTATCTAACCAATTATTAGGTACTATGACATTGGCTGTAGGTACTACGGTTATCATGCGACTTGGCCGCAAACGCTATGCATGGGTTACAGGTATTCCATGTGTCCTAATGGCTATCGTTGCGATCGCTGCAGATTATGAAAACGTATTCTACAGCTACATTCCTGCTGGTAAATGGATTTTAGTAGCCTTCAGTGCTGCTATGTTCCTCATGATTCTTATCGTATTAGTAGAAGCAGTTCGCAGCTGGATTCGCTTGTCTAACATTCCTCAAGACTATCGCACTCAAGCTGAAATTGAAGCTGAAAGCCTTGTAAAATACGGTAAACAAGCAAAAGCATAATAGCTTGTTGCATCAAATATCTAAAAGAGCACTCGTTATGAGTGCTCTTTTGTTTTTTTACCGATGAGTAGTGTGTTGTATAGAAATTTATTAGATTATATCGATTAAAATTCTATAGAATTTATTGACATGAATAGCAATGTAATATACGATGTATGTAGTGATGTATATTACTACAATAAAATAGTTAGGTAACGGCGCCTTGCATGCAGACTTTCTGTAAGCAAGGCGCTTTTTGTATGGAAAGGAGTTTCTTATGGTCAATATGATTGATACTGGTAACACAGCATGGGTATTGTTGTGTACTGCATTAGTATTCTTTATGACACCTGGTTTAGCGTTGTTTTATGGTGGAATGGCGCGTAGTAAAAATGTGCTAAGTACAATCATGCAGAGCTTCTTTTTGATTGGTGTCATTTCTGTTGAGTTTATTTTGGTAGGGTATACTTTGATTTTTGGTGATGATATATATGGTATCATCGGTGATTTTAGCAAGTTTGGCCTTGGTGGTGCAGAGACAACAGTGCTAATTAATACACATATTCCAGAGCTTGCCTTTGTAGCCTTCCAATGTATGTTTGCTGTTATTACACCAGCCATCATGAGTGGATCTATTACTGGGCGGATGCGTTTTTTACCATTTGTAATATTTGCTTTATTATGGTCTGTTTTTATATATAATCCGATGGCCCATTGGATTTGGGGTGGTGGATTCCTTAGTAATTTGGGCGCATTAGACTTCGCGGGCGGGCTTGCAATTCACGTATTGTCCGGTGTGTCTGGGTTGACTTTATGCATGTTGCTAGGTCGTCGCCGAGGCTATGGACGGATGCCTATGTTGCCTCACCATTTACCGATGACAATTCTCGGGGCCGCTATTCTATGGTTTGGTTGGTTTGGGTTTAATGCAGGATCTGCTCTTGGTGTAGGGTTCCTTGCAGCTAATGCAGTTTTGACTACGCAAATCTCTGCAGCTGTAGGGATTGTAGGATGGGTACTAGTAGAAATGTTGCATCGTGGTAAACCTACTGTGTTAGGATCTGCCTCTGGTGGTGTATCTGGACTTGTCGCAATTACACCAGCCGCAGGTTTTGTAACGCCTATGGCGGCCATTATTATTGGTTTTATAGGTGCAGTCGTGTGTTACCTAGCCGTAGCAATCATTAAAAACCGTATTGGTTACGATGATTCTCTTGATGCCTTTGGCATTCATGGTGTAGGTGGAACGTGGGGGGCTATTGCTACAGGTTTATGGGCTACGACTACGATTAATCCTGATGGGTCAAATGGCCTGTTCTATGGTGGTTTCTTGTTAGGGCCTCAATTACTTTCACTAGTGATTGCCTATGTGTTTGCCATTGTAGGTACATTTATACTATTTAAAATCGTCAGCGCTTTCATGGATATGCGCGTTAGCATTGGCTCTGAGTCACTAGGTATCGATATTAGTGAACATGGGGAAAGCGCTTATAATCAATCTGAATTTAAAAGCTCTGGTCGATTTATTTCGTCCAATCAAACGTCCTTATTATGAGTTACGATTATTAAATAGGAGTTAAGCATATGAAACGAATGAAAAAGGTAGATATAATCGCTCGTGCTGAGCAATTAGAAGATTTAAAAGAGGCTTTAAATAGAATTGGTGTTCAAGGCATGACGGTGTCACAAGTTTTTGGCTGTGGCTTACAAAAGGGGCATACTGAAGTATATCGGGGCCAACAATATGATGTGAACCTCATTCCTATGGTAAAAGTGGAAACCGTTGTGTGTGATGTGCCAGTTGATCTTGTAATGGACACAGCACGAAATACGTTACAAACTGGTGAAGTAGGGGACGGTAAAATTTTTGTATATGATGTAGAAGATGCAATGCGCATACGTACAGGTACAAGAGGAACCAAAGCCGTAACCGATGACGAAGCATAATATTTGAATACTTAAATAGACAAAAGAAGAGGTTGAACCAATTTATAAATGCATCGTGATATAATAAGGCTATGAAACATTACATGCGTTCCTATTGGACAAAATATAAAC
>CAUTOY010000130.1:0-3348 GCA_963539855.1 uncultured Veillonella sp.
CTTTCACCTATATTATTAAGGAAAAAGCCTATAAATTCTGCTATAATAATATATTAGATATTATAAAATCAATTCTTTTTTATCATTCTATACATTGATTTGTATGCGCTATAGTAGCGGGTAGGGATGAATCTATTGAATATAGGAGGTACGCATGGAAGTCATCGATACAGTTTTGATTGAACGCATTCGCAAAACCTTAATTAAACGATATGACCGAGATCAACAAATTCAACAAATGATTGAAGAAATCGGCGCAGAAGAGGGCCTTAATGAGTCCGAATTGGCTATCGTTTACCAAGCTTATTTAGAGGTGAAGGAACGCTTATACTATACATCTACTCTTGTTGATTTATGGAACCAAATTGAAGAGGTTCAAAAACGGATGTCCTTATTGCATACCTACGAATCTCTTGAGCAAGATTTATTTGGTGATTTGCTAGGCGATGACAAGGAGGACATTATTATCTCCGATACGTCGTATCTTGGCAAGGGTGCTAGCCATAATGACGATATGTACGCCATGGAACAAGTGCAATTGTCCGAAGTGCCGGTGCATCATGATTCTACGGTGGGCATGAACCACATTAAATTGAACGAATTGAACTCTATGGGTGGCCTTTTTACAGGTTCTGGTGAAAGCTTAGAAGTGCATCATTTAGACGAGGAAAATCCCTTTGATAATGATGCTTTAGAAGAAACTTTAGCATCTAAGAACAAAGATAAAGGTTCTAAAAAAGATAAGAAATTAGAGGAAGAAAAGGTATTGGATGATAAGGATATGCCTTCTATCGATCCATATACAGCGGTAAATGCTTTGTTATTTGGTAGAGCTGGTTTAGAGTCTGATAAAGCAAATAAGAAGTTAGAAAAGATTCTTAAAAAGCAATTGAAACGCGTTGATGATGAATGGGCGCGGATCAATGAATTTGACGTAAAGACATCTAAGGACGAAAAAGAATCTAAAGAAGATAAGAAATCTAAAGAGGATAAAAAGTCCAAAGAAGATAAAAAAGAGAAAAAACACAAGAAGTGCAAGGAAGAAAAACAGGATAAGGAAGAAGAAAAGAAAAAGAAAGATAATAAAAAAGACAAGAAAAAGGATAAAAAGTCTGAAAAGGATAGATCCGAAAAAAAGCAGAAACGATAGTTTCCGTATGGGATAGCAAGGCCGATATATGGGCTATGGAGAGTGCTAGTGTTAAGAAATCAGCAGGTGCTGAGACTATCGACCGTGGATGCGGTAAATGCAAACGATGTAAGGGGTCTAAATGTAAGAAATATCCAAAATAGTTGATAGTTATGTAATTACTAGAATATTACGTAATTTATATACTTGATTTACGATGTTTTTATAATTATTTAGGATGTATAGGTATGTAGTTTTGTTACATTTGTGACAGTATAGTTGAATCATGTGATGTAACAATTAGGTTATAAGATTTAACAGTTAGGGGTTAATAATGAACCGATGGCAACGATTATTTGAAGGCATAAAGACAGAGATTAAGGTATTTATCTTTTTCTCTGCTTTGTTAACTGCATTTAGAATCGTGTTTCTTGCAGTATTTCAATCACAACTGGCTTCTGTGACGATGGAGAATATCCTTACGTCTTTATGGCTAGGCTTTAGATTGAGTCTCAAGACCGTCGGTTTTTTGTGTTTACTAGGCTTTTTAGGGGGGACGCTAGTGCATACCTTTGTACCAAAATGGCCGTCCTTGCGCATTAAACAAGTCTTCTATTCCATAGTGACTATACTGTTGACCTTCCTATTCTTAGGCCGCATTCCGTTCTATAAAATATTCAATTCCTCCTATAATGCGATGCTCATCAACGGTAAAAACGATGATATCGGCGCCATTGTAAATACGGCGATTAACGAATATAACGCATTGCTGTACATCGTTGGGGCTATAGTATTGAGCGCTGCTCTATGCTATTTCCTTGTTAAATTTTTGGCGTGGGGGACAAAGAAATATAGCGACTATATTGGTAATGAACTGAGTGGCAATAATCAACTAAGTGCAAGTGATCAACTGAATGGTAGTGAACAAGTTAGTTGTCCTACTTGGTATCCTAAGACGAAGAAAACGCAATGGATCACAGGCATTGGATTGACTGTGGTTATCGTCGTATTAGGCATATTCTTTAGATTTGGCGGCGCTTTCAGCTATACGAACTCCATTAACTGGGAAAGTGCGGCACGCCTTAGTTCTAATCTATTAAACGAAACCATTCTTGATGATGTGCAAGCACTTTATCGTGTTAAAAGCATTGCGAAACGGACGGCTGAGCTAGAGGTTATTAACTTAACGCCTCAAGAGTTAAACGAAAAAATCACTGCTGTTGGCGGTAAGTTTAATGGCACTAATTTCGATGGTTCTTTCACGAGAACCATTACAACAGAACGACTAGCAGAGCAACCACAATCCATCAATATCGTACTCGGTGAATCCTATGGTTTGTGGCCATTCCTCGCTGAATATAACGAACCTGGCGCGTACCTCGTTGAGCAAGGTCGTAAATACGCCGCTAGTCCTCAAGCGATGAGCACTCAGCTAGCCCTCGCTCAAGGTACGGGGACGATGCCGGCTATCAACGGTTTACTCACTGGTATGCCTGACACAGGTCTATATCCTAACTACGAAGGTGAAAGCTTCAAACAACCGTATGGTTTAGGTATTGGTCCTGTTATGAAAAAGCTAGGCTACAAAACTGTATTCTGGTACGGTGGATTTAGTACATGGCAAAATGTTAAGAACTTTGCTCTATCTCAAGGATTCGATGAATTCCACGATGCCTCCGAAATGCCAAGTGATGAAAGTAATGCGTGGGGCGTAGCTGATAAGGATATGTTTAAAGCGATTTCTGCGTACATGGATCAACATAGAGGGGAAAAAATCCTCAATGTCATCATGACGACCTCTAATCATCCGCCGTATAGCATCAATGTAGCTAAGGAAGGCTTTGATGCGAGTAAGGTAAAAGGTCATGTACCTGATTCCATTTCCGATGATGAAAAGCAATTGAACGAAATGGGACATATTTGGTATGCAGACCATGTGATGGGTGAATATATCGGTAGAGAAGAAAAAGCAGATCCTTCTGCGCTCTTTGTCATCACTGGTGACCATAGCGAACGATTTAACTTTGCTCGTGAAGTAGGACCTAATGTGGCGTCTACGATTCCCATTATCTTCTACGGTCGCGGCATCCATAAAGACTGGCTCGCTCCAAACGCCTTTGGTATGAGCATTCAAATCATTCCTACCTTAGCAGAACTTGTGGGACGACCTGGTCAAACCTATGAAGCTATGGTGCCAAGCCTATTTACACAAGAGGAAT
>CAUTOY010000131.1:0-3347 GCA_963539855.1 uncultured Veillonella sp.
CAGCATTATTTTAATCTTTTTTCGAAAATTGTTGAAATAGGATTATCAACAAACTTATTCGCCTCGTTAATATAGCGGCGTACCATATTTACGCTATGATGGCGTGTTTGACGCATAATGTTACGTTCTTCGACACCATAGGCAGCCGCAGTTGTAGCAAAGCCATGACGCAAGCTATGAGCGCCGTACATGGCAGGATCAAGACCAATAAGAGAAATATATTTTTTTACGATCTCTGCAATGGACTTATCTGAAATCGCAGTTTTTCGTAATGACATTGATTTAGTAAAGCCCCGAAATACTGGCCCAGATGTGATGTCACTGGCAGTTAGCCATTTTTTTAAAGCTCGTACAGCATCCAATGGAGAACCTTGTAGACTTGGAATCGCTACAATGGCACCTTGACCTTCTTGGTCAGCCTTAGATGAAGCAACAAATATCTCAAGGCCTTGTGGAGAAAACTTCAAGTTCTCTACAGTTAAGGCTGCAATTTCACTGCGTCTAAAAGCACCCATAAATCCAATGAGTAAAATTGCTTTATCTCGAAGTTTCTGAATTTTTGGAATATCACTAACATCGATACATTCTAAAATATCTTCAATATCATCTAGTAAAATAGGTGTCTTACCTTGTTGAAAGGTTCCCTTTAAACGTCGTATTCCTCGCAGGGCTTGTTTTACAAGAGGGGACATACATGGATTTTCTCTAGAACCAGAAGCATTATAGTTTTCTGATATAGCACTAATTCGACGAGCAATCGTATTTGCCTTTGCATAATCTGCCAGATCATTAATATAATTAACGATTGTTTCTGGTGTGGCGGGAAAATATGATACCTTTTGATAATTACACCAATCAACGAAGTCATCCCAATCTGACTCATAGGCATTTACCGTATTTTCAGCCTTTGAAAGTAAAATACTTTGTTTTGCTTTCATAGATAATTTTGTACTGTTCATTAACGCATCATTATGACGCAAATAGAAATGTTTTTTCTCTTCTTTAGACTGTGACATATATAATCCTTTTACTAACACTATGCTATTATTGTATCACATAGAAACAGAGAATTATGCTATAATTAGGTGATTTTGAACGAAATTTCTCGAATTTTATTTGAAAGATATAATGATGAACTTAAAACAATTATTATGTAGTGTACTAATCAGTTCTTGTCTATTTACTAGTGGTTGCAGCTTAATTCCTACGGATGGCACAATTACATATGGCCTGTATTTTGAGGATCAAGATATCTCCGGATATTCTAGAGATGATGTTAGCTCCTTAATTCATACAGAGGCTAGTAATAATAAAACAATTACTATAACAATTCCAAATCAAGGTACGCGACAAGTAAAAGTAAAAGATTTAGGAATTACGCTTGATACAGATAGTACGGAATCAAACATTTTTACCTATGGTTATGAAGATGATTTAAAAACACTCATCATGCATAGGATTACTGCTTTTATATATAAAGTGCATATAAATCCAGTATATAAATTTGATGAAGTAACAGCAAAAGCATATTTTACAGAATTAGCGAAGCAAATCGATGTATCAGGTCATGATGCGTTATTAACGGTTGAAAACGGTCAAGTTAAGATGACACCTTCAAAAGAAGGAAAACGCGTTGATATTGATGAGACAATTAAACAATTAAAAGCTAAACTAGAAGAAAATAATTTTGACAATATTTCTATAGAATTTACATCTAAAGATACAGTTCGTGTTACAAACGATGACGTAAAACCATTAACAGCTATTCTGGGTAGTTATACTACAAATTTTGATGCGTCTAACACCAATAGAACACATAATATCGAACTAGCATCAACCAAAATTAGCGGTACACTGATCAAACCAGGTGAGGTCTTTTCCTTTAATGATGTTGTCGGTGAACGTACAGCGGAAGCTGGCTATGATGATGCACCGGTTATTATTGATGGAAAATTAGTACCGGGTATTGGTGGCGGAATTTGCCAAGTTAGCTCCACATTATTTAACACTGCATTACTGTCTGGTATGAACATTATTGAGCGGACACCTCATTTTGAACCTGTTAGCTATATTCCTGCAGGACGTGATGCAACCGTTGCATACGGATATTTGGACTTTCAATTTAAAAATCCATATGCTCATAATATCTATGTATTAAGTGTTATGAATAATGGACAACTAACAATATATATCATAGGTGTACCAGAAGACGTACCGAAGTCTGTTTCCATCAGTGTCGGTGACCGCACGGATATTCCGAATCAAACGATTACCAAAATAGATCCTTCTGCCAAAGAGGATAGCACAGAAGAAGGTCATATTGGATTTAGAATTAATACGTATCGAACAATAACATATGGTAATTGGGTCACTACAACAGATGTATTTGAGTCTACATATGATCCAGTAGATACGATTATTACTAAGAAATCTGCAGGACCAGAACCTACAAAAAAAGACTTACCAAAGAGTAAAACAAAAAGATAAATATTAACATTTCATTAAATATGGCCTAATCTATTGACCGAATGCATAGATTAGGCTATTATTTTAACTTGTAGTAAGGTGTTTATATGTGAAAACGCTAAAATTACACATTTTATTCTCAATAATTATCAATTAAAGTCATAAGTTGAGGTTTACTATGGATACAATTTTACAATTTGACCATACAGTCATATTTTATATACAACAACATTTTATTAGTTCCTATTTAACACCAATCATGTACTGGTTATCCAAAATAACTAGTGTAGGTGCTTTATGGATCTTAATTTCTATTATATTAATGATTCAAAAGAAATATCGCGTAATCGGCCTTGGAATGTTTATTTCCTTAGTCTTAGTATTCATCATAGGCGACCAAGGGTTAAAACCTCATGTAGCGCGTTTAAGACCGTTTGTAGATTTCCCAGAAGTACCATTGGTAGCACCGCCACCAGCAGCAACGACATATTCATTTCCATCAGGGCATAGTTTTGGGTCATTTGCAGCTGCAACAGCATTGTACTTAGGATTAAGTAATATATATCCAACCAAAAGATTCTGGGGCGTTATAGCGTTAATTGGTGCTTGCGTAGTAGCATTTGCACGAGTATACTTATTTGTACATTATCCAACAGATGTATTAGCTGGATTAGTATTAGGTATCATCGTAGGTTGCATTGCATGGAAAATCGCCAAAGCGCTTTGGTCTTGGTGGACTGGTCGTAAAAACGAAGTAGAATACGAACCATATACATTTAAACGTAAAAACTAAAAACCTTGAAAGTATTGATTGGGCCTGGCTTAGGCCCAATTTTTACGCCTTAAATTACTTCCGATAAATTATCGTTATCGGAAGTAAT
>CAUTOY010000132.1:0-3330 GCA_963539855.1 uncultured Veillonella sp.
TAATTTAGTATATCGTAATATACTATATCGTGTTATACTAAAATAAGTAGATATAGATAGGTGTCAATACACCATAGATAAAGATAGGAGTAAACACACTAGAGATAGAGGTATATTAATAGTGTATTGATGTTGAGCAGGTAGGATATCTGTTATATAGTGCAATTTAACATAATGAGGAGGTGCGGTATGATATTTGTAGGACGTGAGCATGAACTAGCTTCCCTTGAAGCACAATATAATTCAAAACAGTTTGAACTGGCTATTGTATATGGGCGCCGACGTGTGGGTAAGACCTATTTATTACATCACTTTTTGTCGTCTCATGACGGTGCATATATGGTGGGGCTTGAGTCCGGCACAGCCAATAATTTAGAAGCTCTTTCTCAGGCGGTGTATCGTGTAACGGGCATGGTTAAATCTGGTGAATTGCAATCTACATTGCCAAATTTTCCGACAATTACGGCGGCGTTGACCCATTTATTTGAGTATAGTTTAGACCATCGTTGTATGTTTATTATTGATGAATATCCGTACCTGGCGGAATCGATTCCATCTGTTTCATCTGAGTTGCAAGCCTTGATTGATGTCTATAAAGATCGGTCTCAGTTGATGCTCATTTTATGCGGTTCGTCCATGAGTTTTATGGAAAATCAGGTGCTTGGGCCTAAGAGTCCTTTGTATGGCCGTCGAACAGCACAGTATAAAATTAAACCCTTTACGTATATCGAGGCTCATCAAATGGTGCCGCATCTTTCTTATGAGGATAGCGCCATTGCCTTTGGCCTTACTGGTGGTGTGGCTGAATATTTATCATATTTTAGGGATGGTGATTCTCTTGATGAAAGCATTATTTCTTTGTTTTTTACACCTACAGGTCGTCTTGTAGATGAGCCATCTAGTCTATTAAAGCAGGAATTACGTGAACCACGTCAATATAATGCTATACTCAGTGCTATTGCAAAAGGGGCAAGTCGAAATAATGAAATAGCGACTAAGGTTAATATGACAACAGGTGCTTTGAATAATTATCTAAAGAATCTGATGGATTTACAGATTATTGAAAAAATGAACCCTGTTGGAGCCAAATCCAATAAAAGTATGTATATGATTAAAGATTCTATGTATACTTTCTGGTATCGCTTTGTAGAACCGAATCAAGGGGCCATTGAAAACTTTAATGGCAAGCTTGTATATTATCAATACGTTAAACCTATGCTTTCACATTTCATGGGACACGTATTTGAAACGATGGCGGCGCAATATTTACAGGTACGCATTCATCGTGGCACAGTTCCGTTCTTACCACAACAGATAGGTCAATGGTGGGGCACAGATACTGCAACAAGAAAGCAAGTGGAATTCGACCTAGTCGCCATGGCAGATATACAATCAGATGTAAATCTACGACCTGTACATCATGTATTAGTGGGCGAGTGCAAATGGAAAAATGAACCGGTTAGTCGAGATGTACTGTTATCTCTCAAAGAAAAAGCCTGTGTATTCCATGGTGAGCCATATTATTGGTTATTTAGTAAACGAGGATTTGGATTTGTCTCAGACGATGAACGGGTGGAGCTCATCGATATACCGATGATGTATGAACTTTAAAATGTATTGTTTATGAAGATTAATCATCTTCCAATTCCTACTAGCTTAGTACGTTGATGAATGGCCTTCTTATTTGTTATGCTAGTAGTATAAGAGAAATTAAAACTTTCACAATAGGTATGATTATACAAAACGAGGAGGTCCTCATGTCCCAATTTGGATTTATCGACAAACGCGTGCCAATCGCGCTCGACAACCCGTCCATTTACCACGACATTTCCAAGTGTAAGAATTGCACCTTGTGTCGTCGCGCTTGCGCCGATGTGATGAGTGTGCTTGATTACTACGATCTCGAGGCGACTGGCGATGTGCCAGTGTGCATTCACTGCGGTCAATGTGCGGCTGCATGTCCATTCGATTCCATGCATGCGAAATCCGAGCTTGATAAGGTGAAAGCTGCCATTGCTGACCCAGACAAGATTGTTGTTATCCAAACGGCGCCAGCTGTGCGCGTGTCCATCGGTGAAGGATTCGGCTTTGAACCAGGCACATTCTTAGAAGGCAAAATGGTTAGCGCCCTTCGCAAACTCGGTGCTGATTACGTGGTTGATACGAATTTTGGTGCGGATTTGACCATTATGGAAGAAGCATCCGAGCTCGTAGAACGCTTGAAAAACGGTGGCACTATCCCTCAATTCACATCCTGCTGCCCTGCATGGGTGCGCTTTGCGGAAATCTATTTCCCTGAACTCATTCCGAACTTGTCTAGTACCCGTTCTTGCATCGCTATGGAAGCGGCTATGATTAAGACGTACTTTGCTGAGAAAAAGGGCATTAATCCGGCAAATATCGTGTCTGTCAGCGTTAACCCTTGTACGGCGAAGAAGGCCGAAACTAAGCGCGTTGAGGAAAATGCGGCAGCTCGTTATTACGATGATGAAAGCCTCGGCATGGACACGGATATTTCCATTACCACACGCGAATTCATTCGTTGGCTCAATGACGAAGGTGTTGATTTTGAAAGCCTAGAAGATTCTCAATTTGATGATTTGATCGGCATGGAAACTGGTGCATCCATCATCTTCGGTAATACAGGCGGTGTTATGGAAGCGGCTATGCGTACAGCGTACAAACTTATTACAGATAAAGAGCCACCTCCATATGCATTGACGCATCTTGAAGATGTTCGTGGCATGAACGGTGTAAAAGAAGCAACTGTACAACTTGGGGACGATGTAACATTGTCCGTTGCGGTAGTACACGGCGGTAAAAATACCCGTGATTTCCTAAACGCTTTGAAAGAAAATGGCAAACACTATGACTTTATCGAAGTTATGGCCTGCCCTGGCGGCTGTATCGGTGGCGGTGGCCAACCACGCACTAAATTACCACAAGCCGTAAAAACAAAAGAAGCCCGCATCGGCGGACTTTATAAAGCTGATGAAGAATACAAATACGTGGCATCCTATGAAAGCCCTGAAATCCAAGAACTTTATAAAAATTTCTTGGGCGAACCATTAGGACATAAAGCTCACGAACTATTACATACACACTTCACAGACCGTAGTGCACAACTAGGGGACCGTAAAGACGTGGTGCCTGAAACATGCCCTACATCACCTAAATACAAAGGGTAATTGTAGTAGACGCCCCCATGGGATTCTAGAACCTCCACCGCCTTGACGGCTGGCTATGCCAGCCTAGGCAAAGTCGGTTTTAGAATCCCATGGGGGCTTTCTCTATGTACGTTTGTAGATTAGGTGATGTTAGGGCATTGTT
>CAUTOY010000133.1:0-3319 GCA_963539855.1 uncultured Veillonella sp.
TTTAATAATTGCCATTTATAGAGAGATTAAATCAACTAATTATAGAAAAAGGACCCACAGCGAACTGTAGGTCCTTATATTTGGTGCGGATTGAGGGTTTGCACTCAATACTTCGCACCATTACTACATTATCTAAACTCTACATTTTAAAAAGGGGCAAATAAGGGGCAACCGCTATTTTCTTTTATTGAATACAAGTATTAACCGCCTTTTCTAAATCCCCTGTACTATCAAATATGTTACAACCTATTTCACGGATTAGTTTCATTTGATATTTGTGTTCTTCTCTTGTACGTTTAAATTCTGTTAAATGTTTCATCATACCTCTCATAAGAGATATGTTTGTTTCCATTTCTTCTATGTACCCTTTAATACTATCATAATCAATTCCTATTTTTTCTTCAATGGCTACTGCAGTCTTAACTGGTGCTACTGGTTGTCTATTAAAATATTTAGCAATTGCTAGGTTAATAGGATCTACATTATTGTACATAATACAAGTTAGTTTATATGCCGTAGATTCTGTGAATACAATTAATTTAGAAATAGCACTATGCATAGGAATATTGTTTTCATGCTTATAGGCTGTTACTTCTTCCTTTTCCAATAGTTGATATGGCAAGCCTTTATCTTTTAAATGCCATAGAATACTGGTTCTATTTCTATTTACTATTTCTGCAAAATCACCAATGGTTATAACAGGTACACCTTGATAGGTCTTACAATGTAGTTCATTTAGATTTACAGGCTCTTCTAAATAGCCTTGTTTTAATGTTTCTTCCATTTCGTTGAAAGCTTCAATATATTTTAACTTCCATTGTAATGCTTTCTTTCCTGTAAATCCCATGGCAAGGAGTGAAAAGCCATCACGATTCATTAAGTAAAATGGAAATTGTTGTCCTCTATAAACACTAGATGTTTCTTGGAAAAATTTAGTGGCTGAATTTTCAGCCACTAAAATATCTCTAATATTTTGTAGCACATTTTTATGTTCTTTTCCAAAATGCTCTGCTATATCTTTACTAGATACTACGATTTGATTATTATTAATTACAACTAATTGTTTCATGATTTTAGCTCCTTAGTCTTTAAAGGAACAATGCACTCATGATATAATATTTCATAGAGAACATTGTTCTCGCTCCTGTAAGACACAGTAACTTTCCACGGTGGCTGTGTCTTATTTTTTTTGCTCAATCAACTCAATTCCTTTAATAATAGCATCTGTTCGACTTACACCTAATCGCTTAGCACATCCATTAATCATATTCAACTCCGCATCAGTTAGTCTAATATTTAGGCTTTTATTTCTTGATTGAGTTTGCTTGGGTGGGCGACCCATTCGTTTTTCCATCTTATCACCTCACTTATGCCCTTGCATATATAATATATTTTGCACTCGCATAAGTCAAATAAACTTTTCTTAAACTAAAATTCATTGGCCGAATTTTCGGCTGATAAAATTTCACGATAAAAAGAGCCACCGCATCATCCGTGCAGTGGCTTTAACTATTTAGGCTTTTTCCTCCCCGTATAACCGTTCCATACCTTGACGGGTTACAAGCCAATTCTTACCCGATTTTCTAGCTTCATCATCGGTAAACTGTTTGTTTGCGTATCTCTTTAAACAACACTGTTTAATCGAATCAGCTGGTACATTCCATCTTTCACCAGCCTCTTGTGTAGTCATTACATCATCTAGTTTCATTACAGCACTCCTAATATTACTAATAGATTATATACGGATAAAACAAAGGCAATAATGCTAATTATTAAAGTTAATCTTGAAATCATATGCTCGCCATTGATATAATGATTAGGAAGATTGGGGCTCTTACGAGCCCCTGTGGTTACTGTTTTAATAACTGTGCTATCGCGATTGCTAGTTGGATAAACGCGGTTATTATCGGTAGCCACTTTTTTAATATCTTCCTTAACTTCTTCAATGGCATCACCTCCTTCCCTATGTCTATATTATAACACGTTTCCGTGTTATAATCAATAGTTTTTTTATTTTTATAAACAAAAAAGAGCCTATCAACCTAGATTTTATCTAAGCTGATAGGCTTTTGTTATGTTATTCAGTTATAAATAAATGCTTGACTACTCAACTGTAAACTAATCGTTGATAGTTGCGTGTATCCACCATTACACGCTATGGAGATGTACGGATCACCTCAACTTTTTGCAACAGAATATACTAATGCAGCACCTAGAACATAGTTTAATATTTTACTGTTTCTCCGTTCCGCTTTGGCTTTCTTGATTTCGTCTGCTTGCTGTTTCAAGTATATTTCGGCTTTCGCTAATGATAGCTTTTGCTCGTTCAGCATCTGCTCTTGCTTTTGCAGTAAGCTCCGTGCTTCCGTCAATTGCGTTTTCTGTTCTTGAATTAAGTTCAAGGCTTGTATTAATTCTTGTTTCTGTTCGTTCGTTGAGAGTTTGGCTATTTTCAACTGCATTTCTAGCTCGTTGATTGTAGTCAATTGATTGTTGATTGTACTCTCTAGCGTGTTGAAGTTCGATGTTAGCGTTGCGTATTCCTGTGGTGTCAATGTTACTGGTTCTGTCGGAGTAGAACCATACGCAACAGGCGATAATAACAACAACACAAACAGGAATAACGATATAATGAGCGTGGATAAAGTTTTTGATTTTGTCATACATACATACCTCCTAGATAATACTGCCCCATGATTTAGCGTAGTATTTAGCTTTACCACGAATGACATCGCCACCACTGCCAGCCTCATCATTTTCATATGCAACCCACAAATCCCAACGTTCGCAAGTTGAGTTAGGGCCGTATGGTTCATGTGCATTCCAGCCGTCCATATTATCCGCTGCCTCTGCATGCGTTAATACGCTTGAAATATCACATGACAAGCCTAAATCTACACACAACACGGCCACTACTTGTGCTAGTGTTTCAATCTGTGCGTCTGTTGGTGCATATTCGCCTAAATCATTAATCCATTGAGCATTATATGCACAATCTAAAGCGATACCAACTGCACCACTATTACGCATATATGTATGGTTCTTATGGTCTGTTAGTTCACCATCAATATAAATATTGCCATCGCCATCGATATTGATGTGATAATCATCAAATTGTTGATTGTAACGGCCAGCAGTCCAATGCAAGTATATTTTATTGATAAAGCCTACTGCTATACTGCAATAACTATTTAATTCTTCAAGGCTTATCCGTGTCATTTCTTATCACTCCTTTCTGTTATGCTCGGTAATGTTGGTACTTTTGGCGGTTCTTCTAATTTATCTGGTATTCCATCTCCATCCTTATCAATCCATAATG
>CAUTOY010000134.1:0-3283 GCA_963539855.1 uncultured Veillonella sp.
ATAAAAGGCATAGTATCGAAACTACTGTTTGTTAAAATCGGTAGTAAGATGCTATGCCTTTTTATGTGATTAAGAAAGCATATTCATGAGATACATTTCATAATATACACAATTTCATGCTTTCATAAAAATCATATATAGTATATAATTTAATCATAGATAATTGTTAGTGTGTGATTAAGAAGGAGAGATTTATTTTGAAACCAGCCGTAAAGAAATTAATAACAGTAGTATTGTGTGCATCTACCCTCACAGCTCCAGTATTCTTGACAGGATGTAGTGTTTCCAAGATTGCCAATGGTGTACAACAAGGTGCTCAAAAGGCATCACAAGAAGACGTTAAAGTGTTTAACAACTACGTTAAAGCTGTCGGCGATTTTAACAGTCATACAGTGCGCTTTGGCTATGCTATCGGTCCAGACATTCAAAAACTAAGAGAAGGTCAACATTTAACAAGCTTTATGGCCCCACATTTTGATACTTTACAAGAGAACTTACAAGCTGCTAAAGATGCTGGCGTGCCATATGATGATATGAAAGAACCTCTTGATAAGGTATTAGCTGTGTTAAAGGATATCGTACCAGTAGCAAATGAATTAGATACTTACTACACAACTAATACATATAAAGCAGATAATTATGCTAAAGAACAACAATTAGGACCTAAATACGTTCAATTATATGATCAATTCTATGCAGCGTATAACGAACTCGATGCAGTGATTCATAAACACAATACGGAAAACCAACAAGCGCACTTAAAAGAACTTAAAGACTCTGGCAAGAAAAATGCAGCAGCAGCTCAAGAAATTCATTTACGTTTAACTGCTTTGTTGGATGGTTTTGAAGAGGGTAAACAAATCGATATAAATGCAGCTAACCAAGAGTTACAAGGTATCATGGATGTATCTAATAGCATTACGAGTCCGGAATATAATAGTACTAAGAATTCATTAAATACAGCTATTGGTAGAATTCGTACATTCTTAGGTGACCAAACAAATGATCACTATAATGATATGATTGAATCCTACAATAGCTTCATTGGCAGCATGAATCGTATGGATATGGACAAACTTGATAAATAATAGCCAACTATATACGAATGATGTGGGCCTTACTTGTGGAAAGCCCACGCCTCACAGTGAGTAATCAACTGTAGATATAAAAATTTCATACAACGGTACATAATGAATGTACCTTTAAGGGCTACATCAAACAGTATATCTATTGATGTAGCCCTTTTTGTGCATTTTCTCATAATGGTTTCTAATCTATGATGATTTGTATGCATCGACTGGTATATTTTTACTCATCTATCGTGAGCCACATATGTTTTGATGTATAAAAACGTGGTATAATTATTAGATAAGAGCCTAAATGGGTGTGGGTTTTTGGAGGTTAGTATGAGTAGTATTACACATTTATTTGTAGCTGGTGGTTTTGTTATGTATCCACTCGTTATTTTTCTCGTTCTTACACTAATGATTGGGATTGAACGCCTCTTGCTATATCGTAAATTTCGCAAAGATATGCGTCAATTTACGGCTGTTCTAAACAATCATCCAGGGTGGATTATGCTACCTACTGTGCTGGAACGAGATACGAAAGATTTAGGTACTCTCTTTGCAAAGGCTTTGCGAAACGCTAAAAATTATAATGGTTTAGAAAACCGTCTACAAGATTTGGTAGGTTATACAGATGAACGTTTAAAACGCGGCCTTGGTTGGCTTAGCATGATTGTTACGATGGCTCCCTTGCTCGGTTTGCTTGGCACTGTTCTTGGTATGATTCGCGCCTTTGCCGTTGTAGGTGGCGATATTGGGGCGCCTACTATTATTACAGGCGGTGTATCTGAAGCGTTAGTAGCAACTGCTACAGGTCTTACCGTTGCCATTATTGCCCTTGGGTTCCATAGTTACTGTGCGGCAAAGGTGAATGATTTTGTGGTTATTTTGGAACATGAATGTGGTAATATCCTTGATGCGTACAATGAGGAACATGACCTATGAGACGTCGTACATTAGGTGTAAAAAAAGAACCGACCATCATGATTATCCCTATGATTGATATCGTATTTTTTCTATTGGTATTCTTCATGGTCGGTACCTTATACATGAATACGGAGCAACAAATTCCGTTAAATCTACCATCCACATCGACTTCAACAGCTAAATCCATTGAACCTATTATCATTACCCTTACCACCTCGCATAAGCTTTATATCGATAATCGAGAAGTTTCGGCAGATAATTTGTCTCAAGAGGTACAAGATATTGTGCGGACCACGCCACGTCAGGCATTTGTTATTCGCGCGTCTAAGGATGTGTATTATAACGAGGTCATCGCCCTTCTTGATATGTTGAAAGTAAACGGCGCTAAGTATATTAGTGTCGCTACGGATCGGAAGTGATTCTATGTTTGAATCACATTATTTTCGACCGTTTTTGATATCCCTGTGTATCAGTATCCTTATGATAACGGGCATGGGGCTTTCACTAAAGGGCATGAGCGGCACTGGTGCAGGTCAAGAGGCAGCTGAGATTAGCTTTGATTTAGCCGGTGCTGGTGAAAGCGAACACGCCGAGAATCAACCGACGGTAACGCCACCACCAGAGGAGGTAAAAACGCCTATAGATGCACCTGCGTCGGTAGCCCAGAAACAAGAAACTAAACCGCCTGTAAACACTGTAGAACCGAAGAAAACTATAGATACAGAACAACCAGCACCGGTAACGAAACGTGAATGGGCTGTTCCAAAGGTCATAGAATCTGAGGCCACTGGCGGTGAGACGGGCGTTGTGACACATCAAAAACAGGAGCAACAAAAGAAATTAGTAGGCAATGACGTATCGACGGACCCTAATGCAACGGGAAATGGTCTCGATAATGCGGACAAAGACCTGTCGTTTTTTGCTGATGCACTCAATTTGCTAACGCCGGGCCAACGGGCATGGCTCGAACAATCGGATATTAATCCTACAGAATATTTGCGCCAAGTGCGAGAACAAGGTAAAGCGTCATCAGTACATGGCGAAGCTGTTGTGCGCGTTAACTTTGACGCTAGCGGCAATGTAATCGTCGGCGTTAATACCCCGCGTATCGTAGAGGACTCCGTCCCTCCTGATGTACGAGACGAAGCTATACGTATCATCAAGACTAGCGGTAGTATTGTTAATAAACGTGGACAAGTTGTGTCCTTAGCCATCCCTGTCGTACTAGGACAATAAAGAGGCATACCTCACATACAAGAATGTATGTAAGATATGCCTCTTTTGTTATG
>CAUTOY010000135.1:0-3247 GCA_963539855.1 uncultured Veillonella sp.
TAAGTTGCCATAGCCTACGATACCAATACGAATGTTGCTCATATTAGCCTCCTATATAATTATAAAATGTAGTGTAATAACTAGTACTTTTATTATAACATAGAAAATTCTCTTTTTATAATATGCTATAGAGTTATACAGCATATAGTATGTGAAGAACATAATTCGGTTGTTAATATTTATCATTATATCGATACATTGCGTATAGGAATATACATAAAAGAAAACGTCATATGTACAAAAATTGACACATATACCCTCGATGTAGATACAATAGATATATACAAATTTATTGTGTGTAGTTTGAGGAGGTTATGAGATGAGAAAAACAATAAACCTTGCTGTTATTGCTGCTTTAATTATTACTGGTGCTAGCACAGAGGTCATGGTGTCGGCCACTACAGTTGAAAGCAATACGGATGGGAAATCTATTGGGTTGAATTTATGGGGTGAAAATAAACACTACACCGATGACTTGACTGTTAATGTATCTGGTCTTGGTGTAAATGGAAATAAATATCATAATAATGTTACAGGTATTTATGCTCTTGATGGATCTCAGGTTGTCATAGATAAAAATGTAAATGTAACAGTTGTAAATCCAGCACCTGCGGAAAGTGGAGAGAAGCGCAGACCAGATTTGGCACATTATTACATGAGTGGTATTTATGCTGGTTATGGTGGGGTTACAAATGATGGTAATAATGATGATACCCGTATTACCGTACAAGGTAATGCCAAAGTAGATGCCGTTGGCGTAGGTTTGCAAGCTAATAAGGATGGATACATTCGCATTTTAGGTGGGGCAGATGTAAAGACATATCCTTTAACAACCTCTGATACATATTCTGCGCTTTCAGAAGAAGGATTCATCTATGTGAATACTGGCATGGATGGATTGAAGCCAGGTTCTAAGGCTGTCAACATGTATGGCAATATTGGTTTTATCAATAAAAATTATGGTATTGATAAAAATCCACACAACCATGGATCAGAAATTTCGTTGGGATTAACGACACCAAGTTCTAAGTTAGTAGGTGGTGTACTTAATGAATTTGATGAAAGTAACAACAATCCTCATCATGGAGGCTTGAGATTATACTTACAAAATGGTGCCACATGGCGTAATGAATGGTTAGGCGCTGAACGTGTATACCCTACACAAGGGCGCCCGGATAATGCAAATTATCTCTATACAGGTAGTAAGGTGGAGCACTTTATAGGTGGTGCCACTGAAGGTAGCCGTGGTATTATCCAAGCCGTAGATGCACGTCCTATTACGATTAATAATTATGCTGGTCATACAGCTATTGATTATGAAAAAGGTGTACCTGCCGCAGAAAACGGTAAGGGTGAAGTGGTTATTAACCATGCGGAGCCAGGTTCGTCTGTTACATTACGTAGCTCTGTAGGAGCATTAAAAGAACAAGCCAATGCCGAAATTCCGGGATTAGCAGAAAATCAATTTGCTAAGAAGTTGGTATACACTGGTTATACAAAAGGTGAGAAAAACCTAGATGTTAATCTAAAGTTAGACACCGGTGTTATTAGTCCTACATTAAATGCTAAATTTGGTCCAGATGATTTTGATAAAGATGGACGCGCTATGGTATCGGATAAAACCGTATTATCCACTAGTGAAAGTGAAATTGTCTCTGGTGTAAAAAGTGTATTAGCATCTTCTGTTATGCAAATGCGAGCTGAAACAAATGATTTGCAACGCCGCTTGGGCGATGTTCGTATGAATTCTGATAATCAAGGCGCATGGGGGAAATATATTGGTGGTAAATCTAAAATTACAGACACTGCCTATGTAAATCAGACTTATAATATGGCGCAAGTTGGCTATGATACGAAACGAGGAAACTGGATTATAGGAGGGGCATTCTTGTATGGCACAAACAACAGTGATTATGCGTTAGGTTCCGGTTCTGGTAAAATTGCTGGGTTAGCACTCTATGGTGCTAAACAATTTAATGATGGTCGTTATTTAGATATCATTGCTAAAGGCAATCGTTTGAAAAATGATTTTATCGTTCGTAATAGTTTAGGTACAACATTAAGTGGAGATTATCATAATACGGGGACATCTTTGAGCCTTGAATATGGCAAGCGTATCAAGAGAGAAAATGGCTTCTATATCGATCCTAGTGCAGAACTGATTCTTAGCCGCTTGTCTGGTGAAAGCTTTGATGCTCGTACAAATACTGGTAGCATCGTTCATATTAATTCAGATGCGGTTAACTCCGCTATAGGTCGTTTAGGCATTGGCATCGGTAAGGAAGCTAAGAATAGTAATGTTTTCCTTAAAGCTGCATTAGCCCATGAATTCTCTGGCAAGATGAAAGCAACGTATAGCATGGTCGGTGAACCAACAACTAATAGCATAGTAGATTTAAAAGATACTTGGCTTGATCTTGAACTCGGCGGTTCTTGGAGCTTCCGTCCAAATACATATGTATATGGAACATTTACGAAAAATTTTGGTGGTACTGTTGATACATCCTATCGTGTAGATGCTGGAATTCGTCATAGTTTTTAGTTAAATCGAATCGGTAGAACTTACAATCAAATAGGCGTAGAAAAGACCGGTCATAGCAATTTTCGGATTGATAGTTGCTATAACCGGTCTTTGTGTGCTTATGTTAATTCTTATTATAAACAGAATGTCTATAAACTTGTATTAGAATTGTAACGTTTTAATTCGTTCAACGGCGCGAATAGTATTTTCACGGCTGCCGAATGCGGTTAAACGAAGATACCCTTCGCCATGTGGACCAAAACCAGATCCTGGGGTAGATACGATTTGTACCTTTTCAAGAAGAAGATCAAATAATTCCCAGCTTGTCATGCTGCCAGGTGTTTTTAACCAAATGTAAGGTGCATCAGTGCCACCGTATACAGTAAGGCCAATGGATTCGAGACCTTCTTTGATGATACGTGCATTTTCTTTATAGTAAGCGATGTTTGCGCGAGTTTGTTCACGACCTTCTTTGGAATATACCGCCTCAGCACCACGTTGAACGATGTAAGGAACACCGTTGAATTTAGTGCATTGACGACGGTTCCACATAGGATTTAAAGGTTGACGTTCGCCAGATTTAGTTTTGCCTGTTACTTCTTTTGGCACTACTGCGTAGGCACAACGTGTACCTGTAAAACCAGCAGTTTTAGAGAAGGAACGGAACTCGATAGCTACTTCGCGAGCACCTTCGATTTCGTAGATGGATTTAACAGTGTCTTCTGT
>CAUTOY010000136.1:0-3187 GCA_963539855.1 uncultured Veillonella sp.
AGGCAATTTATGGTATTATAAGGTGTACTTTATAGACTAGGAGCATGATTATGAACGGATTAGATCAGCTACAACAGTATATTAAAGAACAAGAATTAACTGGTGTCGTTTTAATTGACCCTATAAATTTACATTATTTTGCTGGTTTTACAGGTACTACAGGATTTGCTATTGTTACACACGACAAAGCATTCATGATTACCGATTTTAGATATACAGAGCAAGCGACAAAACAATGTGAAGGCTATAAGGTTATTCAATATGAAACATCGGTTATGGATACTCTTGTAGATATTTTTAATGACAATCACATCCACGAAGGTCTCTTTGGTATTGAAGGAAAATATATGCCTGTTGATACATATGAAACCTTATGTGATACATTAGATGAACGCTTTAATTTTACATCTATCAATTTTGCCAAACTACGTGCGGTTAAGCGTGAAGATGAATTAGATTTATTGCGTAAAGCCGCTAAAATTGGAGATGATGCTTTTGCTGCATTACTACCACAACTAAAGGTAGGGATGACAGAAAACGAAGCGCGTATCATATTAGAATCAGAAATGTTGAAACGTGGATCAGAGGAACCTTCCTTTGCAACCATTGTTGCTTCTGGCAATCGTTCTAGTATGCCTCATGGTGTGGCTAGTGATAAGGTTATTGAGGCCGGCGATTTTATCACCTTTGACTTCGGTGCTGTATATAAGGGTTATCATTCCGATATGACTAGAACTATTGTAATGGGGCCTGCCTCTGAATTACAAAAGAAGCTGTATAGTATAGTTTTAGAAGCTCAAAAACGAGGTGTTGCAGCAGTTCGTGCTGGTATTACTGGTAAAGAACTTGATGCAGTATGTCGAGACTATATACGAGAACATGGATATACCAAAGAATTTAATCATGGCACAGGTCATGGTGTAGGACTTGAAATTCACGAAGAACCTGTAGCTAATCCAAAATCCGATACGGTATTTTCCGAAAATATGATCATTACGGTAGAACCAGGTGTTTATCTTTCTGGTGAAATCGGATTGAGAATAGAGGATAGTGTTATTGTTAAAGCCAATGGCTATGAATTATTAACACATAGTCCAAAAGAGTTAATCGAAATAGGTATTTAGAAGGAGAAGAGTTAGATGATTTCCAGTAATGATTTCCGCCCAGGTGTAACCGTTGAAATTGACGGTAATGTATGGCAAGTAGTTGATTTCCAACACGTAAAACCAGGTAAAGGTGCTGCATTTGTTCGTACAAAAATGAAAAACTTGCAAACTGGTTCCGTTGTAGAACGTACATTTAATGCTGGTGAAAAAGTTCCTAAAGCACATGTTGACCGTCGTCGTATGCAATACTTATATGAATCCGATGGTTCTTACACTTTCATGGACAACGAAACTTATGATCAAGTTGAATTAAATGTTGAACAATTAGGTGATGCTAAAAACTTCCTTCTTGAAAACATGGAAGTATCTATTATGTTCTTCCAAGGTATCGTAATTGGTATCGATTTACCTGTAGCTGTTGAACTTCGCGTAGTTGAAACTGATCCTGGCATCCGTGGTGATACTGCAACAGGTGGTAACAAACCAGCAGTATTGGAAACAGGCTACACTGTAAAAGTACCTCTATTTATCGAAGTAGATGATGTACTTCGTATTGATACTCGTACAGGTCAATACATTGAACGTGCCTAATACTATTTCATTGATATAGTGGGCCAGATCTTTTAAATGTAATATAGTCCCCCATATATCTTTGTTAAGCTGAGCACTTGTCGTCTATGTCATTATATAGGGACAGGTGCTCTTTTTCGAAAGAGGCCTATATGACTAAGAAAAATACTGAGTTAGAAACTGGTAAAATTAAAATTGCTGACAATGTATATGCTACTATTGTTAGTATAACCGCATTGGATACTAAAGGAATCCATCATATGAGTTCTACCTTTAATGATGGGGTTAACACCTTTTTTGGACGAAAAAATGCCCATGAAGGTGTAAAGATTTCCTTTAACGATGACGGAGCAATTTCAGTTACATTATATGTGAGTATCTCTTATGGGTATCGCATACCTGATATTGCACTGCGTTTACAAGAGAGAATTAAAACTGCACTCGTCAATTATACAGAAATAGAAGTGGAAACAATTGACATCGTAGTCCAAGATATTATTTTTGATGATTTTACACCTGAACCAATTCAGCGTAATGAATAATAGGAGGGCATATGAGTCAAGACGATAAATTAAACTATGGCTTAGATACAGCAACAGTAGATATTGCAGATTCCGTCATCATTGATGTTGCTATTAAGCCTTTAAGTACAATTCCTGGTATTCATTCCTTAAGTCCACGCTTATATGATGAAATTGTAGATGGTATAACGAACGCTTTTGGACAAAAAAATTTACCAGGTATTAATGTAAAGCATAGAAAAGGCTTTATCGAAATTAATGTTTATGTCCGTTGTCTATACGGATACAATGTAATAGATATTGCGAAACAATTGCAGTCTGAAATTAAACAAACACTAAAAAATACGCTTGACCTTGATCACGTAAAGGTTGATGTACATATTGAAGGAATTATCAAAGAATAAGGAGACAATATGTCTAAAAAGAGAAATAGACGTGAAGCACGTCAATACGCATTCCAAGTTCTATACGCTAATGAGTTTCATACCTCTAAAGATGATGTGATCTTCCCAGATGGAGAAATCTCATTATCTATGGATGTTACCTATGCGAACCAAATAATTGAAGGTGTATTATCTCATCTTGAAGAAATCGACACAATACTTGAACCATATTGTACAAAACGAAAATTTTCACTTATGGACAAGGTGGATCGCGCCATTTTACGTCTTGCGATTTGGGAGCTCAACTACAATAGTGAAGACGTATCTCCATCTATTGTTATCAATGAGGCTGTACAATTAGCAAAATCCTTTGGAGCTGATGCATCCTATAAATTGATAAATGCGATTCTAGATGCTTATAATAAGAGTAAATAATGAAACGATATTTTCTAGGAATTGACACAAGCTGTTATACAACGAGCTGTGCCATTATAGATGATGAACTAAATATAGTAGGGGAAGCTCGAAAAATTTTAGATGTAAAGCCTGGAATGAAGGGACTTCAACAATCTAATATGGTGTTTCAACATACGAAGGTATTGCCTAG
>CAUTOY010000137.1:0-3184 GCA_963539855.1 uncultured Veillonella sp.
TATTGGCCGATGCCTCTTTAGATTCATATATATATCCCTTACATATATACGTGAAATTGATAATTTTTGTAAACAACACATTCCCCAACGTGTCATTTATTCCACATCTGTATTGTATACTATTCCCAATTACTAAGCAAGTATATTTTCATAAAACTTTCATAAACTATTTTAAAACTTTCAATATACCTATACAATCTTATGCTGCCATGAGCCACCAATAAATCGTATATAAGCACATACTAAACGTATAGATTGATCCAAACATAGAGAAATCCATGCGCCATATAAGCCTAGGCCCATTGTAATACATAGCACATAGGTAATGATTGGACGAATAACAGCAACACTAATTAATGAATATTTCATGATATAAAAAGTATCGCCTGCCCCTTTCAACACACCTGCAAAGACCTGTTGTAGCGCTTGAGGAATCGCCGCTATGGCCATAATGCCCATCAAGGCTGTAGCCAGTGTGAGGACCGCACTTTCACGAGTATAGACTTGCACAAGTAAATGGCCTGCACTAATGAAGATAAGACTACTAACAAGTCCTACAAAAAGCCCCATACGAGCACCGATACGTCCAAAAGCCTTCGCTAAATCAGGTCTTTTATGTCCTAAGTTTTGACCTGTATGAGAGGCACCGGCAAAGCCAAGGCCCATGGCAAAGTAGTAGAATATGTCCATCAAGTTCATACATACATAATGCGCAGCCAACGGTACAGCACCAAGGGAGGCTACAATCATGGTATACGTATACATGCCAAAGCGTTCAAAGAATTGTTCCCCTAATGAGCTGCCCCCTACGTGGAATACCGTATGGAGTACGGAACGCTCAAAGCGCCATTTTGATGGATGCAACAAGGTGAGACCCGTCTTAGTATGTCGCGAGATAGCCCGCAACAACAATGCTGCGATAACAGCACTACTAATGAGCGTCGAAATACCAGCCCCCATGACACCAAATTCGGGGAAAAATGCAATACCATAAATCAAGAAAAAGTTCAGAATCGTATTTAAGATATTTCCTACCACATTAGATTTGAAAATAACCTTAGTATTGCCATATCCAATGAGAGCACCGCCTACAATTTGGCTAAAGGACTGAAATACAAGGCTCATAACAATGAACCGACCATACCAAACAGCCGTTTCAATATAACCATCCTCTGCGCCCGTAAATCGCAAAATATGCTCTAAATTAAATAAACATATAGCGAGCAACGGAATATAAATTAAAAAGTTCAGTAGAATCGATTGCTTGAGCACTGCATTCATACCATCTACATCGCCCTCACCATGACGACGGGCAATAATTGCGGTTACTGCAATTGATAAGGCCCGGCAAATGACGAGCATAACCATCTCTGGCTGCCCCATGATACCTACCGAAGCCAGTGCAGAGGCCCCTAACGAGCCTACCATCGCTAAATCGATAGCGGTCATCAACTGCATCATCAGCCCTTGCAGTGTGGCAGGCCAGGCAATCTTTAGATATTTATTATATAGATTTTTTGTGGTTTCTACTGGTCCCAAGCGCTCCTTACTAGGCAATATGGTATCCACCGAAAACCAACGTTGTATAGCTTCTATCATGATAACTCCCTATCACAAACCCAAAGGGGGTTATTACCCATATTTCTTCTGTATTATATCATAGGATACATGAGAAATCATTCATATGTTATGCCATTTAACTAATAATATATATCAAAAATGCAAAGAACCCCCTTGCATACGTTTTATACCTAACAGGGTATAAGTATCGTAATTAAGAGGGTTCTTTATTTTATCCCAAGATTATTATATCTTTGCAATTTGATTTTTATTATCAATCATTTATCGCTTAGCCTTTAGATGCTAACAATTTATCTACTGCTGCTTTCAAATCATCTAAACCCTTCTTCGTTTCTGCCAATTCACGACGTTGTTGTTCGTTCTCAGCTTCTAACGTAGTCAGACGAGCCGCTTGATCAGCAATAACATATTTTTGTTCCGCATTTTCTTTTTTGAGGCTAGATACTTCATCTTGCATTACATACACAGAGCTAATAGGGCCTGCTTTGTAACGATCTGGAATATTTTTCTTTTCTGGACTGTAACCAAATTTATGGGTTACACCAGCATTTACCATATTATGATTGCCACCAACAGAAACGCCTACGTTGAACATAGTGTTTTCATTGGTGTAATGAGCAAGTCCAAGAGCTGCCGCAGTTTCACCGCGATAGTTACCTACGCCGGCCATAACTTGGGTTGGCTCTAATGGATCATATTGAATTGGTTTTAATGCTGCCATCGCTGCTGCATGAGCACCAACACGTTGTACTTCACCAGCTACTTGATTAATAACTTGGCTAGTATTCGCATTAGTCGCTTGCAACTGAGAAACATTAACTGCATCTGTTGGATCTGTACCAGGTGCTACCCCCTTAATTTGGTTATTACCATTGTTAAGGCCATCCTTAGTTAAAGACACAGGACCTGCATTTGGATTCGTAGGATTTGCAGCACCTGGCGTAATTGTCATACCATTACCATTTGTTACAGTTGTGTTGCCTGCAGCATCTTTAAATGTAGCAGACTTCATATCTGTAAGTTCAGGATTTACGGCATAACTAATTGTTTTTCCTGCTTGGCTTACCATCATATTATTGCCAGCTTTGAAAGTCACCGTTTCATTTGGCTTAATCTTTTCAGCTGTTGCAGTTGGCGTACTATTCACACCAGAACCTTCTGTACCAATTGTTGCATCCCAACCTGCATTTGCTACAGCGGATTTTACTTGGTCTTCAGTAGCAGCACGGCCAGAAGTAATGTTGTTAGGATTCCAAGCTTTATTAGTTAAACCTGTAACAACACCATCTTTACCATTTACAGCTACAGGATTTGTACCACCAGTAGTAATGATACCATCTTTACCGTCGATACCTACTGTGCCAATACCTGCCTTGCCATCTTTGCCATTAAGTGTAATCTTATCTGCTACTTTCACAGTACCATTCACACCATCAATAGCAACGGCATTATTACCATCGCCAGCTTTCACAATACCATTCGTACCATCTACAGTAATCGCCTTAGTTGGATCGGTAGCGCCTAGGATAATTTTATCATTCAACTTATTATCATAAACGGTGTGACCATCGGCAGCAGTTGTCTTAGTTAATACAATATTACC
>CAUTOY010000138.1:0-3180 GCA_963539855.1 uncultured Veillonella sp.
CGGTCGATAACAGGCCATGTTTTGTAGTGAATTGGGATGGAGATGCGAGCTTTTACATAGCTTGCTGCAAGGGCTGCATCTTCAACGCCCATTGTGTAGTTATCGCCGATAGGGAGAAGTGCGTAGTCAATATCGCCAAATCGGTTCAATAGTTTCATGTCGCTAAAGAGGGCTGTGTCGCCTGCAAAGTATACGATGTCGCCAAAGAAGTTAACGATGCAACCTGCAGCGTGACCACCTGGTACGCCAGAACCATGGAATGCTGGAACGATACGAACGGAACCAAATTCAAAGTCATATTTACCGCCAAGGTGCATAGCATGTGTACGGCAACCTGCAGCAGCAGCTTTACCTGCAACTTCAGCTGTAGAGATTACGAGTGCATCGTTAGCTTTAGCGATGAACTCAGTATCGCCGTAGTGATCATCGTGACCGTGGCTGACGAAGATGTATTGGCATTTAATATCTTCTTTTTTTGCGGTATCCCATGTATTGCCTGTCAAGAATGGGTCAAAAATCATGGATACGTCACCATTTGTTAGCATAAAGCACGCATGGCCGAAATAAGTTAATTTTGTTTTCATAGGAACACTTCCTTCCTCATATATACTAATTTAATTATATTGTATAATAGAAATGGAAAAAGTAAAACTATTGATGTACATTTATACATAAAATAAAGGAATATTATGGAATTAACACATTTTGATGAACAAGGCAATGCGTGGATGGTAGATGTGTCAGAGAAGGACCATACGCATCGTATTGCGATAGCGGAAGGTTTTATTGCTATTAATGATGCTATTTATGAGCGCATTCAAGGTGGAACGATGAAGAAGGGCGATGTTTTGTCCGTTGCTCAATTGGCTGCTATTATGGGGGCTAAGCAAACGAGTAATCTCATTCCGTTGTGTCATCCCTTGATGCTGACGAAGATAGAGGTTCATTGTCACCTTGTTGATGGTGAAAGTTTAGCTTTCACAACGGATACACACAATAAAGCAGTTAAGATTACAGCTACGGTTAAAACAATGGGGCAAACTGGTGTGGAAATGGAAGCCCTTACGGCTGTTCAAGTAGGCCTTCTTACGGTATATGATATGTGCAAGGCCATTGATAAAGGCATGATTATGGGGCCTACGTACCTCGTTGAAAAAGATGGTGGTAAGAGCGGACATTTTATTCGCAATAGTGGTGAATAAGATTTGTAGTGTAGTACTTTTTACTCTAGATAGAGAAAATGGAATTCACTACTTGAATACGCACTTTAGATTAGGTAGAATAATATAGATATAAGAATAGAGGGAATAGAATGGAAATTGTATTATATGAGCCGGAGATTCCCGGTAATACCGGTAATATTGCACGCCTTTGTGCGGCAAACCATATGACCTTGCACCTTATCAAACCATTGGGCTTTTCTATTGATGATAAGCACGTTAAACGGGCAGGCCTTGATTATTGGCATTTGGTAGATGTACAGGTACATGAAAATATAGAAGAGTTATATGCGAAATATCCTGATCGTCGTTATTTTTATGCTACTACGAAGGCTAAACATGTACATTCTGATGTGAAGTTTGAAATCGGTGATATGCTCGTGTTTGGTCCTGAAACTAGAGGCTTACCTGAAAGTTTATTAGAAGGTAATGAGGAAACGTGTATTCGCATTCCTATGGTGGAAGAGGCGCGGTCTTTGAATCTTTCTAATTCTGTAGCTATCATTGCCTATGAGGCTATGCGTCAATTGGATTATCCAGATTTGAAAGAAGTAGGCAATTGGATTAGCCATAAGTAAAATAATGTATGATGTTCGTGAAAGCTAGCTTTCACAAAAATCAGTGTATGCAATAGGGGGAATGAATATGAATTACGATAAAGCTCATGATTTAGCACACGCAATGCGTGAATCTGAAGAGTATAAAGAGTTGATGCAAGCGCAAGAGGCTGTAAAAGCTGACGCAGAAGCGACTGCATTGGTGCGCACATTTATGGCTCAACAAATGCAATGGGAATATGCTAAGTTGTCCGGCGCGCCTGAAGCGGATGATTTGCAAAAGAAACAAGAGGAATTGATGCCTCAAATTCAAGCAAATACGGCAGCTGCTAATTATTTGCAAGCGCAAATGCGTTGGAGCCAAGTATCTAATGATATTTATAAAATCATTAGCGAACCAATCACTGAGGGGATGAAAGTGTTAGATCATGGGGAAAAACAACAACCACAACATTAAGGCCCTACAAACGGCTTTATTAGAAAAATTACCAAGTACACGTGTACGAGAAGAGGAGTACTTGCGCCACCATACGACGTTTAAAATCGGCGGTCCTGCTGATTTGTTTGTTGAACCTACAACGATGGCTGAATTGAGCTTTGCTCTTCGCACGATTCACGAGTTTGATGTACCTGTTACCATTATCGGTTGTGGGTCCAATATTCTCGTGAAGGATGGTGGCATTCGCGGTGCCGTGGTATCGGTTCGACATATGACACAAATCATGGACTGTAATGATAATACATTGTGTATTGGTTCAGGGTATATGTTAAAGGACGCATCCGAGTTTGCCTGGGAAAATGGCTTGACCGGTCTTGAATTTGCTATCGGTATTCCTGGCACATTAGGGGGTGCCGTGTTTATGAATGCTGGTGCTTATGATGGGGAAATGAGCCATGTAGTCACTGCGGTACGAGCTGTAGATTTTCAAGGCAATATCAAAGAATATGATGCATCTCATTTAGATTTCGGGTATCGTCATAGTGTATTCCATGATAATCATGAGGTTATTGGCGAAGTGATTATGACGCTTAAGCCTGGAGACAAAGCTGCTATTAAGGCTCGCATGGATGAACTTACAGAAAAACGGGAGTCCAAACAGCCTTTAGAATTTGCTAGTGCTGGTTCTACCTTTAAACGCCCACCAGGGTATTTTGCAGGAACATTGATTGAACAAACCGGCCTTAAGGGCTTATCCGTAGGAGATGCGCAAGTGTCCCATAAGCATGCGGGCTTTGTTATCAATACGGGCAGTGCTAGTGCGAAGGATGTACTCGATTTGATTGCAGAAGTACAACGACGCGTGTATGACCAACATGGTGTACATCTAGAACCAGAAGTACGCATGATTGGTGAGGATTAATACAAACTAAATATTAATGCAAGATTTCTTATGTATCATTAC
>CAUTOY010000139.1:0-3173 GCA_963539855.1 uncultured Veillonella sp.
AATGGCTGGGTTGGCAGGAGGTTCATATACCATAATTGATACGGATATTATATAGTTAAGAAATAGATATCTTATTATTGAATTCAATGGAGTTAAATCTGTCCCTTATGTAGTTAGTTTTATAGGTAATAGGTGGCAAGGGGGCTAAAAATGCGACTTTGGCCCTGCGAAGGCCGTAGGCCGTAGTCAGACCTGGCCGGTGGAGCTTTTTTAGCCCTCTTGTCACCTTGTATTTATATATAATTGTTATAAGGGACAGATTTTTATATACTTTATTGCATAATAATGATATCTATTCCTTTTCGGCTATAAATATTGTACAATTATGGTATATGAACGGAGGTATATCTATGAAGGCCTATGTACAAGTTTATACCGGCGAAGGCAAGGGTAAAACGACGGCTGCGATCGGCCTCGCTATACGTGCTATAGGCGCTGGCAAAAAGGTTTTATTTTTACAGTTTATGAAGTCTAAAGTGTATAGTGAACATAATATTTTACCGACCCTCAAAAATATTACATTAGAAACTGTAGGTAAACCGTTTTTTATCATCAAGGAAGGCATGAAGAGCAAGGATGAGCTCGCCAAATGGGGTGATGAGGTAGTTGTATTTGAGTCGGGGAATCCACCTAAGGATTATGTAGCGCTTATCGAAAAGGGTTATGAACGCGCGTTAGAGGCTGTATCTAGTGGCGACTATGATTTGGTGGTTCTCGACGAATATAACATGGCTTTGTTCTTTGAACTCATTGATTGGAAAAAGACGGAGGCTCTGTTAGAGGCTCGCAATCCGGAAACCGAACTTGTGTTTACGGGGCGTGGGGCACCGCAAGAACTTCTCGATGTGGCCGATCTTGTGACGGAAATGAAGGAAGTTAAGCATTATTACATGCAAGGTGTAATGGCTCGCAAGGGCATTGAAAATTAGAGCATACTTTCACAAATCCCATAACCTAAGGAGGTGATGTGGTTGAGTATAGTCGCTATTGTGGCACTCGTCGTAGTGCTTCTTATCGTAGCGCTGATTTTGATTATCCTACTAACGCCAATCACATATAGTATCGAATGGAACGGCAGGACGCCGTATCGCATAGAATTGTCGGTCAAATGGTTGTGGCGCGTATTGTCGCTGCATCTCGCCTATTTCCAGGGGAAACCATTTTTTAAAGAACTGTATCTATTAGGTATGCAGAAAATAGGCCCTGTGAAAGAATACGATGAATGGATTCAACAACGGGTTGATGACGAATATCAAAAGGCTGTTGATGAATTTGAGAATGATCCAATGGCTGCTCAAGCAGAAGCGATGATGAAAGCCATGCAAGGTGGTGGACAGGGTGGTACTAAACCGGCTGAGCCTACGACGTTTGGTGCATCTGATGATAGTTTAAATGCTACGCGTAGTGCAGGACAAACAGCAGAGGCACAAGGTAAACAGATTCGCGTTGAGCGTGTTGATGCATCTAAGGATGATAATAAGGGCGCTGAAGCGCGGGCAGCACAATATGATTCAATCCGCGATAACCCGACGATGAAACCCGATGATGAAGTGGTGGAAAAGGTCACTTTCAATAGTGATGGCACCGTAAAAGAGAAGGTATTTGCGAAGATAGACGGTTTGAAAGATAGCGTAAAATCGCGCTTTCAAAAGCCTGATCCTAATGATCCAGTAGCTAGTTTTACATCGGAAATCCCAACCTTCTGGTTTATGAAACATGTGACGAATACGGAGTTATGGCGTCAATTATTGCTTGTGTCTAAGCGCTGTTATGACCATTCTAAACCACGGGATATCGCTATAGAAGGGCGTATCGGTATCGCTGATCCATTTAAGGGTGGCATGCTTGCTTCGATGTTGTACAGTATCTGGCCTGAACAGGCTGAACATATCGAGATTGATTATTTGAATTGGCATTTAGAAGGCAGCGGTCATATTAAAGGGCGTATTATCCTAGGCGTGTTGGCATGGCATGGGACACGATTTGTGCTTTCACAACCAATGCGTGCACTAATTATAGAAGCAATTAAGGTGTTTAGGGTTAAGCGCAAAGAAAATAAAGAATTAGAACGATTAAAAGCGGAACAAGCCGCTAACGCATAGTTTACATCAGTGGAGGTACTACGATGGAGAACAGTAACGTAAAAGAAAATTTGGAAGTCCTTTTTGAAAAGTTTAGAAATATGATTAAGGTGGAAACCGTAGTCGGCGAAGCTGTGCAAATCGGCGATACTACATTGATTCCATTTGTAGACGTAACATTTGGTTTTGGCACAGGTACAAACCACAATACAGCTAACAAAAACCACGAATGTGGCGGCGGTGGCGGCGGCGCTCGCATGGAGCCAAGTGCTGTACTCGTTATTAAGGGGGAACGCATTGAGTTGTTCAATATTAAAGGCAATCCTTACAGCAGCAGCTTTGAACGTCTTATTGGTTTAGTGCCTGATCTTGTATCTAAATTAAAATCTGATAAATATATTTATCTTAATGACGAACAATAATAGATAGTAAATTTTTAATAAGGGTTCATGATGAATTCATGGGCCCTTATTATTATTTAATAGTATACAATTTAATTATTACATGCTATATCTCATCTCTGATTTTGAGGGTTTTGACTTGTGAAAGCAAGGGAGATTTGATATAGTAAAAATAGTGCATTACATGTTTGTGTAATGAAACTTTACTGTTCAGGAGGATCTCAAATGAAATTAACTAAAAAATTGACAACATTAGCTATCGTTGGTGCTATCTCCGCTACCACTGCTGTGGCAAGCGCTGCTAACATTGGTTTGGTGCAAATGAGTCAAGTTGTAAATAGCTATCCTGGTTACGGTGCACTCGATATGAAAATGCAACAAGTAGATGCACAATACCGCCCACAAATTGAAAAGAAAATGCAAGAAATTGATAAAATTAAAGATCAAGCTCAAGCAGAAGCAGAATTCAATAAATCTGTAGCTCCATTGTTACAAAAAGAAAACGACGAAGTGAATAAAATTGCTCAACCTATGATGCAAAACATTCACAATGCAATTGAAGCTGTTCGTGTAGAAAAGAAAATGGACGTTGTATTAGATGATCCATACACAATCCGCGCAGCTGATGCAAATAGCAACGTTGAAAATATTACAGATGAAGTAATTAAACGTCTAAAAAAATAATATCTTA
>CAUTOY010000140.1:0-3170 GCA_963539855.1 uncultured Veillonella sp.
CGTTGACTCTGGTCGTGGTGACGGAAAATACTTGGATATCAGTTCTATTAAAGCTATCGACGCACCAAATGGTCATCGACGTGTAGAAGCGACTATTTACATATTAATGCCTGCAGCTGATCTGATTCAAGGCATTCATCTTACCTATGACTACCAATTGAGTCAGTCTTTGCGCCATTTGATTAATGCTCATGATCAAGCTCTAAAACAAGGCTATAAGATACCGTATATTTCTATTTGGCTTGCAAAACAAGGGTACTCAGGAATAACGGGTGAAATTACAAGTGCCATTGCTTTTAATAATGATGGACAAACTCGTAGACAACAAATCCATATAGATAATTTGAAAGCTATTGTATTGCCTGTTGAATTTGGTGATGAAAAATATAAATTGCCTAACTTGGTATATCAAAAGGCCTATGGAGTAGCCTACGATGATGAGCCGTGATAGCTTATGAATAGTACTAGAATGGTTAAAGTGGTGGGTATGAAACATTTTGTATGTAAATTATTATTGGCATCTGTACTATGTTTGGGTGTAGGTTCAAGTGCCTGGGCACATACGGATGACACAGGTGTTTTAGCGGGCTTGGAATCTAATCCTGATATATATGGTTATTTAAATATGTACCATCATTCCTTATTCTTGGCGGATCACAGATATGGTCACCACGATATGTACATTTCAGCGGATAAAGCGGTTATTGTATCTTTATGGGGAGATAGACTACAACCAGATATCTTTATCGTAAAGCCAGGTTATGCAACGAATAAGGGGATAACATTAGGCATGGATAGAAGCGATGTAGAGCGTGTGTATGGACCACTTTTTGAATATACCAATAAAGTCGTGTTAATCCGATACCAATACAGCCGACGTAGCAACAGCCATGTGATGAGCGATGTGGCAGCCTATCATTTATTACCTATGTTACGATAATACAATAGTTTATGAGTGATTATAAAATAACCAAATCATTGTATTTGATATTTAATAGAACTTTGCGATTTAGTATATTTTTGAGAGGTAAGGAGAGAAACATGTTACGATGTATTTTCATGATATTGGCGGCAGTGCTAGCTTTCACAGTGCCTAGCCATGCGATATCGATACAGGAATTACAGTCGTCGCCACAGTTTAAGGTGATTCAAGAGTTCACACCTGATGTACCAGGTGCTGATGAGCATACTACGTGGTATTTAGATACGAGTACGATTGAGGTGTTAGAATATGCACCGCCTGTGTATAAGATCAAGGCTGTTATATATAATGCTTATCAATCCCCTAGAAAAAATAATATTTCTAGTGACGTTTGGATCGTTTCTTATGATACACGTCAGTCACTAGCCAGTCAGGTGTATCGTGCGAAGCAAGTAGGTGCTTCGTTGACAACCGTCATTGATGCAGCCCAAACAAAGACCGGTATGACAGGTTTTCAAGAACCATTAGGGACATTCTCCTTTGGTGGTCAGTTTTTGTCTATACAAGGCAAGCCTTCTACGCGTGCCATTTTACGTATGGCACCTAATACTACGCGTTATGATATAGCGGATACGTTATTCTATGAAGCATATCGCATGCATTTTGAAGATATTGTAGTCAAATGAGGTCGATTATGAAAGTACTTTATTTAGCCATGGCATTGATGCTATCTTGTATCGTGCCGGTACACAGTATTTCCATGCAAGAATTACAAAGCTCAAGTCGCTACGAAATGCTTCATGGTTTTGGTGAAAGTGGAAATGGCGATGGCACGTATATAGATAAGGATTCTATCAAAGCCATGAATGGTCCAAATGGGACAAAGCAAATAGCAGTGACACACTATGTGCTCATGCCAGCAGGGGATGAGATTTATGAAAAGAATATTGTTTACACCTTTGATACAAAACAATCTTTTGCAAATCTAATTAAAAAATTAGATGCCCATCAATTTGAATCTTATAAAGACCTATGGTTGTATAAACAAAAACATTCGGGGATTACCTCTATGATTGTTGATTTTAAACAGTACCATATAGATGGAAATCGCTATGATATACAGACAGAAGAAAGATACAGACATATGGCAACGGCTCCTGTAGATTTTGGTTTTGCAGGGTATCTGTTGGCAAATCAAATGTATGAACGCATCTATGGCGTGCAGTTTGATGACGTAGTTGGAAAATAGAGTGTAATATTCTAGCTTAAAAATGAGCCGCTTTGCACAGCCTTATTTGCATAGTATACTTATGCTAATAGGGTTGTGCTTATTTTATTGAGAGGAGACACTTATGTCCAAAAAGAAGATTGTTATTGCTGTATTAGTAGCTATTGTAGCCATTGCACTTGGTTGGTATTTCTTGTATTTTACAAAAACACCGGTCTATTCCTTGAATCTTGCCCGTGAAGCTGTAGAAAAGCATGATGTGAATGCTTTCAAAAAACATGTAGATATGGATTCCATCATTGGTTCAGGCTATGATGATCTTGTAGCGATACAAATGGATGACCCAGAAATTAAAAATAGCCCATTAAAAGGCCTTGCAGAGGTGATGTTCCAAGGCTTGAAACCTAAAATCGTTCCTATTTTGAGCAATGAAGTTTACAGTGCTATTGCAAAGCAACCGGAGAATACGGAACAAAATGCGAAGGAAAAACAAACCGCTGATGAAATGAAAGAAAAAACGGGTATTAAGGACCTTGAGTTTAAAAGCATTGGTTCTGCTACTGTTGATGGTAATAGTGCGGTTGTGCCGATTACATTTAATTCTAAAGAACTTAATCAGGATGTAACATTTGATTTGGTTATGAAAAAGCTTGATGATGGCACATGGCAAGCCATTAAAATTAGTAATTTTAAGGACTTCCTTACTCTTGTAGAACAACATGAGAAACAAGGTAAAGGAAAATCAAAATAGACAAACAAAAGCGAATAGGCTAACGAAATCTATTTAACAACTAAACACAATAAATATACAAACAGCCAGTACTGTAATTGCGGTACTGGCTGTTGTTATATAGGTAGTGGATTCATGAGCATATTGGCAATACTAGTGTAGTAGTCGTTTTACAATATGGAGACGGCCCAGTTGTTATGATGCGGGCTGATAGCTTGCTACTTCTGGAAATACCACGTGTTCTTGTAGTTTAAATTCTGGATTATTCGTAGAATCAAAGAATTCTATCA
>CAUTOY010000141.1:0-3133 GCA_963539855.1 uncultured Veillonella sp.
AATAATTTAATGATCGTAGATCCGCCTGAATGGATATAATCCTTTAGGCGGTTTTTTATACCTATTTATAGGTGTCTTATGATAGAATTAATTATAAGATAGCTATATATAGATATATGATAATAATAAGTGTATTTGTGGGAGGCTTGTTGTGAAAATAGATATTATATCCTTGTTTCCAGAGTTTTTTGATGCCTTCTTTAGTCATTCCATCATAAAACGAGCCATAGAGGCGGGACGTCTAGATATGGATGTGACGAATCCTCGCGATTTTAGTCATAATAAACATGGACAAGTGGATGATACGCCCTATGGCGGTGGGGCAGGTATGCTCATGATGGCGCCTCCTATTTTTGAGGCTGTAGAATCTGTTGTCTCTAACTATGATAGTGCTATTAATGGCACCTATGAAACGGATGAGATGTGTGATGAGATGAGCCTCATTGGTAATCCTGGTGAAAGTATACGTCGTCGTATTGTATTTATGGGACCTACAGGTCAACCTTTCACACAAGAAAAGGCTCGAGAACTAGCAACCTATGATCAACTCATTTTAGTATGCGGCCATTATGAAGGTGTAGACTATCGTGTAGAGGAACATTTAGTAGACGAAACGATTTCTATTGGAGATTATGTATTAACCGGCGGTGAATTGCCTGCTATGGTCGTTGCCGATGCAGTGGCTCGTATGATTCCTGGCGTATTAGGAGCTGCTAGTGGTGCACAAGAAGACTCGTTTTATGAGCCCCTTTTAGAATGTCCGCAATATACAAAACCACCAGAATTTAGAGGGTGGGTTGTTCCTGACGTATTGCGTAGCGGTCATCACAAAAATATTGCCACTTGGCGACAAAAGGAGGCCTTAAAGCGGACACGATTATTGCGGCCCGATTTATTGGAACGACCATTAACAAAAGAGGAAGTTAAACTTTTAAAAGAAATTATTGCAGAAGAGTCCGAGATATGAAATTTAAGTGTTATGATATTGTAGAAATTCAGGGCAAACGATACGTAGTTACTGAAGTTATCTCCTATCAAGAATTCATTATAGAAAAAACAGTGAATTATACGCTTAATGATGAAATGTATAATAATGAATTAGGTACTCATAAAGGGGCTAAAAATTGGACAGAATATGGTCTTATGCTAGTGGGTGGTGAAGGTAAAAAATGGCTCACCATTATAAATGGAGAAAAAGACTATTGTACTTTTTCAGAGACTATTTTACGTTCAACGCCGCCTAAAGGGTATAAACTGTACGATAAAGGATTACAACGCGTTACATCCGTTGATGGAGAAAGTAAGGCTAGAAGCGGTGATAAGGCCGACTATAAAGAATATAGATCGATTAAAAATGATAAGACCTATGTGTTCTTCATGGAGGATTGGCATGGAGGTTTAAAAGATCAGGCTCAAGGAGAACGGATTCGTTTGTCTGATATACGCCGATGTCGAGATCAGGCTGCTCAAACAGAGAGTAAAAAAATTCGAAATGCGGCGCGTAGAAAAGAATGGACTCGATTGGGTCTGAGTTGGGGTATCATTTTACTCTTTTTTGGATATTTGTTAATAGGGGATATATCTTGGCATGAATTGCGTGATGAAGTGGGGTTCCCTTATACCATGGAGGAGCGTATTAAAGACTCCTATTATTATGAACCACAAGGTACAAAAGACGGTTTAAAGGTGTATACATCAAAGCAAGATCCAAATGCGACGGCTATTGATTTGATCGATGCTGTGTATGGCAAGGTTTACACCATTAAACAAGATACTAAGTCCCCTGAGCAGTGGATTGTCATTTATACAACTAAAGAGGTATCTGTTATCAGTACGATTAACGGTACTACTTATGTTGAGGTGGGGGAATTAAAAAACTTGTCGGATCCGGAGGATACACGATTAGCGAATATTAGAAACGACAGTGACATATTGTTACGATATGCTTATATGGTTGAATTAAAGAATAAGCAGGGGCGTAAGACGTTATCAAATATAATAAAAGATTGAAATAGTATTGATTTCAGTTACGAAATCAAACGAAGGAATAGTGTATGTATGAACCAAGTAAGAATACTGTTTACATAGCCATAGCCTTTACATCTATAGCAGCTTTAGTAGGCGCTTATTCGTATTGGGATGATATTAGCTATGCTCTGTGTGATGTGGTTAAACCAGAATTAAATAATGGGGAAGTACGGCTCGTTGATGATGAAGGTAAAAGTTATACCTTGATTAATCATGGTGATGGAAAAGAAACTGCGCTGTATGATGAGGCTGAGAAATCGGTTACCTTTCATCGTGATGAGAAAGGCAATATTATATGGGATGCAGGCTTAGCTAGTTTGATTCCAACACTGGCGGTAGGGTACTATGCGTTTCATGGCTTTTCAGCCCCAACGGCATATATGGATGCATCCAGTATGACCTATCGTGCTACATCGCCTCTTACGCCTTTTGATGAAACTACGCGAACAGGAAGTTCGAATAGTGCAAAAGTTGCTAGGACTATTAACGAGATGACTAGAAATCGTTATACCGCTAAATCGAGTAATCGAGCCTATAAGATTGGTGAAAAATATGGCTTTGGTAGTGTAGGGGCTCGAACTTCGAGCGGTGCTTCTTGATGAAAGGATGAACGATGAAATCCTATATTGATGAGCTTGATAGAAATATATTTAATTTCGTAGAATATGAAGGGTATGATGATCGGTATCCTTCATTGTCCATGCAGGCCTTTTCAGCTGATTTTTACGATGAAATTCGCCATGCGTCTCGTAGATTATTTCAAATTTTTTGTAAAGCTGCAAAAGTATTTCAAATGGCACCAGATGACTTTGCTCGAAATATGGATATGCCAGAAAATTTAATCCCATATCTACATAAGTCGAATGCCTTAGGGTTACCGACTTGGTTATCTCGCTTTGATTTTGTTCTTGATGTAAATGGCAATTTGCGCATGGTAGAACTTAATGCTGATACGCCATGCTTTCTTATTGAAAGCTACTATGCCAATGAAGTTGCAGCTAATTATGTAGGACGAAAACATCCTAATAAAGAATGCCGAAAAGAATTACATACATTTTTTAAGCGCATGTATGATGCTGTTTTATCTGCTAAGTATGGTAGAGAT
>CAUTOY010000142.1:0-3114 GCA_963539855.1 uncultured Veillonella sp.
TATTAGTTACCTTTTTGTTTTAACAATTTCGCTCCAGCAATACCAGGACGAGTCATTTCTTTAGGAGAAAGAATATGATTGATTTCGTCTTCATTCAATAAACCTTGCTCTAAGATGATATCGCGGATAGCACGACCAGTTTCATAAGCCTCTTTAGCCAAGGCAGATGCTGTTTCATAACCAAGGTGTGGTAACAATGCTGTTACAATACCTACGGAACGATTCAACCAGTATTCGCATTGTTCACGGTCTACTTCAAGATCCACAAGCAATTTATCTACGAATGTATTTACACCGTTTTTGAGGTAGCAAAGGTTATTGAACAAGTTGTAAGCCAATACAGGTCCCATTACGTTCAATTCAAGTTGACCATTTTCTACAGCCAATGTAATAGTAGTATCATTACCGATAACCTGATAACATACTTGGTTCAATACTTCGGCGATAACAGGGTTAACTTTACCAGGCATGATGGAGGAACCAGGTTGGCGTGCAGGTAATTTCAATTCCCCAATGCCGCAACGAGGGCCAGACGCCATCAAACGGAAGTCATTTGCCATCTTAATCAATACAAGGGCCGTTACTTTCAAGCTGCTAGAAATATCAGCAAATACGTCTGTATTATTTGTAGCGTCAATTAAGTTTTCAGCGGTGTAGAACGGTTCGCCTACCACTTCGCTAAGTTCATATGCTACATCATGAATGTAGCTAGGTTCAGCGTTAAGACCAGTACCAACTGCAGTGGCACCCATGTTGATTACGTGGGCACCTTCAACGGCAGATTTGATGCGTTTAATGCCACGACGTATACCAGATGCATAAGCACCCATTTCTTGACCCAATGTAATTGGCACCGCATCCTGTAAGTGAGTACGGCCCATTTTCAAGATTTCGCTATATTCTTCAGCCTTTTTCTCGAGCTCATCAACGAGACGTTGCAAGGCTTCAAGTAAAGGTTTAGATTTAATAATAGCACACACTTTAGCAGCTGTAGGGAACACATCGTTTGTGGATTGCGCCATGTTACAGTGGTTGTTGGGGCTTACGATATCGTAGCTCCCTTTTGGATGACCTAAAATTTCACAAGCCCGGTTAGCCAATACTTCGTTCATATTCATGTTTACAGAAGTACCTGCACCACCTTGAATTGGGTCAACTGGGAACTGATCAGCAAATTTACCGGCAATAACTTCATCAGCTGCTTGAACGATTGCTTTACCAATAGATATATTGAGACGATCTTTTTTCATGTTAGCCAAAGCAGATGCTTTTTTTACCATCGCCATAGCTTTAATAAAGTCTTGATCCAAATGTTTTCCTGTAATATGGAAGTTTTCTAAGGCACGAATAGTTTGTACACCATAATATAGCTCATCTGCTACTTCTAACTCACCTAGGAAATCATGTTCTTTTCTCATATTAGATCCTCTTTCCACTATTTCATATATAAAATGATAGTTTAATGAAATGGTTTTATCTTATGGGCTCATTATAGCATGTATTTTGTATACATAAAAGTTATTTCATGTATTCTGTACAAACAATATTCTATACAATATATTATTTACTAAATAATTCTTTTTTTGCAAATATTTTCATATTTATCAAAATCATCATTTTATCATTGATTGGTTTAATTATTACACACCCTATAGTACAATAATATAAACTATGTAAGTAAGGAGTAACTATGATTAATAATCACATGCTGCGCATAGGTGCGCTTTTTTTATTGACCGTACTGAGTTACGGCTTCTATAACGCCTATCTACCCATAACAGACCCAGTAGAATCTAACTATGTATTATCTGCTATTACAATGATAAAACATAACTCATGGATATCACCTATGATATATGATCAAGTCTGGTATGATAAACCGCCCCTCACCTATTGGGCACTCATGATAACGTACAAGCTATTTGGCATATCTGACTTTACATCGCGGATACCGAATACGCTTATTGCCGGTGGCAGTGTAGCACTTATGTATCATCTTGTATATCGCATTAAAGAATCTAAGCATATAGCTATTATGAGTGCGCTGATTTTATTTAGTGCCTTACAGTTTTGGTACATTTCACACGCAGTCATAACTGATGGCTTTCTCTTTTTCTTTTCATTAGCCATCTTTGGCTATTCCTATCTAGCTTTCACAAAAAAAGATGCAAATTTCATGGTAAAAGCCTACGGAGCAGCAGCTTTAGCCGTTGTCACTAAAGGCCCTGTTGGTATTGTTTTACCAGGCTTAATTCTATGCTTATTCGTTGCCATGCGATGGTTCAGCCAAAAAGATAATAATAATTACACACTAACTGAAGATATTAAATTACTTTTTAACCCATTAGGAATTTTACTATTTATAGTTCTTGCCAGTCCTTGGTATATTGCTATGTACTCAATTCACGGTCAAGAATTTATATCAGGATTCTTAGGCCTTCACAATATGGAGCGAGCACTAGTTTCTGAACATCCAAAATTCAATGTTTGGTATTATTACTTAATCATTGTCCCCATTGCACTTTTACCTTGGACACCATCAGTTATTTACCAACTCAAAAATATTAAATGGAAAGAAAATTTTTATCTTCTTGGGGCTATCTGGTTTATAGTGATTGTATTATTTTATTCTCTCGTAGCGACTAAGTATATAACCTATACTTTACCAGCAATAATCCCTTGTATTATCTGGGGAGCTGAGGCTATTACAAATAGCTTTCACAATAAGAGTACTAGTTTTAAATATATTGTTACCATTCCATTAGCAATATATGTTCTCTTATTCCTAGTAGCCAGCATAGTAACGCCTGAATTAAATCCAGTACCATTAATCGTTGCATTAATATTAATTGTGTTATTTACGTTATTAGCAAAACAATATAACAACAATAAGTTACCACTATCAATTTATTTAACTACACCTTTAACCATTTTATATACTGCAATCACTATAACTGTAACTCCTATTTTATTTGATCAATCCGGTCTTCAATTCAAACCATATATCGAATCAAATACACACCCTACCTATATATACGGTACATACTATACATCAATTTTGTATTATACCGAAGATACACCAACACAAGTATTTGTACATACTACAGATAACCC
>CAUTOY010000143.1:0-3086 GCA_963539855.1 uncultured Veillonella sp.
GCATCTAGTTCTTCAACGATAGCGCCTTTGTACATTACGACCACCTTGTGGCACATAGTACGAATGAACGCAATATCATGAGCGATAAATAGGTATGTTAAGTTTTTCTTTTTTTGTAAACGCGCCAATAAATAGGCAATGGAGTCTTGAACAGATACGTCTAGAGCACTAGTAGCCTCATCTAATACGAGAATTTCAGGCTCTAGCACAATAGCACGCGCAATGGCAACACGTTGACGTTGACCACCAGACATTTCATGAGGATAGCGATGCATAAACTCGCGAGGTAAATCTACCATTTCAAGATAATCACCAGCAAGCTGTTCTTCTTTTCCTTTTTCTAGAAGGCCAAAGTTGTATAGGGGCTCAAGGATAATATCCTTTACCTTCATACGCGGATTAAACGCCGCAGATGGGTCTTGGAATACCATTTGAATTTTCTTGCGGTATTCTTTTGTTTGTTCAGAGTTCATATGTTGAATCTCTACACCATCTACATAAATCTCGCCTTCTGTAATGGGAAGCATCTTCATGATCATACGAACCAAAGTCGTTTTACCAGAACCAGATTCCCCTACAATCCCAAGGGACTGGCCTTTTTCTAAGGTAATATTAATATCCTTACACGCTTCGAGCTCACCACCAGTAGGAAGTGGGAATCGTTTACATACATTTTTTAATTCTACAGCGTAATTAGTCAATGTAACGACCTCCTCCCAGTGTTGGTACAGCATCTTTTAATTGCTTCGTATATTCATTAGTTGGATTTTCCAAAATATCTTGTGGTGTACCTGCATCGACAACACGGCCCTTTTTCATAACAATAATATAGTCAGACATATAGGCTGCTACACCAAGGTTATGCGTTACCATAACGATTGCAGAATTATGTTCTTTTGCAAGTTCTAGCATTTGCATAACTACTTGAGACTGTGTCGTTACATCTAGTGCCGACGTCGGTTCATCACCGATGAGCAATGCGGGGGCTAAGGCTAATGCCATGGCAATGCCCACACGTTGGCGTTGACCACCAGATAACTCATGAGGGTAACGACGCAACATATCGGCTCCATTAGGAAGAGAAACAGCTTCTAGCAATTCAATGGCACGACGATCACATTCATCATTATCGATTTCAATATGAGCCTTAAATAGTTCTCTAAATTGTTTACCGATGCGAACGATTGGGTCTAATGCACTACCACTATCTTGGAAAATCATGGCCATATCTTTACCACGCAAAGATCTCCATTCGGATTTAGACAGGTTACGAAGGTCATGACCATTAAAGATCATAGAACCTTCTGTAACTTCACCACCTACAGGTAATAAACCCATGAGGGCCCGAATCACGGTAGTTTTACCGGATCCAGACTCACCTACGATGGTTAATACCTTGCCGCGTTCCAAGGTAAAATTTACATCCATAACAGCAGGCACACCTTGGTACGCGATGTTAAGGTTTTCTACAGTTAGTATGTTTTCTGCCATTATAGCTCCTTACTATTTTGTAATTTTATTAGTAATCCAGTAGTAATCACTTGGGTACATTTCAGCACCTTTCAAGTAAGAACCAGTAACAATATTAGTTTTAGGATAACCTAAGAATAATGCAGCCCCATCGTTCATCAACAATTGTTGAATTTGAATTACATATGCACGACGTTTTGCAGTATCGAATTCAGTTTCAGCAGCGTCAAGTAATTGGTCAACTTGTGGGTTGGAGTAGCCAGAACCATTTTGAGGGTTGGAACCATCCACATTAGTATGCCAGTAATTAGCTAAGAACCAGACTGGATCACCTGTATTAGCAGTTACGATGTTGGAAATAAGCATATCATAGTCGCCCTCTTGACCCATTTTGTCGATCAAGTTATAGTCAACTGTTTTGATTTTCATGTCGATACCAACTTTTTTGAGGTCAGATTGTACAGCTTCCGCATAAAGTGGTAATTCTGCACGAGAGTTATATACTACGAAGTTGAATGTTAATGGTTTGCCATCTTTATCGAGGATACCGTCGCCATCAGTATCTTTCCAACCATCTTCAGCTAATAATTGTTTAGATCGTTCAGGATTATACGCATTAGGATCTTTCAATTCGTTAAAGCCATAGTCCATGGATGGTGGAATAGGAGCGGAGCCAGGGATAAATGTACCTTTCAACAATACATCTGCATAGCTTGCACGGTCTGTTGCAGAAATAACAGCAGCGCGAACCTTGTCATCACCAAGAATACCTTTATGATTAATACGTGCCAATACTACACGAAGAGATGAGATTTCATCTACGTTGAATTTATTGTTGCCTCGGAACAAACCGATTTCGCCAAAACCGATATTAACCGCCATGTCGATATCACCAGATTGCAAGCTCAAAGCACGCGTATTAGGGTCATCGATAGAAGGGATTTCAACAGTTTTGAATGGTACTGCACCATCCCAATATTTTTCGTTCGCTACCATGTCAGCCCGTTCTTTAGTGAAAGATTTAACTACGTACGGACCTGTACCGATAGGACCTTCTTTAGCGAAGTTACGACCATCTTTCTCAGATTGTACGTCAACGATAAGGAACAATGGATCCGCCAATAGACCTGGCATGTTAGGGTATTCTTTATCTGTTTTGATAACTAATTGTTGGCCATTTGCTTCAATAGAATCATATTTGAAGAATGTTTTAGCCCGATTAGATTTTTCAAAAGCACGTTCAATAGATGCTTTTACTGCTGCTGCATCTACTTTTCTACCATTAGAGAATGTTACTTTATCGTTAATTGTGAAAGTCCAAGTCTTTTTATCTTCAGATACTTCCCATTTAGATGCAATCCAAGGTTGCGGTCTCATTTGCTCGTCGAATCTAGTCAATGTTTCACCTACACCATAACGCATTACAACCCAAGCGAAGAAGTTCTCTGTTGGTTCTAATGTGGATGCGAAATTAGTTACGCCTACTTTTAACACATCTTTGTTTGCAGAACCATTATTATCGGAACCACAACCAGCGATGAAAGAACCCATCATCACAATACTAAGACCTGCTAAGAGGGCTTTTTTCCAAGATTTTTTCATGTAAAATCTCCTTG
>CAUTOY010000144.1:0-3079 GCA_963539855.1 uncultured Veillonella sp.
TCTTTACACATCGTAATAGCTTCAACACCATTCGATGCTTCCCCAACCACTTCATGTTGTTCAGATTCTAGAATATCTCGCAAATCCATGCGAATTAGAGATTCATCATCAACGACTAAAATACGCATTTATTGCTCCTTATGAATATGAATTCTAACAATAACACCAACATCACCATTTTCAATTCTCATACGACCTTGTAGCTCGTGAGTTACCAAATTATTAATGATTTGCATGCCTAATCGCTTACTTTTAGCCATATCAAAATCACGAGGTAACCCTTTACCTGAATCTGTAAATATTAGAGATATAGTATCATTCATACTGGAAACAGATAATGAAATTACACCATCAGTCCCATCCAATCCATGCACAATACTATTAGAAATCAGTTCATTGAACACAAGCGAAATATAACTGGCTTGATGAGATGAAATGATACAATCGTCTCCGTGATAGCGAAATTCTACATGTTGATTACGATCTACGATGCTCTGACGTAATAATCGGCACAATTCATCATATATAGACCGTATAGAAATATAGTCCTCATCATAGTGGGATACTAAATCATGAACGAGGGCCATACTTTCAATACGGGAAATACCTTCTTGTAACGCCGATTTTACCTCTGGTAAATCCGAACGACGCGCTTCCATGCGTAGTAAACCTGCTACCGTTTGTAGGTTATTTTTAACACGGTGATGTATCTCTTTAATAATGGAATTTTTAACAAGTAACTCTTGTTGCTGTTTACTTTCACGGGTACAATCGTGAAGAATTAACAAACAACGACATTCATTGCGTCCCATCGGAATAGGAATCAAATGCTGTCTTAATACCATATTGTGATAGATTTCTTCGGATACAAAATCATTTCTTTCATCTATAACACGATGAATAGCAGATATTTTTAAAGAACTAGCAAAAATAGATGTGCCCACCAACCGCCGATCAACACCGACGATATCCGCCAAGTGTAACGCCGTATCATTGCCATACAAGATAGACCCATTTTGGTCAAAAATGATGAGCCCATCCAAATACGATATAGGTTCATATTCTTTAATTTGTTCATCTGTGGCCGTCAACATCAATCGTTGCATTGTATCGGCTACGATAAATCCTCGTTTACCTTCCACACCATTGGCAGGCGCTATATAAGAGAAGGAAATTCCTCCTATAGTCTTACCGCCATTATCGACAATGGGAAATAGATATTCAAATCCATTTTGTGTGGATTGTTGAAAACTTTCACCGGTAGTGATTAGTTTTTTCCACATATCAGAACTAGGTATTCGAGATGTAACTAATGAGTCATTAGACTCATATATACACATCATGTCATCATTTGTAATCTGTGTAAATAAGATAATCTTGTGTTTACTCACCGATTGGCCAAAGCGAATCATATGACTAATATGAACTAGTAAGGCTGCTTGCAAACTAGATAGATTTGTATCCTTAACAAGTTCATCATATATATGTACAGTCATACTAGTTACCTTCTACCCATGCAACGGTACCAATTGGTACACTAGGCTTAGCATTTAAATGTAAATCACAGAATTTTCCCGCTTGCGCCATATAGTAAGCACGGCATCCAATCATAGCCGCATTATCAGTAGCTAAAATTTTACCTGGTTTATAGTACGTAAATCCTTCTTCATTACACATATTCTCTAATGCTACTTGTAATCCTTGGTTAGCTGATACACCACCAGCGATGGTTATTTTAGTTTCTCCTAATGTATGAGCTGCATCCTTAGTTTTTTCTACTAGGACATCTACGATAGCCTTTTGAAAGGACGCAGCCACATCAGCCTTATTTATGTCTTCACCCTTTTGAGATTTACTGTTTAAGTAGTTTAAAACAGCTGATTTTAAACCACTAAAGCTAAATTCAAAATTTCCCGGCTCACTAAGGGCCTTCGGAAATTCAATAGCATCTGGATTCCCCTCTTTTGCTAATGCATCAATATGAGGTCCTCCAGGATATGGGAATCCCATAACGCGAGCAATTTTATCAAAGGCTTCCCCTGCCGCATCATCACGAGTTTGTCCTAAAATCTCAAATTCTTCATAGCCTTTCACATGAACTAGCATAGTATGACCACCGGATACAACCAGGCTCAAAAATGGTGGTTCTAATGTGGGATTAGCTAAGAAATTAGCAAAAATATGACCTTCCATATGATGAACAGGTACTAATGGAATCCCCGTAGCAAATGATAAGCCTTTCGCAGCCGCTACACCAACTAATAGAGCCCCTACTAATCCAGGTCCATAGGTAACGCCTATGTGATCGATATCATCCAATGTGACATGAGCGTCAGCTAATGCTTGGTCAATAACAGGAATAACTTGTTCTATATGATGGCGGGATGCAATTTCTGGCACTACACCACCAAATTTTCGGTGAATTGGCACCTGACTCGATATAACATTAGAGAGTACTGTACGGCCATCCTTTAGTACAGCTGCCGATGTTTCATCACAGCTACTTTCTAATGCTAATGTATATACACTCATTTTACAACCTCTTTAACAAGAGACATGATATACGCATCTTCTTTAGGCTCTGAGTAATAATTTTTCCGCATACCTTTTACTGTAAACCCCAATTGGCGGTATAAAGATAATGCAGACAAATTAGATACACGAACTTCTAAAAAGATTTCATTCATGCCTCGTTTAAAACATTCCTCTATCAATGCACTCGTTAGTTTAGCACCAAAGCCTTGGCGTCTTGCAGATGGACGTATCGCAATATTTGTAATTTGCCCTTCATCATATACGAGCCACGCTCCTGCATAACCTACAACACCATCGGCATTTTCTATGACATAATAGAGTTTCTTATCTTCGTTAAGTAATTCTATTTCTATGGAATCTAAGCTCCATGGAACAGAAAAACATTCCATTTCAATAGCAAAAATTTCCTTTGCATCCTCAATCGTTGCTTTACGGACTGTCATCTCTATTTTTCACCTGCCGCTTCGATTATAGTAACCGTAGGATTCTCCTTTAATATAGCAGGATTATCTTTATGCTTTTCTTCCCACAATACTTCTGCTTC
>CAUTOY010000145.1:0-3052 GCA_963539855.1 uncultured Veillonella sp.
TTATCTTAAGAAGGAGTTAATGTACTATGAATTATAAATATACCTATGAAAGTCCGTTAGGAACGATGATTATGCTTGGTACATTAACCTACTTAACAGATTTATTTTTCATTGATGAAGCTCATGCACCTAGTTATGATGATGCGGAATATATTGAACAACTAACAGGTCCGTTTGAAGTGACTAAGATGTGGCTCAATCAATATTTCTCAGGGAAGAAGCCTTTTATTATACCGCCTATTAAATTAGAAGGCACTGAATTTCGTAAATCTGTATGGTCTATATTACAAACTATCCCCTATGGTAAAACAATAACCTATGGCGAAATTGGTAAGCAGATTGCTGAAAAACAAGGCAAAGAAACATTCTCTGCTCAAGCAGTAGGAGGTGCCGTAGGTCATAATCCTATATCTATCATTGTGCCGTGTCATCGTGTGATTGGTAGTAATGGTAAATTGACAGGATATGCGGGCGGTATTGAACGCAAGAAATATTTACTAGAACTCGAAGCAGAACATAAATAACGAAATAAAAAGAGATTATCTTTGTGTATAGTTCTATACATAGGGATAATCTCTTTTAATATGTGATGGAAGTTTAGATAAATGTATTTTCCAATGTACCAATGCCAGTAATGGTAACTGTTACAGTATCCCCAGATTTTAGCCAAGAGTATTTACTTTCATTCTTACCTAGTACAACGCCGCTAGGTGTACCGGTAAAGATAATATCTCCTTCTTGCAGAGTAATGTATTGGGATACGAATTCAATAATTGCATCGGGTTTAAATAGCATTTGTTGCAATTTGGCTTGTTGACGTACTTCGCCATTTACAGTTGTAGTGATGGTTGCGTTATCAAAATCAAACTCGTCAGGTGATACAATAACAGGGCCAATAGGGGCAAAGTTATCTAGTGATTTACCGAGAATCCATTGGGTACCTCTAAATTGTAAGGCGCGAGCAGATACATCATTGCCCACAGTATAACCTAAAATATGTTCTTTAGCGTGTTCCCGAGAAATATTTTTACCAGATTTGCCAATGACGATAACAAGTTCTCCTTCGTAATCGTAATGTAATGATTCATCTTCAATGGTAATCGTGTCATGATTGCTAGCTAGAGCATTTGTAGTTTTCATAAAGATTTCTGGAAAATCATGTGTAGATAGACTTGTTTCTGCAATATGGTCAGCATAATTAAGGCCTATACAGATAATATTTTTGGGATTAGAGATTAGTTCATGTTTAGTAGTTGCTTTCATAAGAGATACCTCCTTATATGATTAGATATTTCTTTAAGATAATTATAATATAAATAGGTCGGTAAAGAATATTGTTAGTACAATAATTTTAGAGGCATTTTTGTCACATCCTTTTTGTTATACTTGTGTAAAGTAATAAAAGGAGGAGTCCATATGTATATCTGTGGAAATGTGACAGACAAATTTATAGGTTCCGTAGCAACTTGTGAGATTATTAGTACTGATAGGTGGTCTGGTAGTTTGCCCGATGGTGTTCCCAGTGAAGTAAAACTTCATCGTCTAGACTACTATATTGAAGAAATACAACATATCTCTATTAAGGACACCGTTAGAGTTGTATATAGTATCAAATGGAAGAGTATATCGGAAGCCGATGAGGGGAAGATAGACACTTTTGCTACTGAGGAGTACTCAATTAGTGAATCTGATAGAAATTATATTTTAAATCTTATAGGCTCTAGATTTTCTGATTGTGTATTCTTTCAAGAGGATAGAGATGATTGTGACGTTAGCGTCAAACTATTGAACAATGATAGTCAAGAGTTTATCTATGAGTTTTTCTTTGATAATGAAATGACTGCTCTGTCTATATTGATACGTCAAATTATAGGTGCTCCTAAATTGCTTTTATTTGATGGGCATCGTGAAATAGACAAGATTCAACAAATTCATATTGAAGTGCGTAAAAATATATATGAAGAATATGGGGATGTTAACAGTTTAATCTTTGATTGGAAAATACCTTCTATCTCTATTGACTGTAAGAGTCACCAATTTAAACACTCTAGTAATAGTCAAAGTGAGTATGTAGATGGAGAAATGATTCATCAGTTACAAAAAGATATTAACTTTCACATAGGGGATACATTATATGATTTGGATATTTTTACTCTTGGTGAAAGTAATCAGTTTGATAAATGTCCCGCACGTGGTGGCATTGTAACAGTTAGAATTAAATGGACTCATAAAGAGGATACTCATTATATAGGAAATTTAACTAATCGATATCTACCATCGTGGTATAAAAGTTTGATTGGTTTTATGAGTGTTCATATAGACGATAGATTATTGCAAGAATTTTTACCATCCACTAAAGAGTCAGACAAAAAAATCTATACCTATTGTTCTGTTTATATTTTTAAGTTTGATAAAGAATTTTACTATCGGACGGATAGAAATGATATTCGAGAAGGAGATCTTGTAAAAGTACCTTTTGGCTCAAATAATGAGGCCCGTAGTGGTCGCGTCGAATCAGTTACATATCATACTTGTTCAAATGTACCTTATGATTTATATCGAACTAAGTTTATTATCGATAAAGATACAGACTTCCTATGTGATTAACAATCATAAACTCTATAGAATATGTTGAAATAACTTGCTCATAGTGTTAAGATTATAAGTATATTAATATGCATGGAGGTCATTGTTATGAGTAAGAATATTGATTGGGATAATCTCGGTTTTGGGTATGTAGAAACCGATTACCGTTATTTGACTACATATAAAGATGGTAAATGGGACGAAGGTGGTCTAATTACAGATGCTAACGTCACTCTTAATGAATGTGCAGGTGTATTTCAATATGCGCAAACTGTATTCGAAGGTTTGAAAGCATACTACACAAAAGATGGTCATATTGTATGCTTCCGTCCAGATTTAAATGCAGAACGTTTGAATCACTCTTGTGAACGCCTTGTAATGCCTACATTACCTGAAGGCCGTTTTATTGAAGCTGTAAAAGAAGTGGTAAAAGCTAACAAAGACTTTGTTCCTCCTTATGGTCATG
>CAUTOY010000146.1:0-3049 GCA_963539855.1 uncultured Veillonella sp.
TTATATTATTTTTTATCCATAACGATGTCATGGCCCCATACGAGGTTCGTACGACGTTTATCAAAACCTTGATCTGGTTCTGGCGGTAATTTTGTTGCTTTACTTTGTTCAATGTAAGCACCTGTATTACCATCAATGGTCACTACTGTTTTCTTACCATTTTGATGCATTGTTACATAGTAATTAACTTTGCCATTGTGAGCTTCAACCTTCCAACCCTTCATAACAGCATCTGCACCTAATTGCGCTTTAGCCGCTGCTTCTGCTTGAGATGGTTCGATAACCTTATCTTTGTTGAAGATTTCACCAATAACACGTTTAGGTTTTCCACCTTCGCTCATATCGGATTGATTGCCAGTGATGATATCAATCTTCATTTTATATTCGTGATATTTACTATATCCAGTTACTTTGTAAGCATAGGCCAAATCATTGGAATTCAATTCTACAGAGTGCAACGCTGCATTAGGGAAACGATTTTGGAAAATCGTACCAATTTCGCTCATTGTCATAACCACAGATTGACCAGGTGCACGTTTAATCGTAATATCTGTGCTTGTTTCTGGTTTAGTCTTACGAGCCTGTGCTTCATACGGTGTAGCTACAGAAAAAACACCAACGGCCAACACGCCAGTCATAACCAAAGATAGTAATTTTTTATTCATTATAATCCTCCCAATAGTAATCGGATTCTACAAACTTGTATTTTCATTTATATTACAACTATTAAATACTATAAGCCTTCATTAGAGGCTAAACGTTCTTCAACGTCGGTCATCAATAATTTATAGCAGGTGGCTACTAATGGCACACCTATAATCATGCCTGAGACCCCCATCAAGCCACCACCTATGATAACAGCTGCAAAGACCCATAAGCCAGGCAACCCAACAGAATTACCTACGATTTTGGGATAAATCACATTGCTTTCAATTAGATGCAACACTGCTAAAATGATGACGTAAATCAACGCATCCATAGGACCAATGGTAAGCAATATAACGGCCCCCATCAAGCCACCTATATATATACCCACTAATGGAATTAAACCCGTAAGACCGATAACACAGGCAATGGTCGTAGCATAGGAGATATTGCAAATCCATAATGTAACGCCCACCATGATACCTAAGATCAAGGCATCGATAAACTGTCCTACAAAGAAACTACTAAATGTTTGAACAGCAACCCTGGCCACATAGGTTACGCGATTCACCCACGTATCGGATGCATAGGCTTTCAAAATACGCTTACCTTGCGATATGAGGCGTTCCTTATCGAGTAGCATGTAAATGGCAAAGATAAGACCTAATACAATATTTACGGTCCACGATAAAATAGAGCCCATCGTATTCACCACATAGGTGGCACCCTTGGTCCCCCATTCACGCGTATAGTTAACCACACTTTCACCATTCAATGTATTTAATACAGTAGGATTCGATGCCAACAGAGTGGTATTACTAAAATGGTAAATCCATTGTTGAAAGTCTAGATATAGCTGCGGTGCTGCAGACACGATAAGTGTAATGGAATGCACTAACTGCGGCACAGCCATACGAGCAATAAAGTACACAATGAGACTAATCGTCACAAAGGACAGGATAATACTCAACGGACGACGAATCTTATATCGCCACCCCGATTCGATACGCGGCCATAGCCAACGTTCATAGCGGACGACGAGAATATCTAGAACAAAGGCCATGCAGGCACCTACGATAAGCGGCACAAAGGCCGTTATCAATGCTTCGATGCCCGATGCTATATCGCTAATGCGCAAGGCCACCAATATCATGAGTCCTGCAAGGATAATCGCGCCGATAAGCTCCTTATAATATTTAAATTTTTCCATACTAATAACTCACTTTTACTAAACACATGGTAAGTATTGTACACAATGTAAATGAAAGCTATATGACTACGATCAGATTACATAGAATTGTACAGTAGTATTTCTAATAGATTTAGTATAACACAAAAGTCCATCTTATCGTACTCAAAATATAGTGAGAGACGAAAAGATGGACTTATATGGGTTTAGATTAAGTTGAGAGAGCTCAAATTAACGATGAATGAAAACGTCTACACGACGGTTTTCAGCTTTGCCGTTTGCAGTTGCATTAGTTGCAACAGGTTTAGTATCACCATTAGCGATACCAATCAAGCGGTTAGCATCTACGCCATTGTTTACCAAGTATTGTGCAACATCTTGTACACGGCGTTCGGACAATCCAATGTTGTATTGAGGGTTAGCATCAGTATCAGCATTACCCACCAATTTTACTTGGTCGTTTTTATATTGGTTAGCAGCGTTCAATGCAGCTTGTAAGTTAGCACCTTGGTCTGCACGAGGAACGTCTTGGTCAGAATCGAAGTAGATGGATTGTACATAGTAATCAGCTTTAGCTGGTTTTTGTACAGGTGCTGCAGTGTGTTCAACTACAGGAGCTGGTGCTGGTGCTGGAGTTACAGCAATAGGTTCAGCTTTTTCAGCGCCACCGAAACGGTAGGACAAGCCAACTACAGGACCTTGGAAGGATACGTTATGGTTATCCGTTGCTTTTGTATTTACATAACGGTACCCAGCATTGATATCAAGATCATCAGTTGCTTTGTAACCTAAACCTGCTTCCCAAGTCGTAGTTTCTTTTGTACCAATACCAGCTTTGCCGTATACGTCTACTTTAGAACCTAAAGCAGCTTTACCAATGATACCAACTTGAGCAATGTTGTTTGTATGTTTGATAGCATCGCTATGAATGCGACCCCAACCACCATACAATGCAAAGTTTTTGTTCAATGTTTGAATCAAGTTTACTTCTTGCATGTTGGAATCAATATGTTTGGAGTTCAAACCATGGTAACCGTATTGGATAGCAGTTTTGTCGCGCAATGCGTGAGTGATGCTACCATCAAAGTTCCATTTATGAGCAGCTTTAAAACCATCTGCTTTAGTTTCAATGCTTGCAGCGCCAAGATCAACTTGAGTTTCACCTTTTGTGAATTGTGTTTGTGGTGTAGCACCTACAACAGAAATACCCATTGT
>CAUTOY010000147.1:0-2990 GCA_963539855.1 uncultured Veillonella sp.
AGCGATTTTCGCAGCATTGATGATGTAGAAGTTCAATTCTTTTTCTGCGATTTGACGACGTAATTTAGCAGGTAAATGTTCGTTTAATTCTTCAGGAGACCAAGTACAGTTCAATAAGAATGTACCGCCTTTTTTGATGCCGCGAATCAAGTCGTATTCATGTACGTAAGATTGACGGTGACATGCTACGAATTGAGGTTCAGTAATCAAGTATGGCAAGTTGATTGGGTTTTTACCAAAACGAAGGTGAGACATTGTTACGCCACCAGATTTTTTGGAGTCGTAATCGAAGTATGCTTGTGCATACAAGTCAGTGTGGTCACCGATGATTTTGATAGCGGATTTGTTCGCACCTACAGTACCGTCAGAACCGAAGCCCCAGAATTTACATTCAGTCAAACCAGGAGTTTCAACTTCTACGCCTTCAGCACGATCTAAGGACAAGAATGTAACATCATCATTGATACCCAATGTGAAGAATTTCTTGCCATTGTCAGCAGCTAAGTTATCGAATACAGCAACGATGTCTGCAGGGATAACGTCTTTGGAGCTCAAACCATAACGACCAGCGATAACTTTTACGTTACGGCCACCGTCAACTACAGCTGCTTGTACGTCTAAGAACAATGGTTCAGCCAAAGCGCCTGGTTCTTTAGTACGGTCAAGAACTGCAATGCGTTCTACTGTTTGAGGAAGAGCTTTCAACAAACGATCTGTTGCGAATGGACGGAACAAGTGAACGTTGATGAAACCAACTTTACGACCCAATTTATTTAAGTAATTTACAGTGGATTCTACTACTTGTGCGGAGGAACCCATAGTAACGATTACGTCAGTTGCATCAGGAGCACCTACGTAGTTGAACAATTGGTAGTTAGTACCAGCCAATTTGTTGATTTCGTTCATGTAGTGTTCTACAACGTCAGGAACGTTCAAGTAGAATTTGTTGGATGCTTCACGATGTTGGAAGTAAACGTCAGGGTTTTCTGCAGTACCACGAGTTACAGGAGCATCTGGGTTCAAAGCGTTTTTACGGAATGCTTGAACTGCTTCCATATCTACTAATGGTTTTAATTCTTCATAGTCCCAGATTTGAATTTTTTGAATTTCATGGGATGTACGGAAACCGTCAAAGAAGTTGATGAACGGTACACGAGTTTTAATAGCTGTCAAGTGAGCTACTGCAGACAAGTCCATTACTTCTTGTACGGAGGATTCTGCAAGCATAGCACAGCCAGCTGCACGAGCAGCCATTACGTCTTGGTGGTCACCGAAGATAGCCAAAGCATGTGCAGCTAATGCACGAGCAGCTACTTGGAATACACCTGGAAGTAATTCGCCTGCTACTTTATATAAGTTAGGAAGCATCAATAACAAACCTTGGGAAGATGTGAAAGTTGTTGTTAATGCACCAGCTTGTAAAGAACCGTGAGTTGCAGCAGCCGCACCTGCTTCAGATTGCATTTCTACAACTTGAACAGTGTTGCCGAAAATGTTTTTACGACCAGACGCAGCCCATTCGTCAATGTGTTCTGGCATTGGGGAAGATGGAGTGATTGGGTAAATCGCAGCAACTTCTGTAAAACCATAAGAAACGTGAGCAGCCGCTTGGTTGCCGTCCATAGTTTTAAATTTACGACTCATGTGATTATTGCCTCCTTAAGCATTTAGCAAAAATAGAACACTTGCTTAATCTATCATTATGTTTAGGAATAACAACCATTACAAACTTGCGTACATGAAAAAATAATGCAATAATATATATGTTATATATATTTATGGCATTATGTAGTACAAACTATTTTGTAGTGGGCACAACCATAATTCCTAATATCATAACTTGATATAGCCCTATAGACTCATTATAACGTGGCGAGCTATATCAACGCAATACATACAGCGCTTGGCGCCTTGCCAATATCGCTATTCATGCTTTACTTAAAGTAATAGCTAATTGCATTTTAGTAATAATTATTCTCATTTACTAAAATTATTTTTTAAATTAGGTTTGTAATATCTTTTATATATTAGGGGGTTAGTTATGGATTTCCACCATTTAAAATACTTCGTAGAAGTGGCTGATCAAAAAAGTTTTAGTAAAGCAGCAAGAAACTTACACATCTCACAATCCGCGATTAGCCGTACAATTAAAGCCTTAGAAGACGAACTTGGTGTTGTTCTCTTCATGCGTAATGCTAAATCCGTAGAACTCACTGATGGAGGTACCATCTTTTTAACACACGCTAAACGTGTTGTATTTATGTTTGAACATTTAAAAACAGATTTTGAAAACGAGTTTCGTTTGGAGCAAGGTTCTATCCGAATTGGTATCCCTCCTATTACCGATGCACCAATTTTCGCGCAACTATTAGGTGAATTTAAAAAGGTATACCCACAAATCGATTTAGAATTATATGAACAAGGTTCCAAGAAGGTTGAAATCAGTGTACAAGAAGGTTTAATTGACATTGGTATCATCTGTACAAAGCCAAATCCTAAGGAATTCGAATCCTTTTATCTCACATCTGATCCATTATCCGTCATCGTTCCTAAAACTAGCCCACTTGCAAAGGAACCTGAAATTCGATTGGATATGCTTTCAGAAGAATCCTTTGTACTCCACAAGGATGATTTCAATTTACATGATGAAATCATTAAAGCTTGTAAACATACAGGCTTCCAACCTCATATCGTATTTGAAACAAGCCAACGTGATCTCATGTTACAAACAGTAAGTGCAGATCTTGCCATCGCCTTATTACCATCTCGCCTCTGCCCTGAGGTCGGCGAGAACACCGAGGTTGGGTCCAAGGTTGTCGTACGACCTCTCGTTCCAGAAATCATCCATACCTTATATGTAATCTGGAAAAAAGGTCATTACCTCTCCCACGCTTCTCGCTTGTGGTTAGACTTTGTAAACTCCAAATTGCCATTACCTGGTCTACAATTGGAGGCTCATAAATAATGAACAAACCATCTGGGCTCGCAAC
>CAUTOY010000148.1:0-2943 GCA_963539855.1 uncultured Veillonella sp.
TAATGTTGGAAGTGACACCGTTATGGTGTCACCCCAACATTTATTATAGAACCTTAAAAAAGAGGGGATACTATCCTCTCTTTTTTTATGAAAACCTTTACACTATCGGGATTATACTGTATACTTAACTAAGTCATAAGACATATCGTAAGCGAAGTATTCGAATCTCCAACGGTTACTTAAGCTTATCGGGATTATTATTTTTTAGGAGGTAACATTAATGTTAACTACAGAAGCTAAATTAGCAGTCATTAAAGAATACGCTACTCATGAAGGTGACACTGGTTCTCCAGAAGTACAAGTTGCGATTTTGACAAGCCGCATCACATACTTAACTGAACACTTGAAAGAACACAAAAAAGACCATCATTCCCGTCGTGGTTTGTTGAAATTGGTTGGTCAACGCCGTAACATGCTTGACTACCTTCGTCGTAAAGATATCGAACGTTACCGTTCCCTTATCGAACGCCTTGGTCTTCGTAAATAATACAATTAGCCGTCCTCTTGGACGGCTTTTTTATTTTATTTTCTTGTGTTATAATGAATTTAGGCAAAGGGAAACGAATGCCGATATTCAATTGTGGCAACACAAAAAAAGGACAGAGCGGCAACTCTGTCCTTTTTTATTGTGCTAGTTGCTATTTAAATCTACTATCTAGCCACTTGATGATGTAATGGCAAGTTACACCACCTATGATAGTGATTATAAGGGAAAAGAGATATTCAATCATGACAACACCTCCTTTCTGTTGCCAGAATAGGAGTTAGCAACAATTAAAGTATATCATATGAAGTGAAACATTAGCTTATTTTTTACTGATGATATATAATAATAAGGAATACGTATAAGAAGATTTTTAGGAGGAATAGGAATGGAACAATTCCAAATGGACCTAGCTGGTCGTACGCTTACGATTGAGACTGGGGAACTTGCAAAACAAGCTGGCGGTGCCGTAATGGTTGGTTATGGCGATACTCGTGTACTCGTTACCGCTACAGGTTCTAAAGAGGCGAAGGATATCGATTTCTTCCCACTTACAGTAGACTATGAAGAAAAAATGTACGCTATTGGTCGTTTGCCAGGTGGCTTTATTAAACGTGAAGCACGTCCACCTGAATCTGCCATCTTGAATAGCCGTTTGATTGACCGTCCTATTCGTCCATTATTTGATAAAGGTGTACGCAACGAAGTACACGTAGTAGCAACAGTTATGTCCGTAGATCAAGACTGTGATCCAGCTATCTGCGGTATGATTGGTGCATCTGCAGCGTTATCTATTTCCGATATTCCATGGGCTGGTCCTATTGCCGGCGTTCGCATGGGTCGTGTAAATGGTGAATTTGTTGTTAACCCAACAAAAGCACAATTAGATGAAACTGATCTAAACATCGTAGTAGCTGGCACAAAAGACGCTATTCTTATGGTTGAAGGTGGTGCTCAAGAGGTTCCAGAAGAAACCATTCTTGAAGTTATCATGGCTGCTCACGAAGAAATTAAGAAAATCGTTGCATTCCAAGAAGATGTAAAAGCTAAAGTAGGCAAGGAAAAACGCGTATTTGAAAGCAAAGACGTACCTGCTGAAATTGCTGAAGCCGTTCGTGCGTATGGTCACGATAAACTTGATGCAGCAGTTCGTTGTGCAGATAAACAACAACGGGATGCACAAGAAACTGAAGTACGTGAAGATGTATTGGCCCATTTCGCGGAAATCTATCCAGATAACTTAGCGGATGTAAATAAAGCATTTGATGCTATGACGAAGGAAATCGTTCGTCATATGATCACTGTTGAAAAAATCCGTCCAGATGGCCGTAAACTTGATGAAGTTCGTCCAATCTCTTGTCGTACAGGTGTATTGCCTCGTACACATGGTTCTGGCCTATTCACACGTGGTCAAACTCAAGTATTGAACGTAGCTACTGTAGCACCATTGTCTGAAAAACAAACTATCGATGGCATTGGTGTAGAAACAGAAAAACGCTATATTCATCATTACAATTTCCCATCCTTCTCCGTAGGGGAAACTCGTTCCTCTCGTGGTCCTGGTCGTCGTGAAATTGGTCACGGTGCTTTGGCAGAACGTGCATTGGTACCTGTAATTCCTAGCGAAGAAGAATTCCCATATGCATTGCGTCTAGTATCTGAAGTACTAGAATCTAATGGCTCTAGCTCTATGGCGTCCGTATGTGGTTCCACATTGTCCTTAATGGATGCTGGTGTGCCTATTAAAGCTCCTGTAGCTGGTATTGCTATGGGTCTTGTAACGCAAGGTGAACACTATACAATCTTAACAGATATTCAAGGTATGGAAGATGCTCTTGGTGATATGGACTTTAAAGTTGCAGGCACAGCTAAGGGCGTAACAGCCATCCAAATGGATATTAAAATTTCTGGTTTGTCCCGTGAAATCCTTCACGAAGCATTGGAACAAGCTCATAAAGGCCGCATGCACATCATGAGCATTATGCTTGATACCATTGCTGAACCACGTAAACAAATGTCTCAATACGCACCACGTATTATTACCATGAAAATTGACCCAGACAAGATTCGTGACGTAATCGGTACTGGTGGTAAAGTAATCCGTAGCATCATTGATGAAACAGGTGCAAAAATCGACATCGAAGATGATGGCACAGTATTCATTGCTTCTGTAGACCAAGAAGGAGCTGCAAAAGCGCAACAAATCATTGAAAACCTTACTAAAGAAGTTGAAGTAGGGGAAGTATATCTTGGTAAAGTAACTCGCTTGATGGCATTTGGTGCTTTCGTAGAGGTATTACCAGGTAAAGAAGGTCTTGTACATATTTCTAAACTTGCAAAAGAACGCGTTGAAAATGTAGAAGACGTTGTAAATGTAGGTGACGAAATTATGGTTAAGGTTATTGAAATCGATAAACAAGGCCGTATTAACTTGTCCCGTAAAGATTGTTTGAAATAAG
>CAUTOY010000149.1:0-2859 GCA_963539855.1 uncultured Veillonella sp.
TGAAATCGACCACGGCAATGGCTTCGTAACTCGTTATGGCCATAATAGTGCTGTACTAGTAACAGTAGGGATGAGCGTAAAACAAGGCCAAACCATAGCCTTGATGGGTAGTACTGGTAAAAGTACAGGTGCTCACGTTCACTACGAGGTACGTTTAAATGGTGCCCCTGTAGACCCTATGATCTTCTTGCCAATTAGCAATTAGACATAGATAAACTCGATAAAAGTCATAGAAAAACTCAATAAAAGATATACAAAAACTTAATTAAAGTCATACAAAAAGAACTTGTTATGCGTGCCAATGCACTAATAGCAAGTTCTTTTTCTTTCTTTTTGTATATATATATTGTAAAATAAAAGTATATGAACGGAGGTATATCTATGAAGGCCTATGTACAAGTTTATACCGGCGAAGGCAAGGGCAAAACGACCGCCGCTATCGGTCTTGCCATCCGTGCCATCGGCGCTGGCAAGAAAGTCCTCTTTTTGCAATTTATGAAATCTAAAGTATATAGTGAACATACTATTTTACCTACCTTAACTAATTTAACGTTAGAAACTGTGGGCAAGCCATTCTTTATCATCAAAGAAGGGATGAAGAGCAAAGACGAACTCGCTAAATGGGGCGATGAAGTAGTTGTTTTTGAATCTGGCAATCCGCCTAAGGATTATGTAGCACTTATTGAAAAAGGCTACGAACGTGCTCTAGCTGCTATCAGTAGTGGTGATTACGATCTCGTCGTTCTTGATGAGTACAATATGGCACTCTTCTTTGAACTCATTTCTTGGGATAAAACAAAGGCTTTGCTCGATGCTCGTCATCCAGAAACGGAACTCGTATTTACGGGCCGTGGGGCTCCTCAAGAATTGATCGATGAGGCAGACCTCGTAACGGAAATGAAAGAGGTTAAACATTACTACCTTCAAGGCGTAATGGCTCGAAAAGGTATTGAAAACTAATCATAGGAACACCTAAGGAGGTGATGTGGTTGAGTACAGTGGCTATTGTGGCCCTCGTTATCGTGGCCATCATTGCAGCACTCATCTTGATTATCCTACTGACACCAATCACATATAGCATCGAAGTTGACGGCCGCACCCCTTATCGTGGTGAGGTGCGCGTTAAATGGCTATGGCGTGTATTTTCACTTCATTTAGCATACTTACAGGACAAACCATTTTTTAAGGAATTATACGTTTTGGGCACGCTCAAGATAGGTCCTGTGAAAGACTATGAAGCATGGCTTGAAAATCGCGTTGATGAAGAATACCAAAAGGTAATAGACGACGATGGCGACATGTCGCAAGCGGAGGCTTTTGCCAAAGCTATGCAAGGGGGCGGACAAGGTCCTTCTGCAAGCTCAAATGGCACTAGCTTTGAAGATTTGAAGAACTCTCAAGGTTCTCATAGAACCTTTGGTGACGATGAGTCACCAGGGGCGGGTAGCTCACAAAATCCAAATGAACGCGTTGAACGTCCTGAACCAGGTCCTAAAGATATGGATGCACAGGCTCGTGCTGAACGATATGACTCCATTCAGCAAGATCCAACGGCTCATATCCAAGACGATGACGAAGTGGTAAGTCGCGTTACTTTCAACAGCGACGGTTCCATTAAGGAAAAGGTATTTACGAAGGTGAATGATATCAAAATGACGGTGAAAAAACGTTTTGAAAAGTCAGATCCAAACGATCCGGTAGCATCATTCAAGTCTGAAATTCCTACATTCTGGTTCATGAAACATGTACGAAATACAGAATTGTGGCGTCAGCTATTCCTTGTGTCAAAACGATGTTATAACCACTCTAAACCACGTGATGTGGCCATAGAAGGTCGATTTGGTATCGGTGACCCCTATCGTATGGGGATTATCGCATCTATTCTGTACAGTATTTGGCCTGAACAAGCAGAGAATATTGAACTAGATTATGTGAACTGGGCCGGCGAAGGCAGCGGTCACATCAAAGGTCGCATGATTCTCGCTGTATTGGCATGGCATGGTACTAGATTCTTGGTATCTAAACCAATGCGTTCCCTATTGGGTGAAAGCGCTCGTGTCTTCTGGATTAAACGGAAAGAAGCAAAACAGTTAGAAAAGCTGAAAGCCGAACAAGGTCAAACAGCGTAAGGATATATTAAGTCAAACTAAGTAAATGAGCTGTCATCGGTTATTATAACGATACGTACAATCGTACGAACACAGCTATGATACTTTCACAAAAAGCGGAGGTACTGTGATGGAAAACAGTAATGTAAAAGAGAATTTGGAAGTCCTATTCGAGAAATTCAGAAATATGATCAAAGTGGAAACCGTAGTAGGCGAAGCTGTGCAAATCGGCGATACTACGCTCGTTCCATTCGTTGACGTAACATTTGGTTTCGGTACTGGTACAAACCACAACGCTGCGAACAAAAGCCATGAATGTGGCGGCGGTGGCGGCGGTGCCAAAATGGAACCAAGCGCTATCCTCGTTATCAAAGGGGAGCGCATCGAGTTGTTCAACATTAAAGGCAACCCTTACAGCAGTAGCTTCGAGCGTCTCATCGGTTTGGTGCCTGACCTTGTGTCCAAATTGAAATCCGATAAATACATCTATATTAACGATGAACAATAATTCGTTGCCGGATTATAAATAATTGGTGAAAGCCTCAATACCCACATGTGTGTTCTGAATATGTCCGTCATGACTGCCCTAAGGGCTTCAGAGCATACCTGTGGGTATTGTTTTAACTTCTATAGACATTCATAAGCATTTCATAGGGCTTTATTATGCTATGTAACAGAGTCTTGTGAAAGTTAGCGAGATTTGTTATAGTAAAAATAGTACACTATTGGATTGTATAGTGACACTTTTAAT
>CAUTOY010000150.1:0-2831 GCA_963539855.1 uncultured Veillonella sp.
CCTTGTGTATGACCGAAATCTTGTGCTGTTTTGAAAGCATCTTCATTAGCAACTTGGATAACTTCATCATAGATTTTAGTATCCAATGTTTCAGGAATGAAACCTGCACCTAAGCCTTGGATTTTATGAGGACCAGGTTTACCGTTAGATAAAACAGCAGAATCTTTAGGTTCTACAGCTACTACCTTAACATCAGGATTTTGTTCTTTCAAGAAACGACCTGCACCAGTCAATGTACCACCTGTACCAACACCAGCTACGAAAATATCTACTGCACCATCTGTGTCGCCCCAGATTTCAGGACCTGTAGTTTTATAGTGAATTGCAGGGTTAGCTTGGTTTACGAATTGGCCTGCTTCTACAGCACCAGCAGTGGCTGTTACGATTTCTTTTGCTTTTGCAATCGCGCCTTTCATGCCAAGTGCACCATCAGTTAAGACGAGTTGTGCCCCATAGCCAAGCATTAATTTACGGCGTTCGATAGACATTGTTTCAGGCATTACGATAACAACCTTATAACCAAGTGCAGCGCCTACAGCAGATAAACCAATACCTGTATTTCCAGATGTAGCTTCCACGATAGTACCACCTGGTTGTAATTCACCAGAAGCAACAGCAGCTTGAATGATAGCAGCAGCAATACGATCCTTTACGGAACCACCTGGATTAAAGTATTCAAGTTTAGCTAGAATATTAGCATCAGCACCTACGCTTTCACCAAAACGAGTAGCTGCCAACAATGGTGTTTTACCAATTAATTCAACAAAAGATTTTGCAATTTTAGACATAATCAACACTCCTTATATATGGGTATTATGGATATTATAAATGATATGTAATATATAATTATGTGCCTCTTAAATAGAGCCATCCCAATTATCATATTTTGTATCTAGTTTTGCGTATGTACCATCGATAACATCTTGTAAGGTCACACTTTCTAGATAATCGTGAATGTAATTTTGTAACCCTGCCCAGAATCCAACGGTACGTTCATTAATAACATCATCGGTAGAAACACCTTCATCCAATGATGAAATAATCGCCATTGATTCTTCTGTAGCCATCAAAATTTCAATAATTGTGTATTCACAAGGTTTCTTAGATAAACGATAGCCGCCGTATTTACCACGAATGCTATCAACTAAACTGGCCGCTCCTAATCGAGCTACAATACCTTCTAAATATTTCTCAGATATGCCTTGTCGTTCTGCAACAGAACGTAATGATACTGGTTTTCCCTGACCTTGCTCAGCTAGATCGATGAGAACCATCAATGCATATCTTCCTTTTGTAGAAATCCTCATGTATATTGCCTTTCTTTTTAAAAGCTAGCACCCCTTGAACAAACATTATATATATCCTATGCAAATACATAAAACCTTGTACATCGCTAGGAATTAATTTCATTATAAAATACTAACTGTAAAAATGCAAGAGTTTATTTCCTACTTTGTCAAAAGGTTTTACAAATAACAGTGTTTACCTATACTGAATCGGTAAAATACGACAAAAAGACCAGCCCAAAGGCTGGTCTTTTTGCGTATAGTTTGTAGTTTGTTATATGAGGTTTACATAGGTGAATTGGAGAGTGTTTCACCATGTAATGGGGCTTACCGGTATCGTTGGAGATACGATCCGTGCCCAAGAGTTGTCATTTGAGGAGGTTGTTGGTATATCTAATACTCTTAGATTTTACCTACTAGGTCAAGACCTGGTTTTATTGTGTCTTTACCTGGTTTCCAACGTGCAGGGCACACTTGGTCACCATGTTTAGCTACGAATTGAGCTGCTTGTACTTTACGAACAAGTTCTTCTGCGGAACGGCCAATACCCATATCGTGAATTTCCGCTGTACGGATAATACCTTCTGGATCAACCACGAATGTACCGCGGTACGCCATAGCAGATTCAGGATCGAATACATCGAAGAAATCAGCTAATTCATGTTTCTTATCAGCTAACATGTAGTATTCAATTTTATTGATGCTTGGAGAAGCATCGGACCATGCTTTATGAACATATTCAGAATCAGTGGATACGGAGTAAACTTCGCAACCCAATTCTTTTAACTCTGCATAAGATTCTTGTACGTCTTCTAATTCAGTAGGGCATACAAATGTAAAATCTGCTGGATAGAATACGAATACAGACCATTTACCTAATACGTCTGCAGTGCTTACTTTTACCAATTCAGGTTTTTTGAAAGCATCAAGTGTAAATTCAGGAAGTTTTTTACCAATAATAGACATTGTGTCCTCCTTTATATTTCTAATTAACGATTAATATATGTTCTATTGATGTACCTACATCAAATCTATATCTATCTTTGTCTATATAATAACACTAATCATTTAAAATAGCAAGTGTTATTTTTAAATATATCGATATATTTTTACGAGTCTTTTCGATATAGCTAAAAAAAGAAGAAAGATGCTCATTTCTGAGCACCTTTCTTCTTTTTACACACTACAATAGACTTACTGTTCACAGTAGCATGTTCAAAAGCGATTAAACCCGCTATATTAGCAAGTCCTCTCCGCGCTATATGACCAGTTGTAGATTGTTCTTTTCCCGATTTACCATATACAAACTGCTCTAGTTTTAGTGCAGCTAATATAAATAAACCTATAATAGATAAAATAGATCCCATTCTTTACTCTATTTTTTTTGTTCCAAAATAGCATCTACGAAGCCACGAAATAATGGATGTGCATTGTTTGGACGGGATTTAAGCTCAGGATGAGCTTGTGTAGCCACGAAGAATGGATGATTCTTAACTTCGATGCTTTCAACAAGACGACCATCTGGAGATGTACCAGAAATAACAA
>CAUTOY010000151.1:0-2782 GCA_963539855.1 uncultured Veillonella sp.
CTGGTATTTTGTTACCATTCATCGGTAAAACTGACGTTGAACGTCGTCAAATAATCAATGCCTTAGGTCCTGTATGGGACGGTAATGAGGTATGGATGATTACTGCAGGTGGTGCATTATTTGCATCCTTCCCTCACGTATATGCTACATTGTTCAGTGGTTTCTACATGGCGTTATTCTTGATGCTTGCTGCTCTTATTATCCGTGGCGTATCCTTCGAATTCCGCTCCAAAAGCCCTAACTTGTTATGGCGTAAAACTTTCGACTACTGCATCTTCTTTGGTTCCTTGATTCCTGCATTATTGTGGGGGGTTACGGTTGGTAACTTGATTCAAGGTACTCCAATCGATGCAAGCATGACGTATGTAGGCACATTCTTTGATTTGTTAAGCCCATACACAGTGCTTTGTGGCATCGCTTTCATCTTGGTATTCACATACCATGGTGGTTTGTTCACTTCTATCAAAACTGCTGGTGCTGTTTCGGAACGCGCTCGTGCAGCTTCCTTGGTAGTAGGTGTTCCTACAGCTATCGGTGCATTAGCATTGGTAGGTGCCACTTATGTATTTACAGATTTGTTCAACTCTGTATTAGCAACTGTTTGCTTTGCGTTGGCAATCGTGTTCTTCCTCATTTCTTGGGGCGCAGCACGTACTCGTAATACAAAATGGGGCTTTGTATTCAGCTCCTTATCCGTTATCTCTGTAACGGCTGCTTACTTTGCAGGTTTGTTCCCTCGTATCATGGTTTCTTCTTTGAATCCTGAGTGGAGCTTAACTATTTCAAATGCAGCTAGCTCTACTTACACATTGACGTTGATGACTTGTGTAGCCCTCTTATTTGTGCCAATCATATTGGCGTACCAAATCTGGGTATACTGGATATTCCGTCATCGTGTAACAGAAAAAGACTTACACTATTAATAAATAGCTTTATAACTCTGGGGAGTTGTAAAATTTAGATCTCAATGTGAGGCGTGCCGTAGCGGCACGCCTCTTTTTGTGGTAAGATGAATAATATTGATAAATTTAGATTCACTTGGACTCACTTAGTTTCGCTTAGATTATATGTCAGCTTAATTTGAGTAAGACTTAGATAGATGTAATTTAATCAATTTGATTTTATATTTTAGAGGCTTTACCGTAGAGGATAATATGATACAGCGTACCGCTTTTAAAGCGCTACTTACACATAAAGGCCAGCTTTTACTATTGGCATTAACCTGCTTAGTAGAAAGTCTGTCCATTGTTGGGCAAGCTTGGTTCTTTGGGACCTTAATTAATAATTTTATATTTTTAGAGAATACCTTAGCTGATGAGATGAATACAATTATGTATTTGACTATCGCCATTATTGTGCGATTGTTAGCTCATTATATACAAGAGGCTGTGGCAAATCGTTTGGGTAGCGCTGTGAAAGCATCTTTTAGAGAGCATGCCTTAGAACATATGTTTAAGCTTGGTGTACAGCATAAGGAACGTCATGGCGATGTAATTCATTTGCTTACGGATGGTTTGGAACAGGTTGATGCTTATGTAGCTCGCTATATTCCTCAAATCTTATATGCTATTATGATTCCGCTCATCATGGGAATTGCTATCGTAGATGCATTACCGATTATCGGTATTATCTTGATTGTTACGGTCCCATTGATTCCATTCTTTATGATTCTAATTGGTAAACAAGCTGATCGATTGAATAAAGAGCAATGGGAGCGCATGAGCTTTTTATCAGGCCATTTCTTAGATGTATTGCAAGGGATTACTACGCTTAAATTATTCGGACGTGCAAAAGATCAAATTAAAGTTATTGGTCGCTTATCCGAGGAGTTTAAAGATTCTACTTTAAAAGTATTGCGCGTAGCATTCTTATCAGCCTTGGTGCTGGAACTTGTAAGCACCATTAGTACGGCCTTGATTGCAGTGTATTTAGGTTTAACCTTGCTAGATGGTGAGATAACCTTTTTCCCAGCGTTCTTTATTTTGCTTTTAGCACCAGAGTTTTATACACCGTTTAGACAGTTGGGCGCTGCGTTCCACACGGGAATGGCTGGTAAAACTTCAATTTTAAAATACGAAGACTTTATGAATCGTGAACCATCCTTACCTGTAGGTGGGACCGCAAGATTAGATGATTCTGTAGAACATATTGAGATTAAGGATCTAACTTTTACCTATAAGAATAGTGATAATGGAGTTCGCCATATAGCTCTTGAGGCTAAACGCAATGAACCTATTATGCTCGTTGGTGAAAGTGGGGCGGGCAAGTCCACTATTGCACATATTGTAGGTGGTTTCTTGCAAGCGCCGAGTGGTACAGTGACCGTAGATGGTCATGATATATGTGATCTACATATCGACTGGTGGCGTCAACAAATTATCTATGTATCTCAACATCCACACATCATGAAAGGTACCTTGCGAGAGATTCTATCTTTTGGTATGGATGTAAGTGATAAAGAGATTCTAGATGCTTGTAAAGAGGTGCAACTCTTAGATGTTATTCATCGTCATGCGGAAGGTCTTGATGCAGTCATCGGAGAAGGCGGTTTAGGTCTTAGTGGTGGTGAGCGTCAACGGGTTGCCTTGGCACGTGCATTCTTACGGAAAGGGCAGGTACTGATTCTCGATGAAGTAACGGCCCATTTAGATGTAAAAACGGAATCTATCATCAGTACAGCTATTCAACAATTGATGAAGGATAAGATTGTCATCATTATTGGACATCGCTTGCAGACGATGCACTGGGCTTCTAAACTATATGTTTTAAAACAAGGCGTCAT
>CAUTOY010000152.1:0-2736 GCA_963539855.1 uncultured Veillonella sp.
TCCAACGCTTCGATACCTTTTTGAACAGCATCAGGGCTCATTTTTACGAGTTGAGCATATTCAACGTCACCAGAAGCATGTACAGTACGAGATACTACGCGCACTTCATCATCTGTTAACCCCAAATCTTTTACATAATCGTAAATGATTTGCATACTTTTATCTTCAATCGCTTTAGGATTTTTAACGTAATCCATTAGTTTCCTCCCATAATTCAAAGAATTCATCGTTCGACGATACCACGTGACTTTCAATGTTAACACGGGGACGATCGATAACAATAACATGGATACCAAGATCCATAGCTGCTTGTAATTTTGTATCAGCACCACCTACAAGACCAGAGTTTTTCATAACTACAACGCTAGCCTTCGTATCGTGGAACATGATGCGGTTCATATCGTAAGAAAATGGACCTTGTACAGCAACAATGCGTTTTGGACTTACATTGAGGTCCTCCATCATTTGTAATACCTCTGCAGTAGGCAAAATGCGCGTCCATACTTCGCAATCTTGCAAGGCTTCAGCTTTAGCAAAGATGTGCATTGTTTTACTACCAGTAGTCAAATACACATGGTTATTATTTTCCTTCGCTAATTTGCCTGCCAAATTCGCTGCTTCTACTTCATCCACTACGATATGTAATTTATCATAATCTGGCAATGGCACTTCTTTACGTTCAAAGCGAACAAAAGGAATACCTTCAGCCTTTGCTGCATCTTGAGCCGTAGCTGTAACAATAGCAGCATAGGGGTGGCTAGCATCAATCAATAAGCGTACATTATGCTCCTTAATCAAATTTTGCATCGCTTCTTGATCAAGACGGCCCGTATGTACGGTAATGCCTTTATGGGCAGCAAGCTCTGCACCATATTGACTGACAACCGTAACAAGCACATCTTCACCAGTCCGTTTTTGGATTTCTACCGCTAAGGTACGACCATCCAAAGTACCGGCAATGACCCAAATCATAATTTGTAGCCTCGAGGCGTAATCATACGACCATTTTCAACATAGGTTTGGCTGTTACCGATGATAACAAGTGTTTGCATATCTACTTCTTCGTTTGTGAAGTTTTCAAGATCGGAGATTACCATATGTTGACCTGGACGACCTGCTTTTTGCACGATACCAACAGGTGTTTTAGGATCGCGATATTTAAGAACAATTTCGCGAACTTCATCTAAGTGAGTAACACGTTTTTTACTACGTGGGTTGTATAAGGAAATAACCATGTCACCTTGTGCACAAAGATCAGCACGTTTTTTGATAAGATCCCATGGCGTCATCAAGTCGCTCAAGGAAATTACTGCAAAGTCATGCATCAAAGGTGCACCCAATACAGATGCTGCTACGTTTACAGCACTAAGGCCTGGTACGATATCTACGGAAGGGCGTTTTTCTGCTGGCACTTTATTAGCAAGTTCCAACACAAGACCGGCCATGCCGTATACGCCAGAGTCCCCAGAGGATACTACAACTACTTGATGCCCTTCTACTGCTAAATCAACTGCTTGTTGGCAACGATCCACCTCTTGCATCATTGCTGTACCTACAGTTTCTTTACCTTCGATAAGGTCTTTAATCAAGTCGAGGTATGTCAAATAACCTACCACGCGGTCAGCTGCTAAGATAGCTTCGCGCGCTTGAGGTGTCATAAACTCTTCATCGCCAGGGCCAATGCCGATTACTTTGATGTTACCTGTGCAATGGCTACCGTTGTTTTGGGATAAATTGTTTTGTGCTGTATTAGTGTTCGGCTCTTGGCCGCTAGTAATGCCGTTGTCTCGCATACGTTTCCTACTCCTATAGTTCCTTTTACAAAATTAGATTCTTTTAAATCTTCTTCTTCAATGAGTGGTGCCATCTCGTCCTGTGTATAGAACACGATAGGCCACCCCATAATTTGCATAGCCTCTAAGAGGCCTACTTCATCTTGTTTAACGATAACTGATGCAGCCGTTACAAGGCTCTTTGGTGAAAGCTTATGTGCTACTAGCGACTGTTGTATAGCGTCAAGGATTAATTCCTTCGGCGTATCTCGACGACAGCCAATACCCATCGTATAGGTGCGAGGGCGCAAAATCAATTGATGACCATACTCAGTCATGACTTTATCCGTAATGACCACGCGAGAAGCACCCGCTTCAGAGCTTTCATGTTTACATGGTATAGAATCCAGTTGATCCAAAGAAACAACGTGTACCATGCCATGTTTACCAATATGCGCTTTTGTAACTTCCTCTAAATGCTCAGCATTCTCTAAACTTGCATCAATATAATAATCAACCTGCTCTCCTCCAACGATGGCAGAGTTCACATTGATTAAGGTTTGGAAATCATCTACCAATAGATGCTCATGGCGCGCCAACACGTCAGGCGCTGGTAATCCATTTACATCCGTTGCAGTTGTAATGACCGGGTCCGCATCGATGGCCAGCGAAATGGACTGCGTCCATTCGTTGGCGCCCCCCAGGTGACCAGATAACAAGCTAATCACATGGTGTCCTACTTCATCCATTACAACTACAGCAGGATCCTTAGATTTATGCTCAATATATGGTGCAATCATGCGCACTACGATTCCCAGTGCCATAATGCATAACACTTGGTCGTAATCCTTGAAAATCTGTCCAATATGGTTTTTGAGGGAATCAAAGTAAATAGCCTCTCCACCAGAGGGACGATTTTCTTTTTCAAAGCAATCCGCATGGGGTGCCACCAAAGACTTGATGC
>CAUTOY010000153.1:0-2723 GCA_963539855.1 uncultured Veillonella sp.
AAGCTCTTATTATATTCCATAATATATTCAGCTAACTGATGTTCTGTTTTCAATGGATGGAATTGTGCGCTTTCAATTTCTTTTACCATAATATGTTTTTGTCGTAGAATCATCTCGTTTAAGCTTTGGCTAATATAGAAGTTACCATTAATCAAACGATCTTTACGGATAACATCTTTAGCACAAGCTATAAAATCAGATCCACATTTAAAATAATAAAACGAAATAAGAGCATGTCTACTAATCGGTGTTTTTTCAGAGAATTGAGTTGGCTCACCATCAGCATTAACTTTCACAAAAGAGTATCTAGGATGTATCGAATTAAAACATACTACACCCGCATCAGCATGATTATTTCTAAACTCATCAATAATAGCTAGACCAGATGCATCCATGAAATCATCAATAGCCATAATTAATAATTCTTCGTCAGTATCAACATATTCGCTAGCTAATAAAGCCGTACAGATTGCACCCTTTGTCATACCTGTAATCGGTATAATCTTAGCATTAGGTACCAATTGAGAAATTACACTATCCGTACTATATTGTTTAATTTCTGTTTCTTTCATACAGAAAATAATAGATTCTGGATGTAATGCTTCGGCAGATTCAATTTGTTTTTCTAAAATTGTTTTGCTCTTAACTTCGGTAAGGTATAACGGATAATCTTCCTTATTTTTATCAGAGTTGCCTCCCATTAAAAATAGAATATTCATACTACACCCCCTCAATTTGGGCAATTCGCCCTTTGATAGCATCATAATTAACATCATCAACAGTTCTTATTGTCATAAGATGTCCATTACTTGCTAAAGCCGCTTTAATGCCATTATCATTGTCTTCACAAATTAAACATTCATCAGGTTGTAATTGTAACTGTTCCATTGCCGTTTGATAAATTTCAGGATCTGGTTTTGGTTTTTCTACGTCCTGATTAGAAATAATAAAATCTAAATATGAATTCAAACGTGCATATTCCATCATCATCTCAATAGTCATACGAATTGAGTTAGAACATACTGCAATCTTATATCCTTCAGCTTTCAATTTAGATAATGCAAATTCGTGGTTAAATCGTGGTCGACAGTTTTCATAAATCATACGTGTTGTATATTTTTGTTTCATTTCATTAATAAAACTATGCAAATCACGAGGCAATCCTTTTTCAATAGTCAATTTTTCTAACTTTTGACGTGTTGAAAGCCCATCATACATTGATAGATGTTCCGCTCTTGTAATGGTATAACCAAATAAGCCTAATGCTTGATTTAAAGCTTCATAATGCCATTCTTTAGCATCAATTAATACCCCATCCATATCAAATAAAATTGCTTTTATTTTCTTTCCCATAGAAAAACTCCCTTGCCGTTTCCGGATAATCAGTACATAGCATTAATGATCCTGAATCAAAATGTTTACATTGCTTGATAATACTCCACTGTTCCTTTACATCACGTTTATGTAAATCTGCAGATACGATACATATAGATTTCCCCTTTTCTAAATATGTATCTATCAAATTGCAATCATACCAATCAGAATTAAAACAGTCTAACCAAATTCCATCTGCTTTATCTAGTAAAACTGGTGGTGAAAGTATATCAGAAAGTCCAGTAAAAACAGTTAAATCTGTTTTTAATTGCACTACCATATCAGGAATAGACATATCAAAGGTAAAATAATTTGTATGATTATATTGCTTTAACAAACGAAGAATTTCATTTGCCAACCCATCTGCTTTTATATTTAAGGCTAATGGTAAATTTCGGCCATTCATAATTTGTAATAAATTTTCAAATGTTATTTCATTTCCTTGAGGCATATCATGTGAAATAACAAGTTTCCCCTGTATATCGCGTATATCAGTTTCCGTACCATATCCTAGATCAAACGAACGATGAAATGCTATCTCTTGATTACGTTCTTCCTCAGATTTCCAATAACCGCGATGAGATAAAATAATCATTTCATCACCTTCATTTTAATATGCTGAGAAACTGGATGTTGTAAAAAGAATTCTAAGTCTTTTGGAATGCCTAAGCCATACATGCCATTGTATTCCTCACCAATCCCATAAATACCAATCTTCTTTCCTTCTTTAATTAAATAGTTATAAGCAGGGCAAGTATAAAACTCACCATTTACACGAATATCATCCGCAATCATTTGATTAGCTGCTCGTACTAAATCACGTCCATGCTTGAAATTAAAGATTCCTACTGTTGCATCTTCAGAAATAACTTGTTTTTCTGCAGTTTCAATAACAAATCCATCTTCATTAGTGCGCGCATACGACCATTTAGGATCGTCTGCTTTCATTGTCATAATCATGCCATCTAAGTTGCGTTCATTCATAGCTTCTAAATACTCATTGATATCAATATCAATGTATTGGTCACTATTTGCATTCATCAATGGTTCGTCATTATTAAAAAATTTTTGTGCTAACAAAGCAGTGCAAACTTGTCCTTCGGTAATCCCATTAATACCTATAATCTCAACATTTTTTGCATATGACTTCAATTTAGGTATCAAGTCATACTGATCGATATGTGCTTGTTGTGCTACAAATATAAAACGATGTTCACACTTTGGTGTCAAATTATCCACTACAACTTTAATCATAGGAACTCCATGCACTGGAATTAAAGGTTTTGGTAGCGTATATCCTGCATTAGCAAAACGAGAACCTCGTCCAGCCATTGGTAATACAATGTTTA
>CAUTOY010000154.1:0-2720 GCA_963539855.1 uncultured Veillonella sp.
AAAGCTATTGATAAAGCTGTATTCCCTGGTATTCAAGGTGGCCCTTTGATGCATGTTGTCGCTGCAAAAGCTGTTGCATTAGGTGAAGCATTACAACCAGAATTTAAAGTATACGCTGAACAAGTTATTAAAAATGCAAAAGTATTAGCTGCTGAATTGATGGCTAAAGGTTTGACTATCGTTTCTGGCGGTACCGATACACATGTTATGCTGGTAGATGTGCGCAATACAGGTTTGACTGGTAAAGAAGCAGAACATCTTCTTGATGAAATCGGCATCACAGCTAATAAAAATACAATTCCATTCGATCCAGCTAGTCCATTTGTAACTAGTGGCGTTCGTTTAGGTACACCTGCATTGACTACACGTGGTCTTAAAGAAGACGATATGAAAGAAATTGCTGATATTATCGCTACAGTACTCCAAAATCCAGAAGATACAGCTAAGCATCAAGATGCTGCAAAACGTGTAGCTGCATTATGTGAAAAATATCCTTTATATCCTAACTTATAATTTATAAGTATCGGTATAGTAAGAACCTAAAGGGGTGAGTAAGAGTTTTTCTTGCTCACCCTTTTTAGGTTGTAGAGGTCATATTTATATGGCAGGATTTGTAAATATGTGATAGAGTATGTATAAAGAGTAAAAGGCCGAGATAATGATTTCGGATTCGGATTGTTTTATAGGGGGCATAATCATGAACGTTAATGTTATGACACATCCATTGATTCATCATAAGGTTACATTGATGCGTGATGTACAAACAGGTTCAAAAGATTTCCGCGAATTATTAGATGAAATTACATTGTTGATGGGCTATGAAATTACACGTAATTTGCCATTAGAAGATGTTGAAGTGCAAACACCATTGACTAAGATGACAGGTAAACGCATTGCAGGTAAGAAATTAGGTATTATCCCAATTTTGCGTGCTGGTCTTGGCATGGTAAATGGTATGCTTAGCTTGATTCCAACAGCTAAGGTTGGTCATGTCGGTTTATATCGTGATCCAGAAACATTGAAACCGGTCGAATATTATTGTAAGTTGCCTAGTGATGTGGGCGAACGTGATTTCATCGTTACCGATCCAATGCTTGCCACTGGTGGTAGTGCATCTGCAGCGATTACGTTGTTGAAAGAAAAAGGTGCTAAGAGTATTAAATTGATGTGCCTCGTAGCAGCTCCTGAAGGTGTAGAGGTTGTTAATAAGGAACATCCTGATGTACCTATTTATGTAGCAGCTCTCGATGAAACATTGAACGAACATGGCTATATCTTGCCTGGTTTAGGTGATGCAGGTGACCGTATTTTCGGTACAAAATAATCACGACATATAATAGAGATAAATGTATAAATACGATGTAAAAAACGCCCGAAAGGGCGTTTTTTACTTGAATAAAGTTGTAATAAGGTATAAAATAATCGTGTAGAAGTATTTTTTTATTCTAGGTGGGACTGATTTTGTTTATCTGGGACGAATATCGTTATCCTTGTCAAAGGGTAAAGGAGGAACCCTATGAATGAGTTGTTAATGGTATGTGAGCGTATAGCACCAGAATTAATGACAGTCTTAAAGGATCGCTACAAATTATTGAGTCATCTAGCCTATGAAGAACCTCTTGGCCGTAGGAGTTTAGCACTGGCTACGGATATATCAGAACGTGCAGTACGATCTCACGTTGATGCATTACGTGGTAATGGCTTAGTAGAGATTGCCAAGCCTGGCATTTATTTGAGTGCTGAAGGACGTGAGCTAGTTCCTAAATTGAGGGCTATTCTTTATGAATACGAGCGTGTTGGCGAATTAGAGCTACAGTTAAAACAAGCACTTCACATTGATGATGTTATCATCACACCCAGTGAAGGTTCGTTGATGCTTAAACGATTAGGTTTTACTGCTGCAAAAGTAGTACATCGTATGGTTACTGATAAATCTGTCGTAGCCGTTAGTGGTGGCAGTACCATGGCAGCTATGGCTGATGAGATGCCAAGTAGTGTATTACATCCTGTAGTGGTACCGGCTCGTGGTGGTGTTGGTGAAGTCGTTGAATATCAAGCTAATGTAATTGCTTCTGTATTAGCAGAACGTTGGCATGGCTCGTATAAGATGCTTCATTTACCCGATGGGTTATCAAAGGACTCTCTGGATATGCTTGTAACATTGGAGCCGCAAATTAAGGAAATTAGCGAATTGATCCATAGGACTGATATATTGGTTTTTGGTATTGGTCAGGCGCTTCATATGGCTGACGTGCGACATATACCTGAAGCTGTACGCCGTCAATTAGTTGATGGCAATGCTGTGGGTGAAGCATTAGGTCAATATTGCTCTATGGATGGTTCTATCGTCTATGCGACGAACAACATAGGGCTTTCACTAAGGGATATAGTAAATATACCGCATGTGGTGGCTGTAGCTGGCGGATTCGATAAGGCTGGTTCAATTATCAGCGTTATGAGGTCCTGCAAGAAGGGGATTCTCATTATTGATGATCAAGCGGCAGAAGGTATGCGCCAATTACTAAATATTCCTGCATTATAATTTAGTTTATCGTTTTCAAGTATTTATATAGTTCTTTTGAGGAGGACAAAACAATGGCAGTTAAAGTTGGTATTAATGGTTTCGGTCGTATTGGTAAATGTGTGGTACGTGCAGCAATTAACAATCCTGATGTTGACGTAGTTGCTATCAATGCAACTGGCGATAATGAAGGTACTGC
>CAUTOY010000155.1:0-2691 GCA_963539855.1 uncultured Veillonella sp.
GATGTGACTTGTCCTTCATATCAATAAAATCGACGACGATAATACCACCAATATCGCGCAATCGCAATTGACGACAGATTTCTTTAGCCGCCTCTTTATTAACGGTGAAAGCTAAATCTTCTAGCTTATTGGATTTACCCGTATAATGAGCAGAGTTCACATCGAATACGGTAAGTGCCTCTGTATGATCAATGCGGATAGAGCCGCCAGAAGGAAGATTGATATCACGAGAGATAAGATCTTCTAATTGAGGTTCAATATGGTTTGCTTTAAAAATCGGAGTGCTATCCCGGTGACGTGTTACTTTGATTTGTTGAGATGTGGGTCCGTGGCCTAAGAGGTCCATCAATCGTGATTCGCCCATATCGGAATCGACGATGATTTCCTCTACATTGCGATGCGCATAGTCTCGTACAAGACGGAACCAAAAGTCCGCATCACTATAGAGATCAGTGCCGCTCTTAGCCACCTTAAAGCGCTTTAACACATGTTGCCATGTGCGCCACAAGTAGTCCATATCTCGTCCGATTTCATCAGCGCTAGCCTTAGCCGCTGCGGTACGGATAATAAACCCGCAACCTTCCTTTACATATGGTGCCGCTAGCTCTTGCAACTTTGCACGTAACACTTCATCAGTAATCTTTTTAGAGATGTGCATACCTTCAGAATATGGTAAAAGCACCATAAAACGACCGGCAAGACTCACATCAGCAGTAACACGAGCCCCTTTACCGAGCATCTCCTCTTTTACAACTTGAACAAGAACTTGTTGTCCCACAGATAAGCGTGGCAAGATTTTCTGTTCCTTACCTTGTTGAAGGTTCAAGTAGGCATTTTGAGAGCCTCCAATATCAACGAAAGCAGCTTGCATTCCATTAAGTACGTTCTTAACAGTACCCTTGTACATATGATTTGCCATATGAGACTCATCGGTACGTTCTAAGACAAAGTCCACTAACCGCCCTTCTTCGTCGATAACAGCCATGCGGATTTCTTCGCGCATAACATTGACCAAAATTTTATGCATCCTATCCCTCCCTTCGTTCAATTCGAAATATATAGGTCTTTTACATCACTAAAGCTTATATAACCGCTTATGATTTATGTAAAAAGTATTAGTAATTAATTTCCAATGGAGTGTAACGACCTTCTTCATTTTCCACCATAATGGCTTTACGGTGAATTTCGTAACCAGAAGTAATAGGCCAATTATATTGATCCTTACCAAGATTCCATACTTCACTAGGTTTAATAGTGCCTTGCGGATAGATGCCGATGCCCATAGTAAGGGTTACCATACCGTCCTTAACAGATGCTACGATAGGTTCTTTTACAAATTCTTTCACATCAATGGTACGAGTTTTCTTAGGCGTTACCTTTTCATAAGAAATTTCTGGTGCTTCATTGAAAGGTTTTAGTAATGCATCCCAATGAACATTTTTATCCGTTACAGGCCCTGTAACTTCGTAGATTGCGTAATTGCAGATGGCCATCATCTTCTTAACCTTATCAGGCATGACCTTACCACCGAGAACCTCAAGTCCACGAGGAGCCACTACATTTAATCGCGCCATAATAGACTCTAAGCTATCATCTTCCAACACATCCATATCAATATATTCTGCTTCTGCCGTTACACCTAATGCCAATGCAGAAGAAAAACTGATTTTCATGTGCGGATTAAAACCTTCTGAATAGGCCATCTTAATCTCAGCACGACGAATCATGCGCTCTACAGCTTGTGCAAAATCGAGATGTGACAAAAATCGTAATTCTTCACCTTTATGTAAGGCCAAACGTAATTTTTTCAACTCTGCCACCCTCCTTATAATCTACAATAGCCGTATCTAATTCAGGGCATACATTACAACCCTTACATGGTCCACGACGGCAGTCTGGTGTTAATTTTTCAGCAACGGCCTGTTCCCATTCGCGTTTTAAGAAAGCCTTGCTCACGGTACAATCCAAATGGTCCCATGGTAATGGCTCATCAAAATCACGGGTGCGACGCGCATAATACGCAGGATCAACATCACAGTTTTCAAAAGCCTGTAACCATGTTTCATAGCTAAAGAACTCAGTCCAACCATCAAATTTGCAGCCTAATTTCCATGCCTCTACCAACACCTTGGATAATCTACGATCACCACGAGCGAATACAGCCTCTAGATAACCGGTATATCCATCGTGATAATGATAGGAAATATTGCGATTATTAATAAGCGATTTTAGATATTTTTGCTTACGATGAATTTCTTCTACATCTTGTTGACCATACCATTGATATGGAGAATGTGTTTTTGGGACAAAGAAGGATACGCTCACAGTTACAGAACCATTGCGTTTACCTGTAATATCGCGATGCAAGTCGAGTACCTTGTACGCTAAATCAGCAATACCCGCCAAATCTTCATCAGTCTCTGTAGGTAATCCCATCATGAAATATAGCTTTACTGTATTCCATCCAGACTTAAAAGCATTGGTACAAGCCGCTAGCAAATCTTCTTCGCTAACCCCTTTATTAATAACATCGCGCAGGCGCTGAGAACCTGCTTCTGGTGCAAAGGTAAGACCACTCTTACGAACTTGTTGAACCTTCTTAGCAATATCAATAGAGAAGCTATCGATACGCAATGATGGTAAGCTAACGCTAACCTGTTTATCTTTAAACTCTTCCATGAGCATATCTAC
>CAUTOY010000156.1:0-2637 GCA_963539855.1 uncultured Veillonella sp.
ACAATCTAACAAATTTTTGCAAGATGTGGCGTACATTAATTTAGTATCAGTAAGCTAAGTTTTAAGCCTCTGATAAAGAAATTTGATAACTACCGAACAATCACCCACGGGCGATCATCTTTCCATACAACTTGTACGGGAATACCAAACACATCAGACAGATTTTCATCTGTTAATACAGAGTGTTTAGGCCCCGCATGTATCATCTTGCCCTCTCTCAAGATGGCTACATGTGTAATCGCTGGTAGTATCTCTTCAATTTGATGTGACACATAGATAATCGGTGTCTGTTGCTCCTCAACCAAGTTAGCTACTGTACGCAAGAATTGTTCTCGCGCCGGCAAGTCTAATCCAGAGCAAGGTTCATCCAAAATCAGTAAATCTGGATTTGCCATGATGGACCGTGCCAATAATACACGTCGCTGTTCCCCAGCAGACAAAGTATGGAAACGATGGCCTTCTAAGTGGCTTAACCCAAACTCAGCTAATAATTGCATACCTCGCTCACGCACCTCTGGTGCCACCTCTTGGTATATACCGATACTACTGAAAGCACCAGAAATGATGACATCCTCTACCACTTGCTTATCCAAGGTAGACTGAAACTGTGCCAGAGTAGAGCTGACAAAGCCTAATCTCGATTTGATTTTAGGCCATGCGTATTTCCCAAATTCATGACCAAAGACACGCAAGGTGCCCGTTGTTGGAATTTGGTAGGCTGGTATCATGCTGAGAAGCGTCGATTTACCAGCTCCATTGAGACCTAAAAGGGCCCAATGTTCACCTTCCTCTATATGCCAATTTACATTGTCTAGGATATGTCTGCCATCGCGACGAAAGCAGACATTTTCATAATGGAGCAATTCATTCCCCACTCTATCATCTCCTACATTTTTTCTCCACGACTCATCGCTGTAATACCAGTTTTTGCGATTTCAAGGATACCATAGGTTTCCATAATTTGGATGAAGCCGCGCAACTTTTCAACGCTACCGATGACTTCAATAATCATGGACGTTGGAGAAATATCAAGTACATTGCCGCGATATACATCGGCAATTTGTACTATTTGAGAGCGTGTTGTAGCAGACGCTTTTACCTTGATAAGCATCAATTCACGACATACTACATCATGATCTTCAAAAACTTTAACTTTTACAACATCAATGAGCTTATAAATTTGTTTTTGAATTTGATCCAAGATGCGATCATCTGCCTCAACGGTGAGGGTAATACGCGCATAACCTGGCTTATTTGTAATACCAGAGGTCATTTTTGTAACATTAAAACCACGACGGTTAAAGAGTGCCAAAATACGTGCACCAATGCCTGCTGTATTTTTTGCAATTACTAAGACTTGATGTTCTTTAGCCATTATAGCACCCCTTTCTTACCCATCATGCCGCTTACAGTGCCGCCTGCTGGAATCATTGGCAATACATTGTCTTCACGCTCAACGCGACAATCCAAGACGATGCTTTCATCAGATGTAATGTAAGATTTGAAATCTTTATTGAAAGTTTCTACATTATCTAGACGAGCCGCTTTCAAATCAAAGGCATCAGCCAATTTCAAGAAGTCTGGACTCACTTCCAAATCTACATAGGAGTAGCGGCGATTATTAAAGATTTGTTGCCATTGACGAACCATGCCAAGGTAACCATTGTTGATGATTACAATTTTAATTGGCAAATTGTATTGGCGAACCATCATCAACTCTTCGAAGGTCATTTGGAAACCACCATCACCTACGACAAGAATAACTTGTTTATTAGGGGCACCTACTTGAGCACCAATAGCCGCCGGTAAACCATACCCCATTGTACCAGCACCACCGGATGTAACAATGGTGTGAGGTTTTTTGTGTGTTAAGAATTGAGCTGCCCACATTTGATGCTGCCCTACATCAGTTACGATGATAGCATCCTCTTTAGCAATCTTGTTAAGCTCAGATAATACATATTGCGGATGCAACACACCCTCTTGAGATTCAGGAATTACCATAGGGTATTCTGCTTGCCATTCACGAATTTGTGCAATCCACGCTTCATGAGTTGTAGGCTCCACAAGTCCATTGAGTTCAGTTAAAACTCGCTTTAAATCACCTACGATTGGTACGTTAATAGTGACATTCTTATCAATTTCTGCAGGATCAATATCGATATGAATGATTTTAGCTTTTTTACAGAAGAAATCCGGATGACCTGTAATGCGGTCGTGGAAACGAATACCTGCGGCAATAACTAAATCTGCTTCTTCTGTGCAGTTATTAGCCGCTACAGATCCATGCATACCTACCATACCAAGAGCCAACTCATGATTACCTGGGAAGCCACCTAAACCTACCAATGTATTGGTTACAGGAATTTGAGCCTTTTCTGCTAATTCCTTTAACTCATCCATAGCACCAGATTTCAATACGCCAGCACCAGCTATGATAAGAGGGCGCTTTGCATTTTTAATAAGCGTAGCAGCCTTCTTAATTTGACCTTGATGACCTTTATACGTCGGATCATACCCTTCAAGCTGAATCGGTACTTCATACAATTTATTATATTCTGTCATGGATATTTTTTCTGTTTGAATATCCTTTGGAATATCGATAAGTACTGGACCTGGACGGCCTGTACCTGCAAT
>CAUTOY010000157.1:0-2627 GCA_963539855.1 uncultured Veillonella sp.
AAAGAAATTGAGCGTCGTAATCCAGACCTTCACTTCAACTTCAAACCGATGGCCGTTGATGCTGCCTTCGTAGCTATGGATGCAGGCCAAGTGGATATGATCGCAAACCAAATGCGCCGCAATCCTACACGTGAAGCAAAATACTACTACACAAACGAGGTTAATAACTATTCCACACGTAAATTAGTAGTTAAAAACGACCGTAATGACATTTCTAAATTAGATGATTTGAAAGGCAAAAAAATCGCCGTTACTACATCTTCTGAGTTCAATGAATTAGTGAAACAATTCAACGAAACAGCTAATCCACCAATCGATATTATCTACACAGATAAAGCAGGTGCTGAAACATTGAACCTCGTTGCTACAGGCCGTGCCGATGCAGCAGGTGAGTACGAATACGTTATTAACTCTGCTATTAAGGACCGTGGCTTGCCACTCAAAGCCGTAGGCGATGTATTGGCAGTAGTACCAACATATTTCTTGTCTAAACGCACAGATGACATGAAACAAGTAAACGAAAAAATCGATAAAACCATGAAAGAAATGCGTGCTGACGGTACGTTGAAAAAACTTTCTGAACAATATCTTGGTGGGGATTACACATTCGATCCAACACAAAAATAACGAATAGGCCGCCTTGGCGGCCTTATTCTATTATGTCTAGAAACGAGGTGCTACTGTGGGCAAGTATTTTGATGTGTCCTACATGATCCAAGCGTTTCCACAGCTCTTGAATTATGTACATGTAACGGTGCTCATCACCGTTATTTCTGCCATCTTAGGTGTTATTTTGGGCTCTATCATAGCCATCATTCGCCTCAAGAAGGTACCAGTATTAAACCAATTATTTATCGTATTTATCTCCTTTATGCGCGGTACGCCGTTCTTGGTACAGCTCTTCCTCATATACTTTGGGGTGCCAGAAATCATGTCCCATATGGGGCTTAACATGAGAAATGTGCCGGGCCTCGTATTCGTGTATGCCGTGTTCACATTGCACATTGCGGCATATAGTGCTGAAATCATGCGCTCCAGTATTGATGCGGTTGCACCTGGTGAGAAGGAAGCCGCTAAAAGCCTTGGTATGACCGAGTTCCAAAGCTATGTGCGCATTATCTTGCCGCAGGCTTTCACCATGAGCATTCCACCATTGACGAACCTCGTTATCGGCATGCTCAAAGGGACGGCCCTCATCTTTAATGTCGGCGTTGTGGATATGATGCGTAAGGCAGACCTCATGGGCGGCAATAGCCAACGCTATCTTGAATTATTCGTCGCCGTAGCCATCATTTATGGCATTTTAATTATCATCGTGTCCCTTTTGGGCCGATTACTTGAAAAACGTTTTACCGTTGCGGGCAAGGAAACGCAACGCATTTTGATCAGTGAGGAGTAGGGGCTTATGGGACATATTATTGATTCAACCTATATTTATGGCACCTTCTTTGCTGTCATTCCGTATGTGAAAGTAACCCTCATGATTACCTTCCTCAGCGTTGGTTTGGGTACAATCCTAGGGCTATTAAGTTGCGTGCTACAACAAAATAAAGTACCTGTGCTCAGTCAGCTCAGTTACTTGTACGTATTATTGTGCCGTAGTATTCCAAATATGATTCTCTTATACCTCGTGTACTATGGATTGCCAATTCTATTCCTCGCCTTAGAGGATCAAACGGGTGTACATGTGCCTTTTGAAAAGGTGCCAGCTATCTTCGTCGCCGTTGTAGGCTTAACATTACATACAGGGGCGTATTTGAGTGAAATCTTCCGGGCTGCGTTGCAATCGGTGCCGAAAGGTCAAATGGAAGCGGCTCAAGCTATCGGTATGACTTGGTTCCAAGCGTTCCGTCGCATCGTATTGCCACAAGCGACAGTCTTTGCGTTGCCACTATTTACTAATCAGTTCCTTAACACTATGAAGAGTACGAGCATCGTATTCGTTATTACGGTTATTGAATTGTTCGGCGCTGCAAAGTTATATACAGAGGAAAATTCGCAGTATTTTGAGGCCTACATCGTGGTGGCCGGTCTATTCTGGGTGATGGGGATTGTCTTTGAATTTATCTTCCATCGTTTAGAAGTCTATGCAAGCAAGTATAAACGAGGTAATGCATTATGATAGATATTAAACAAGTTCACAAATCCTTCGGGAACCGTGAAATTTTAAAGGGCATCGACCTACATGTACCAACGGGGTCTGTAACGGTTATCCTTGGCCCATCTGGCAGCGGTAAGACGACGTTCCTTAGAACATTGAACTTCCTTGAAAAGGCCGATGCAGGGACGATGCAATTAAATGATATTTCTGTAGACCTACATAAAGCGTCTAACAAGGAAATTTTAAACGTACGCCGCAATACATCCATGGTGTTCCAGTCTTATAACTTATTCTCTAACAAGACTGTTATTGAAAACATCATGGAAGGCCTTGTAACGGTTAAGAAAATGAAAAAATCTGAAGCTCGTCAGATTGCCCAACGCTTCCTCAAAGAAGTAGGCATGGAAGGCTATGACGATTACTATCCTGTACAACTTTCCGGTGGTCAACAACAACGTATCGGCATCGCTCGTGCCCTTGCGATGGATCCAGAGGTTATCCTCTTTGACGAACCTACATCAGCCCT
>CAUTOY010000158.1:0-2622 GCA_963539855.1 uncultured Veillonella sp.
CATCATCATCGCCAAAGGCAGCTTTTGCTTCAGATTTAGCGCGATCATATGCATCACGAAGGTCTTCTTTGCGCTGAACTTCACGCATACCACGGCCACCGCCACCATTAACGGCTTTAATCATCAATGGAAAGCCATGTGTATTGGCGAATTCTTCTAATTGAGCATAATCTTTTAATGCTCCATCAGAACCAGGAATCATTGGGATTTGTGCTAATTTCGCTTGCTCACGAGCATTAACTTTATCGCCAAACATGTGCAAATGTTTGATTTTTGGACCGATAAAGATAATACCTTCCTCTTCGCATCGACGAGCAAAGCCTTCATTTTCAGATAAGAAACCATAACCAGGATGGATAGCATCAATGTCATGTTCTTTTGCAATTCGGATGATATCTTCAATGTCGAGATATGCTTCAACTGGTTTTTTACCTTCCCCTACGAGGTAGGCTTCGTCAGCTTGGTTGCGGTGCAAAGATAATGTATCCTCTTTGGAGTAAATGGCTACAGTTTTAATACCCATTTCATTACATGCACGGAACACGCGGATCGCGATTTCACCACGGTTGGCAACCAATACGGATTTAATTTTTCTCATGTATTGCCTCCTACTAGCTCTCACAAATGTGAACTATCAGCTTTCAAATTTATTGATATATGAATATTTCCTATACTTATAGACAAAATAATATTTTCGGATAGCTTATCAAAATTTATGATAAGTTTTATATTCATAATAACATATTACTATTATACAATATTTTCATTATATTTAAAGGATTATATCAATTATGAAAGTATAAAATATAATTTTTACTGTTCATTACAAAAAATCATATGTCTTTTATCGATACATATCGAATTAATTCTATCATTATATCAATTACTGCCTAAAAAGTAATTCATCAAGCGATTTAATTGCTCTTGATCATTGGCCCCCATTAGCTCACGTGCAGAATGCATTGCTAATAATGGTAAGCCCACATCTATGGTACGCATTGGCAACATAGCGGAAGAAATAGAACCTACCGTTGAACCGCCAGGAATATCTGAACGATTAACATAAATTTGATACTCTGCACCAGCTTCTTCACAAAGCCCCTTAGCTATAGCAATTGCTCTCGCATCGCCAGCATATGATTGGCTACATGCAATTTTAAGGGCGAGACCGTTATTTAGGGTAGGAATATTTGTAATATCGTTTTTCTCAGGATAATTTGGATGTAATCCATGCGCCACATCAGAAGAAATCATAAAGCCTTTTGAGATAAAGCTATCCATTTCTTGATTAGAATACCCTAATGCATCATAAACTCTCTTGATGAGATTTGGTAAAAGCATGCCTGCCCCACCTTGTTTTGTACGACTACCTACTTCTTCATTATCAAAGAGAATAGCACAACGTACACCATTAGCATTATGTTTACGAGCTTCAATAATACCAGACAATACGCCAAAGCAAGATGTTAAGTTATCTAATCGTGGTGCACTAATAAAATCACCTTCTATGCCAAGTACACAGCCTTTTTCAGTAGGATATAAGGTCATTTCATAGGATAAGATTTCAGATGGGTCACAATCAACCTCTTCCGCTAAGAATTGTGTCCACTCATCATATTCAACGGACGTATGGGAGAATAAACTTTCACCACACGCCCCATTTCTAACATTATTGGATTCCTTATCCTCTTTACGTTCCATCATTAGAATAGGAAGCATTTCTTTTTGACGGTTTAACTTAACACCATCGTTAACAGAGCGATTCATATGAATTGCCAAATTGGGAACGATAGCAATAGGACGTTTTGTATCTACTAGTACAGAGTCTACATCAAAAGCGTTTTCCCCTTTTAGTACAACTGTACCTGCTGCGCCTAAAGGACGATCAAGCCATGTATTTTCTATAAGACCACCGTACATTTCTACATTTAATTTTGTATACCCCTTTACAGAGGTAATAGGATTTGGTTTTACGCGGATGGCAGGAAAATCAGTATGAGCCGATGCAATACGCAATGTATACTCTGGTTTCTTGCCTATATGAAAGGCAAACAATGTAGTACCAAATACATTGACCACATACGAACCAGAATCTAGTTGCCACTCATCGTCTAAACTGAGTTCAGTAAAACCAGAATCTAACAACATTTGTAAACTTGTATCTACTGTATGATACGGTGAAGTACAAGCACCAATATATTTTAGTAATTGTTCATTATCAAACTTCATAATTCCCTCCTATGCACAAATACAATTTTTACAATATCATGAATAGTTTTAGTTTCGTTAAACTTTATAGATTATTGACGTTTATAATTTTACAATATATACATTAATAATATATTAATTACTAATATTTTATCACAAAAAAGCCGCTCCTTTTGGAGCGGCTTTCATCATATACTGTAAATACATGCAACTGTAAATCAATAAAATTTACAATTATATATACTATGACCATATAAAATTATCAGTATTTCGTCTTACCACATACCGATTAATTTCATCCATACGGAACCTATGCCCATAAAGATGATTAAATTGATTACGGATGCAAAGAAACCGATTTTCCACCATGTATTTTGAGGAACATAACCAGTGTTAAAGATTACTGGGGATGGA
>CAUTOY010000159.1:0-2593 GCA_963539855.1 uncultured Veillonella sp.
TCTTGCGTGGCTGTAAAAGATCTTCCATTGGGTGTAGCAGTAGAAGTGGAAATCATCGCGGAAGTATAATATGGATTATATTTCATTATTACAAAAAGAAATGCGACCTGCCTTTGGATGTACAGAGCCAATCGCTCTTGCGTATGCAGCAGCTAAGGCGGCATCCGTATTGGATGAGTTTCCGAATCATATTCATGCACGATGCAGTGCGAATATTATCAAGAATGTAAAATCCGTGGTGATTCCTAACTCTGGTGGTCGCAAGGGATTGGCTGCGGCAGCTATACTCGGTGCTATTGTAGGTCATCCTGAACGAGAATTAGAGGTACTTGAGTCTGCTACTGATGACGATCGCAAGTGGCTAGGTATGTTATTAGACTCCAGCTTTTGTACTGTAGAACTAGCGGAAGGTGTAGATAATCTCTATATTGAAATTACTGCAACAACAGATGAACATAGAGCGGTAGTACGTATAGAAAATGCACACACAAATATTACTTATGTATCTGTAGACGATGAAATAGTGTCTGAAACAGTTAACGACATTCATCAGGCTGAAAACAGTACATATCCAATGACGTTTGATAGCATTTACGAATTTGCAAAAACAGGGGATATTTCTGGTATCTTACCTAGTATTAAACAACAGGTAGAATATAATACAGCCATTTCAAATGAAGGTTTATCCAATGATTATGGAGCCAATATTGGGCGATTATTACTGCTTGATGATGAGACCCCATCTCTGGAAACCAAGTGTAAGGCTCGTGCTGCAGCTGGATCTGATGCGCGTATGAGTGGGTGTCCGTTACCTGTTGTTATATGCTCTGGTTCTGGTAATCAAGGCTTGACTGTATCTATGCCGATTATTACAACTGCTGAGGAACTCGGTAAAACAGATGAGGAATTATACCGAGCCCTTGTATTTGCTAACTTGTTAACACTTTACGTTAAATCTGGTATTGGTAAACTATCCGCATATTGTGGCGTTGTGTCAGCTGGTATTGTAAGTGTGGCTGGCATCGCCTTTTTGAAAGGCGATAGCAAAGATATCATCGAAGATACACTCGTAAATGGTCTTGTTAGTCTATCTGGCATTGTATGTGATGGGGCAAAACCATCTTGTGCCGGTAAAATTGCCATCTCCTTAGATGGTGCTTTCATGGGCTATAAACAGGCCCGCCTCAACAAGAGCTATCAAAAGGGTGATGGCCTCGTAGCTCACTCCGTTGATGATACGATTAAAAGTATCGGTGTCGTTGCACAAGGCATGAAAGAAACCGATGTGGTTATTTTGAATGAAATGTTAAAGCACTGATTGGTTTTATATACGGAAAACAGTTAGTCCTATAAACAAGAAAACAGCGTTATGATCGACTTGGTCATAACGCTGTTTTTGTAATATTATTGTAATTTTTTAGGATCCTTTAATAGCAATGAAGCGCCTAGCCCCACAATTAGGAATGGGACCAGTGTCATCATGGCTGATGGTAGGGAATAGGTATCTGCTAAATTCCCTACAACTGGTGCGATGATACCGCCAATGGTTTGGCTCACGCCAAGAGTGATGCCTGATGCAAAGCCGATGCTTTTTGCTAGGTAAGTTTGGCCCAATACGATAACAGGGCTATAACTGATGGCCTTTGCAGCACCAATCATGAGCAAAATTAGATAGGCTAGTGGCATCATAATTGTTACAGAAAATTCAGGGACTTGTGTTAATAGGAACATGGATGGCAACCAAATCAAAAGAGATAATCTAATAATTTTTATAGGACCGTATTTGTCACCCAACAAGCCGCCAATGTATGTCATGAAGATACCGATACTAAAGAATACGGTTAGTGCGAAACTACCTTGTTCTGGACTAGTACCTAGTTCATGGGTCCAGAAGATAGGGATAAATGCATTAATAACGCGGAAGTTAACCGACTGACTTAGTATAATAATGAATAGTATACCGAAATATTTCCAATAATTTTTCAGTGGTTGTGTAGTTATCGTTGGGTTCTCGGTGGCTACGGTTTGGTCAATAGTCTGTGCATGAGCTACGATACGAGGCATGAGAATGAATAGAACGGTAGATATAATAATGCCGACTATTGTGAAAGCTGCTAGACCATGTGCACCTACTGTATAGGCGATGGCGCCTGCAAATAGAGGACCAAAGGCAAAACCTGAACTACCGCCGATGGCGAAGGTTCCCATTGCTTTGCCCTTTTTACCACCTCCAAGGCGATTCATAATTTTTGCCCCTTCAGGATGGAAAATGGAAGAACCTACACCGGCCAGCGTGGCACATACAAGGAGACTTTCATAAGACGAAACAAAACCCATCATCCCCGTACTACATGCAGATAATAAAACACCAAATGCAATGAGACGTGGTTGATTGATTTTATCGGAAATGTAGCCTAGTAAAGGTTGAAGTAATGAGGATAACGCTGTATTCGCTAAAATGAGAAAACCGGCCTGCTCTAGGGATAGACCATATGTGTAGATAAACAGCGGCAATAATGCAGGTAATACACTTTGGCACGAGTCATTAATCATGTGACTCAGCGTGATGAGATAAGGATAATATTTTTGCATA
>CAUTOY010000160.1:0-2570 GCA_963539855.1 uncultured Veillonella sp.
GCCAATTGTTTGCGGTGTTGTCGTAAATGTTCAAATAAACCACCTGCGCCAGAACGAGGCACTTCGGAACGAGATATAGATGCAGACTTTTTCGTTTTACGAGAAGGCACAATAACCTCCTGCCTAATTTCTTCTACCTCTTTATGCCCTGCTAGAACCTCTTCTGCACCAGCTGTGACAGATAGGACCGGATATTTCCCCATAGAGCTTCGCAAGTACCCAGATGCTAAAAATTGTTGAATTAGCCCTTTTATTTCCTTATCCCCTACATCTGATAAATACCCAAACACAGATAATGCATCAAGACCTGCCCGCGTAATGCGATCCGTTCGTTCTCCGCGCACGATGGACGAAATCATAGAGGCACCATACCGCTCCTCGGTGGCGATAATGGCACGGAATATAGCTTTCGCTTCTTTCGTGACATTAACACGTTCCCCTTTTGTATTACACGAACTACAGTTACTGCATTCAAGCCACGGAACGATTTCACCAAAATAGGCGAGCATATATTTTCTTAGGCAGGTACTACAGAAACAGTAATCAATCATGGATTGCAGTTTTCTAAGCTCTACCTGCTCACGTTGTGGTTCTAAATGACCTTGTTCAATCAAATATTTATGAACGCGTACATCTTGCCCACTATAGAGTAAAATGCATTCTGCTGGTGCACCATCGCGTCCAGCACGGCCTGCCTCTTGATAATAGGATTCCATATTCCGTGGCATTTGGTAATGCAACACATACCTTACATTGCTCTTATCGATGCCCATGCCAAATGCGTTGGTAGCGACCATGACTTGTAATTGGTCAAAAGCGTATTTATTTTGCATATCTTTGCGCATCTCATCGGATAAACCAGCATGGTAATATCCAGTTTGGATTCCAGCACGCGTCAAATTATCATAAACTCGTTCTACATCCTTGCGTGTAGAACAATAAATGATACCATTCTCGTGGCTATGTCGCCGTACATAGTCGACAACATAATCCATGCGTTTTGGTGTACGCACTACGGAAAACGATAAATTCGGCCTATCAAATCCCGTAACATACACATTTGCATGATCTAAACCTAATAATTTTTTTATATCATTTTCTACAGCCTTCGTAGCCGTCGCTGTGAAAGCCCCCACCACGGGACGTTTAGGCAAACTAGCTAACCAATCACCTATCAATCGATAAGAAGGTCTAAAGTCATGGCCCCACTGCGAAATACAGTGCGCCTCATCGACAATAACTTGAGAGATTGGCATAGACCGTAATACATTACAAAAGAAATTAGACCCTAATCGCTCTGGTGCAATATATAATAATTTAATATTCCCACTACGTACATCGTACATAGTTTTATTAAATTCTGTTTGTGTTAATGTACTATTGATTAAGGCAGCTGGTATATTTTGATCCACCAATCCATCAACTTGGTCTTTCATCAAGGATATTAAGGGCGAGAATACAATGGTAAGCCCTGATTTACAAAGAGCTGGAATTTGAAAGCATATCGATTTGCCTGCTCCTGTAGGCATGATGGCTACTACATCCTCGTTCTTTAATAAAGACTCCACAGGTGCTTCTTGCGCGGGTCGAAAGGATGTATATCCAAAGTAGGTTTGCAATAATTGTAAAGCACGTTCACAGGAATTAATAGCCTCCATCGGTATACCTCCTTTCCTATGTGTACAAAACTAACGATGTTATATGCCATATCAAAATGAAATATTGTATTTATTTATTGTATCATTTTTTGAGGTATTTTTTGAGGTATTTTCATATAATACTGTTTAGTATTTTTAAAAATATCATCAATATTTACCAACAAATTATATCATTTACATATCCTATAGAATGACAATGTATGATACAATAATAAGTATATATTTTTAACTTGATGATACAACCCTAAGGAGGTTTTATATAGGCATGACACACAACAACATAATGATTATAATCGCCTTTGCCTTGTATTTAGGACTGATGATGTATATCGGTGTCTATTACTATCGTAAATCAAACAGTATTGGGGACTATATATTAGGCGGCAGACAGCTAGGCCCGTGGATTACAGCACTCAGTGCAGAAGCATCGGACATGAGTGGTTGGATGCTCATGGGCGTACCAGGTCTTGCCTATACTACAGGTATTTCCGGTGTGTGGATTGCCGTAGGACTTACCTTAGGCACCTGGGCCAACTGGCGGTTCGTATCCCGTAGATTGCGTAACCATACGGAGGTAGCTAGCGATAGCTTGACATTGCCGGATTATTTGAAAAATCGATTCCACGATCAATCCCATTCAGTAGCTGTTATCTCCGCGTTGTTCATATTAATTTTCTTCCTCATCTACACATCCTCTGGATTTGTGGCAGGAGGTAAATTATTTAATACCATCTTTGGTTTGGACTATACCGTATCCCTCTTTATTACGGCGGGCATTGTAGTATTTTATACATTTCTCGGAGGTTTCCTCGCCGTATCTTGGACGGACTGTATTCAAGGGGCGTTGATGTTCTTCGCCATCTTAGCTGTACCTATTACGGCAGCCATGTACTTAGGTGGTCCCATTGAGAC
>CAUTOY010000161.1:0-2536 GCA_963539855.1 uncultured Veillonella sp.
AATACACCTGCTTCTTGTGTCATTTTGCTTTTTTCACTGCCACAACCAGCCAATAAACCCATAGCAGCAACGGCTACGAGTGCGATAGCTGTCAATTTTTTGAATTTAAACATAGTATCCTCCTCAAACACGATACAAACATATTAATCTGTTTATATTGTACGGAATTTTGAACCAATAGGCAATAACATTGTATAATTAAAGATATGTGAACAAATTATGTTGACGGCGGGTATCTTGTATTCATTAAGATTAGTCATAAATATAGACCCTTAGGAGGATATATGTCTCTTACTGAACAATTTTCAATTGCTTGTGAAAGCTTCGCCCAAGAGGCTTTCACCATTAACTATACATTGGCAAAACATCCAGAGCTTTCTGGCCGCGAGTTCGAGTCTGTTAAAACCATCGGCGCTGTCCTTGCCAAGCACGGCATTCCTGTAACTTATGAGTTTTGTAATTTGCCAACTGCTTTTAAGGCATCTGCTGTGAAAGTAGACAATCCTAAAGGCCGTTTAGCCATATTATGTGAATACGATGCGCTACCAGACGTGGGGCACGCTTGTGGGCACTCTGCCAGCGGTTCTATGAGTGTACTAGCGGCATTAGCACTGCATAAAATGCAGCAAGATGGAGTAGCTTTCAACATGGATATCGACATCATCGGCACTCCTGATGAGGAAGCGATGGGCTGCAAGGTGGATATGTGTAATGCTGGCGTGTTTAAGGACTATGATTTTGCCATTATGGTGCATCTCGATGGTGAAGAAACACGTCCTAATTCACAATTTTTGGCCCTCGATTGTTTCCGCGCCAAGTATCATGGTAAATCGGCTCATGCAGCGGGAGAACCATGGAATGGTATCAATGCTGTAAATGGCGTTCAGCTTGCTATTCATGCGATGGATATGATGCGTCAACAAGTGCGACCTGAAACGCGCATCGGCACGTGGATTATCAATGGTGGCACCGCGTCAAACGTTATTCCTGCGTATGGTGAACTAGAGGTGACCGTACGTCATACGGAACGGGATTACTTAAATGGTTTATCTGAACAGATAAAACGTATTTTTGAGGGGGCGGCCCTTTGTACAGGAACCACGGTAGAGGTTGAGTTTTACGGTAATCCTTATGACGATATGAACCAAAATCATCGGGGCACAGTGCTGATTGAAGAAGTGATGTCCGATATGGGGCTTGATTTTGAACCAGGTCCAGCCGAAATTGGTGGTAGTTCAGATATCGGTAACGTCAGCTATCAATGTGCGGCGTTCCATCCCAAATTACGCTTGGCCGGCCCAGACAAGGTCTGTCATGCCCGAGAATTTGCAGATGCCATGCTAGAGCCTACCATTGAACAAACAATTGTGGACGGTGCCAATATCATAGGCCGTACATTATTGAACTTGGTTGAACATCCAGCAATTTTACAAGAGATTGTAGCCGAATTTAATGCAACTAAATAAAGCGCTTTCTATACCTATCAGGGTGGCTATAATATCGTAGATAGAATTCATTGGCCCTTTCAGAATCACTGATAATAGACGATAATGACACATTGCCATTTATAACACTTTGAATTTGGGTAAAATAGGTTCCTATTTCGACATCGTGGTGATAGAGCGCCCATACCACGTTATTTCCGGCGATGACAGGGATGTATTTAAACTCAAGAAATTCAAATAAACCGGCTATGGTGATATCATCTGGTACGGTAAACTCTTCACGATGATGACTCATATCATCGGCAGCACAAACGGCGTCTCTATCGATTATGATACGCATAGTATTTCACATCCTTTGAAGCGATAACTTTATAAACTTATATGTTTATCTCTATTCTACATCAAGTAGAAACTTTGTAATCAATGTATTGATGTTGTATTAAAGGAGGTTTCATGTCTTTAACTGAAACGTTAGAAATAAAAAATTATATAGGCCTTACTGGGGATGTACCGATTCGTTTTATTGCGTCTGACGTGGATGGCACCTTGGTGAACGATGCTAAGTCCGTAGATCCAGAGGTGGTTTCTGCTGTTCGCGCTGCTCGTGAAAGCGGTATTCGCGTGGCCATCGCATCGGGCCGTGCATGGCATGAGATGGATGATATCATCGAGGCTATGCCCTGCCTTCGGTACTTTGTATGTACCAATGGGGCCTATGTAATGGATAAAGAGGAACACAAGGAACTGGTTCATGTTACCTTTGATAAAACAAGTGCCTTAGGTCTCGTTAGAAAACTGATGGCCTATGGTGTGTTTGTAGAGGCCTATGTGAAAGCCGAAATTTTTGGACAATACCCTGTCACTGGCAATGAGATGGCGCAAGCAGAACATTTCTTTAGACCCAATATTAGACCTTTCATTTTAAAAACACGTACCATGGTACCTGATTTAATAGCCCATTTAGAATCTTTACCAGAGGGACCAGAGAAAATCCAAATCTTTTACGGTGATGAAGCTATATCCAAGCGTATTTTGGCCGATTTACGAGATGAATTTCAAGGGGCTGCCACAGACGGCAAAGGTCGTGAACG